>CAILUV010000092.1 GCA_903837555.1 uncultured Alphaproteobacteria bacterium
CCAGATATTCGGTGGTTACGCCGTAACGGCCCGAGGCCACCTGCTTGATGGCGGACCGCATCGAGTCACCATTTTCCAGCGGCTTGAAACGGTCGGGTTCTTCGCCGCCTTCGCCGGTGTTGGAACGGCCGCCGATGCGGTTCATCGCGATGGCCAGCGTGGTGTGCGCCTCGCGGCTGATCGAGCCGAAGCTCATCGCGCCGGTCGAGAAGCGCTTGACGATCTCGCTGGCGGGTTCGACTTCGTCCAGCGGCACGCCCGTACCGTCGGTCTTGAAGTTCATCAGGCCGCGCAGGGTGAGCAGGCGTTCATTCTGGTCGTTGATCTGTTGGGCGAACAGTTCGTACTCGTCCGGGTTCTTGCCGCGCACCGCATGCTGCAGGCGCGACACGCTTTCGGGCGTCCAGGCATGGTCTTCGCCGCGCAGGCGGAAGGCATAGTCGCCGCCCACATCCAGCATGTTGCGATAGATCGGATTGTCGCCGAACGCGTCGCGGTGACGGCGCACGCATTCCTCGGCCACTTCCTTGATGCCGATGCCTTCCACGGCGGTGGCGGTGCCGGTGAAATACTTCTCGATGAACTCGCTCGACAGGCCCACGGCGTCGAAAATCTGCGCGCCGCAATAGGACTGGTAAGCGGAGATTCCCATCTTGGACATCACCTTCAGGATGCCCTTGCCGATGGCCTTGATGTAGTTCTTCTGGACTTCATAGGCCTTTAGCGACAGGCCCTGCTTGACGCGGATCTGTTCCAGCGTCTCGAAGGCCAGGTACGGATTGACCGCTTCGGCGCCGTAACCGGCCAGCACGCAGAAGTGATGCACTTCGCGCGCTTCGCCCGTTTCGACAACTAGGCCTGTCTGCATGCGCAGGCCCTGGCGCACCAGGTGATGATGCACGGCGGCAATCGCCAGCGCCGCGGGAATCGGAATCCGGTCGGCGCTGACGGCGCGATCCGACAGGATAAGAATGTTGTTGTCCGCCAGCACCGCATCGGTGGCATTCAGGCAGATGCGCTGCACGGCATTCGACAGTCCGTCGGCGCCTTCGCTGGCCGGCCAGGTGCAATCGATGGTGGCGGTGCGGAAGGCGCCGTCCACCAGCTCGGAGATCGAGCGGATCTTTTCGACATCGGCGTTGGTCAGCACCGGCTGGGTGACTTCCAGCCGCTTGTGCGCGCCGGCATCGCGGCCCAAGAGGTTGGGGCGCGGGCCGATCATCGACACCAGGCTCATCACCAGCTCTTCGCGGATCGGGTCGATCGGCGGATTGGTGACCTGGGCGAAGTTCTGCTTGAAATAATTGTAGAGCAGCTTGCTCTTCTTCGACAGCACGGCGATCGGCGTGTCGGCGCCCATCGAGCCCAGCGGGTCGTCGCCCACCGATGCCATCGGCTCCAGGAAGAATTGCAGGTCTTCCTGGGTGTAGCCAAAGGCCTGCTGCTGATCGAGCAGCAGCGAGGGATCGGCCGCCTTGGCACGGTGATCTTCGGGCAGGTCCGGCAGGTCTTCCAGCTTGAACTGTGCCGACTTCAGCCAGTCGTCATAGGGCTCGGCGTCCGAGAACTTCTTCTTGATCTCTTCGTCTTCGACGATGCGGCCTTCCTCGAAGTCGATCAGCAGCATCTTGCCGGGCTGCAGGCGCCACTTGCGCTTGATCTTTTCCTCGGCGACCGGGATCACGCCCGATTCCGAGGCCAGGATGATCAGATCGTCATCGGTGACGATGTAGCGGGCGGGGCGAAGTCCGTTGCGGTCCAGCGTGGCGCCGATCTGGCGGCCGTCGGTGAAGGCGATGGCGGCGGGGCCGTCCCACGGCTCCATCAGCGCGGCATGGTATTCGTAGAAAGCCTTGCGCTTGGCATCCATCATCTTGTTGCCGGCCCAGGCTTCGGGGATCAGCATCATGACGGCATGCGCCAGCGGGTAACCGCCCGCGACCAGAAGTTCGAGCGCATTGTCGAGGCAGGCGGTGTCGGACTGGCCGTGCGGGATCAGCGGCCACATCTTGTCGAGATCCGGGCCCAGCAGTTCGGACTGCATCGAGCGGCGCCGCGCATTGATCCAGTTGACGTTGCCGCGCACCGTGTTGATCTCGCCGTTATGGGCGATGTAGCGATAGGGATGGGCCAGCTTCCAGCTCGGGAAGGTGTTGGTCGAGAAGCGCTGATGCACCAGCGCCACCGCCGACACGGTCAGCGGGTTCTGCAGGTCGCGGTAGAAGCGGCCCACATCGTGCGCCAGCAGCAGGCCCTTATAGACAACCGTGCGCGTCGACAGCGACGGCATGTAGAGCTGGTTGATCGCCGGAAGCTTGTGCTTCTTGGCCAGCGCCGCCAGCGGGTTCTGCGTCTGCTTGCGGATGGTCAGCAGCTTGCGTTCGAAATGATCGGGATCGCGGGTGTTCGGACCGGCGGCGATGATCGCCTGGCGGATCAGCGGCATGCCGTCCAGAACGGTCTTGCCCAATCCGGCGGGATCGGTCGGCACGTCGCGCCAGCCCAGCAGCATCTGACCTTCGACCTTGATGAAATGTTCGAACTGTTTGACGACGATTTCGCGCGCCTTGGCTTCCTGCGGCAGGAAGCACATGGCCACCGCATACTTGCCCGGCTCCGGCAGGGTCACGCCGGTCTCCTTGGCCCATTCGCGCAGCAGGGGATCGGGAATCTGAATCAGGATGCCGGCGCCGTCGCCCACCAGCGGATCGGCGCCCACCGCGCCGCGATGGTCGAGATTGATCAGGAGCTGGAGACCCAGCCCGATGATCTCATGGGACTTCGCGCCCTTGATATTGGCGACAAAGCCGACGCCGCAGGCGTCATGCTCGTTACGCGGGTCGTAAAGACCCTGTTTCGGAGGCAAACCCATCTTCAAACCCCAACCGTCAATCAGGCGCAGTTTTCCGGCCCTTAAAGCCGCGAAATTTGCCTGTTCTTCTTAGAATTACCCAGCATGTGACCATGCCGCCAGTTGCGGCGCAACATGCCAGCGTTGCGCTAAGTAAATGAGTGTCCATGCAATTTGAGAATGAGTCACAAAAAGGAGCCGCCTTGACTCCTTTTGGCTCGGGCGCATTATAGAACATAACATGAACAATTCTGCAAAAATCCAGGAATTGCGCCATTCCATGGCGCGCTATGGCCTGCCCCCGGACCGGCCTGCGATTCCGCTGGGCCATCCACAGGCGGATTCGATTTTGGGCGGCGGACTGCGGCCTGGCGCCCTGCACGAGGTTTTCGCGGGCGGCTGGAGCGCCTCGGGCTTTGCCGCCCTGCTGGCCATCCGGGCGGCGGGGGCCAAGCCGCTGTTCTGGGTGCGGCCCGATTTCGAGGGACAAGAGTATGGCGCGGTATCGCCCAGCGGCCTGCTGGAACTGGGCGGCGATCCGCGCCAGCTGATCCTGGTGCGCACCCGCAAGTGTGACGATGCCCTGGCGGCGGCCAACGACATTCTGGCCTGCGGTCATGTCGGCGCGCTGCTGCTGGAGATACGCGGCCAACCCAGATCACTCGATCTGGTCGCCAGCCGCCGCCTGTCGCTGGCGGCCGGCGAAAGCGGCGCCAGCGCGATCCTGCTGCGCCAGAGCGCGGCAGCCCAGCCCAGCACGGCGCTGACCCGCTGGCAGGTGACCAGCGCGCCGTCGCGTGACGATGACGAGGATTGGGGCAATCCGCGTTTTGACGCCCGGCTGGTGCGCCACCGCACCGGGGGCCTGGGACATTTCCTGATGCAGTGGGACTCTGAACATGCCGTCTTCCAGCAGGCGCATCCTGGCGCTGTCGCTGCCGCGCCTTTGCACCGACCGGCTGATCCGCAAATCGCGCACGCCGTTTAAGGCGCCGCTGGTCATCAGCGCCAAGATGGGCAGCGCGCTTGTGGTACATGCGCTGGATGGGCGTGGCGCCAGACTCGGACTCTATGTCGGCCAGCCGCTGGCCAATGCCCGCGCCATGGTGCAGCCCCTGACCGTGATCGCGTCGGACGAAAAAGCCGATGGCGCGCTTTTGGAAAACATCACCGACTGGTGCGACCGCTTCACGCCGCTGGTGAGTCTGGACCCGCCCTATGGGCTTTATCTCGACATCACCGGCGCGGCGCATCTGTTTGGCGGCGAAGCGGCCATGCTGCGCGAGGTCACGCAGAAGATGACAGCGCAGGGCTTTACGGTTCGCGCCGCCATTGCGGGCACGTCGCTTTGCGCCCGCGCTTTGGCGCGTTTCGCGCACGGCACCATCGTGCCGCCCGGTAAAGAAGCATCCGCCGTCGCGCCGCTGCCGCTTGCCGCGCTGGATTGCGACGACAAAAACCTGCGCGCCCTGCGCCATGCCGGGCTGAAAACCATCGGCGCGGTGGCAGATCGTTTGCACAGCGAACTGTCCGAACGGCTGGGCGCCGGCTTTGTCACCCGTTTGAAGATCATCCTGGGCGCGGAGGAAAAGCCGCTGACGCCGCGCCGCGCTTTGCCCGACCTGATGGCCGAGCGGCGTTTCCCCGAGCCGGTCGTGACACAGGACGCCATCACCGCCACGCTGCAGGCACTGGCGGAATCATTGAGCGAAATCCTGGAACGCCAGGGGCGCGGGGCGCGGCTGCTGGAAGCGGTGTTCTTCCGCGCCGACGGCAAGGTGGACCGCATCGCGGTCAAGACCGGCGAAGGCCTGCGCGACGCCGCCGTGATGCTGCGGCTGCTCCGCCAGCGGCTGGACGCGCTGGCCGATCCGCTGGATGCCGGTTTCGGGTTTGACCTGATCCGGCTGGAAGCGGTGCTGGCGGAAGATATCAATCCTGCCACCATCAGCTTCGACGCGAACGAGAATGCCCGCCAGCAGATCGGCTTTTTAATTGACCGGCTATCGGTGCGCTTTGGCGACCATCGCGTGCAGCGCTTCGTGGCGCAGGACACCCACATTCCCGAAGCCGCAGGCGTGGCCGTACCGGCGCAGGATGATTTCGGCCCGCAAAACTGGGCGTTAAAGCGACTGCCCGGCGATCCGCCACGCCGGCCGCTGCGGCTGCTGGAACGACCTGAGCCGATCAGCGTGCTGGCGTCCATTCCGCATGGCCCACCCAAACGCTTTCGCTGGCGGCAATGCGTGCAAAATGTCGTGCATATCGAAGGCCCAGAGCGCATCGCGCTGGAATGGTGGAAAGAGATTTCATGGAACCGCTTGGTCCCAACACTTGGAGAAACGGAGAAGCAAAAAAAAGAGCGCGCAGAAAAGCCGCGCCCAGTCCGGAATTATTTTCGGGCGGAAACCGAAAGCGGGATGCGTTTCTGGCTCTTCCGCGATGAACACCAGACGGGCTGGTACATGCACGGCCTGTTCGCATGAGCTATGTCGAACTTGCCGTCACCACCAATTTCTCTTTTCTGCGCGGTGCGTCCCACCCGCAGGAATTCGTCGTGCAGGCCCAGTCGTTGGGATATCCCGCCATCGGCATCGCGGATCGCAATACCCTTGCTGGTGTGGTGCGGGCCTATGATCAGTGGAAGCAGCTAGATGCAGCAACACGCCCGCGTCTGCTGATCGGTGCGCGGCTGGTTTTCAGAGACGGCACGCCAGATATTCTGGCCTATCCGAAGGACCGCAAAGCCTATGGCTGGCTGTCGCGGCTGATCTCCGTCGGCAAGCTGCGCGGCAAAAAAGGCGAATGCCTGCTCGATCTCCAGGATCTGCTGACATGGCGGCGCGGCCTTCTGCTGATTGTCATGCCGCCGACGGCAAACCCGCAAACACTATTGCCGCTGCTAAAAATATTGGGGCGCGACACCTGGCTGGCAGCCTCCATGCTTTATACAGGTGAAGACCGCCGCCGCCTGAACGCCTTGCAGAAAGTGGCGCGGTCGGCGCGCACGCCGCTGATCGCCGTCAATGATGCACTCTACCACCACTCCGACCAGCGCGAGTTGCAGGATGTCCTGACCTGCATCCGCGAGCATGTCACACTGAAAGAAGCCGGCACGCGACTTGAAGCCAATGCGGAACGGCATCTGAAACCGGCAGGCGAAATGGCCCGGCTATTTCAGATCAACCCTGAAGCACTTGAAGAAACGCTGCGCTTTGCCAGCCGCATCACGTTTCATCTGGGGATGCTGGGCCAGCGCTACCCGCGTGAGCCAGTGCCACGCGGCAAAAGCGCAGATGAGCATCTGCGCGAACTGACCTATTCAGGATTGAAATGGCGGTATCCGGCAGGGATAAAACCGGACGTAATCGAAAAAGCAGAAAAAGAGCTAGCGTTCATCGCTGACCGCCGGATCGCACATTACTTTCTCACCGTGAACGACATCGTGGTGTTTGCCCGCTCGCAGAACATTCTCTGCCAGGGACGCGGCAGCGCCGCCAATTCCGTGGTCTGCTTCGCACTCGGCATCACTTCGGTTGATCCGACAGAAATCGACGTTCTGTTCGAGCGCTTCCTCAACACGAACCGGCGGGAACCGCCGGATATCGACGTGGATTTTGAGCATGAGCGCCGCGAGGAAGTCATTCAGTATATCTATCGCCGTTATGGCCATCGCCGCGCGGCACTTACCGCTACCGTCATTCACTACCGCCCGCGCAGCGCCATACGCGAAGTGGGCAAGGTGTTCGGCCTGACCGAGGATGTTACCGGCAAGCTGGCCGACACGGTGTGGGGACATCACGGCGACGATCTGGAAAAGCACCAGATCATCCAGGGCGAATGCGATCCGCAGAATGCAGCGGTGGCGCGCGCGGTCCATTTCGCCAGGGCGATCATGGGATTTCCGCGGCACCTGTCCCAGCATGTCGGTGGCTTCGTGCTGGCCCGCTACAAGCTGGACTGGACAGTGCCCATCGGCCCCGCCGCCATGAACGACCGCTATTTTATCGAATGGGACAAGGACGATCTCGACACGCTGGAGATCATGAAAGTCGATGTGCTCGCGCTGGGCATGCTGACCTGCATCCGCAAGGCCTTCGACCTTATTCATGCTTATGCGCCAAGCGGCAAGGACAAGAAGCTGCTTCTTGCCAGCCTGCCCGAGAATGACAAGGCGACCTACAACATGCTGTGCCGGGCAGACGCAGTTGGCGTGTTCCAGGTGGAAAGCCGCGCCCAGATGAACATGCTGCCGCGCCTGCAGCCTCGCAATCGCTACGACCTGACAATCGAGGTAGCAATCGTGCGGCCAGGCCCCATCCAGGGTGACATGGTCAACCCATACCTGAAACGGCGCGCCATGCTGCGCGCCGATCCCAAAGCAACGTTTCCATTTCCCCAGCCATCGCCCGAACACGGCAAACCGGACGAATTACACGAAATCCTGGACCGGACCTTGGGCATCCCCCTGTTTCAGGAACAGGCGATGAAGATGGCGATCACGGCCGCCAAGTTCTCCTCAGAGGAAGCCAATGGCCTGCGCCGCGCCATGGCCACTTTCCGCAAAGTCGGGACCATGCCGACGTTCGAAGAGAAATTCGTCAAAGGCATGATTGCGCGCGGTTACGACCCGCAGTTTGCAGAGAATTGCTTCAACCAGATCCGTGGCTTCGGCAGTTACGGCTTTCCCGAAAGCCATGCCGCCAGTTTCGCGCTGCTGGTCTATGTTTCGGCGTGGATCAAATGCCATCACCCCGCCGCCTTCGCCGCGGCGCTGCTCAATTCCCAGCCGATGGGTTTCTACGCCCCCGCCGAGATCGTGCGCTGCGCGCGGGAGAACGGCAACGTCACGGTACTCGCGCCCGACGCCGCTTTCAGCCAGTGGGATTGCACCTTGGAGCGCGATGCCAGAGGCGCACTGTGCCTGCGGCTGGGCCTGCGGCTGCTGGATGGTTTCAAGGAAGAAGACGCCAACACCATTCGCGAGGAACGCGGTTACGGCTATCGTAGCTTCGCCGACTTCGCCCGCCGCACCGGACTGTCGCGCCGCGCGCTGGTGACGCTGGCCGAAGCCGACGCCTTTCGCAGCTTCGGCTTTGACCGTCGCGAAGGATTATGGGCGGTGCGCCGCCTGCCTGACGATGACGCCCTGCCGCTGTTCGCGCCGCGGGCAACGCCCGAACTGGGCGCCGAACGCATCGCGCCGCTACCGGTGATGCCGCTGAGCGAGCATGTGCTGGCCGATTACCAGACCACGCGCCTGTCACTGAAAGGCTATCCCACCCAGTTCCTGCGCCCCGGTTACAAAGCCGAAGGCATCACCGCCTGCGCCGATATCGGCAAGCTGAACGACGGCGCGGCCGTGCGCTGCGCCGGGATCGTGCTGGTGCGCCAGTGCCCCGGCGAAGGCACCACCGTCTTCATCACGCTGAGCGACGAAACCGGGGTCTGCAATGTGGTGATCTGGGAACGCGTCTTTCAAAGCTTCCGCAAGGAAGTCATGGGCGCGCGCCTGCTGCTGGCGCAAGGGGTGGTGCAGAAAAGCCCCGAAGGCGTGATCCACCTGATGGCGCACACGCTGACCGACCGCAGCGGCGATCTCAAGCTGTTGGCGGGCGAAGCCCTGCCCGGCCAGACGCCCGGCCATCGCCACCCGCGCAATGTGCGGGTGTTGCCGCCCAGCCGCGATTTCCACTGATTTACTGCGGCTGCGACATCCGCAGCGACGGTGCCACCGGGCCGGTCACGCGCGTCACATCCACCACCGGCTGGCGCAGATAGCCGCCGGCCAGGCGCTGGCGCAGGCTTTCCTGAAAGGCGGGAAGCGCGACGCCCGCTGCCGGCAGCGCGCCGATCAGGTCCATCCAGACCGTGCCGTCGGGGCGCACTGGATAGACCCCGCTCAGGGATTCCTCGCCCGACACCCGCACAAAGAGCATGTCGCCACGTTCCAGGATTTCGGTGCGCGGCGCGGGCGGCGGCGGCGGTTCGCCCTGCCACAGGCTGCAGCCGCCCAGCGCAAGCAGAAGCATCAGCGCCGCGACGGGCGCGAAAGACCGGGGATGGAGCATGCCACTGGGGCGATTCCGCATGCCTTTTGATACAATGATCCCCGCAAGCCTTGAAAGAGGCGCGGCATCAGGTCACCCATGGATCATTCTGACCTTGCGCGGCGTTCATGCTACTTACAAGGCTTGTCAGTGATTCAGGCGGTACCCCGTGGGCCTTTATAATTGCGCGAAGTGTCCGGGCTATTGCTGCTCCTACCCCCTGATCCAGCTCACCAAACGTGACGTCGACCGGCTGGCCAAGTATTTCAAGCTGACCTTCGAAGCCGCCCGCAAGAAGTTCACCAAGACCGACCCCGAAGCCAAATACGCCATGCGGCGCAAGGCCGATCCCCATTTCGGCAAAATCTGCCAGTTCTTCCATACCGAAGAACGCCGCTGCACCATCTACAAGGCCCGCCCCACCATCTGCCGCGAATATCCCGGCGGCGGCTGCGGCTATTACGGCTTCCTGATGGCCGAGCGCAGCAGCCAACAGGACAAGGACCATGTCGCGTCCACCTGGAACGCCTGACCTGCCGGTTTTTGTGACAGGCGATTGCTGCACTGCACCGTCGTAAACGCCTTGGCCTAAAGGATTTTTTTGCTTTAAGGTTCTGCGCACGAGCGGGGACCAGAAGGGCACAATCGGACGCTGAAAGCCGGGGAATAACCGGCGCCGCGTCCGCAAATCCGGCACCTCGAAAAACTGAACAACGCCACGCATCACTGCGTGGCCGGTGGGAAAGCGGCGCTCCTGGGCGCCACGATACGGAGAAAGACGAATGTTCCATCAGCTACTGACCCCGGTGGGCGACAGCCTGCTTCTGTCCTTCCTGGTCGCGACCATCCCGATCATCGTGGTGCTGATCATGCTGGGCGTGCTGCGCCGTCCCGCCTGGCAGGCCTCCCTGGCCGGCCTGGCCGTGGCGATGACCATCGCCATCGGCGTCTGGCAGATGCCCGTGAACCTCGCCGTTTCCAGCACCGCCGCCGGCGTTGCCTTCGCGCTGTGGCCGATCATGTGGATCGTGTTCGCCGCCCTCATTCTCTACAACACCGCGGTCCTGTCGGGGCGTTTCGACGCCTTCCGCCGCTGGGTCCTGGACCATCTTCCCAACGACAAGCGCATCGTGCTGATCGTGATCGGCTACGGCTTCGGCTCGCTGCTGGAAGGCGTGTCGGGCTTCGGCGCCCCCGTCGCCATCACCGCCTCGCTGCTGATCATGCTGGGCTTCAAGCCCATCGACGCGGTCGTCTACGCGCTGATCTTCAACACCGCCCCCGTGGCCTTCGGCTCGCTGGGCATTCCGATCACCACGCTGGCCGGCGTGACCGACCTTCCCGCCCAGACCCTGGGCGCGATGGTGGGCCGTCAGTTGCCCTTCTTCGCCCTGTTGCTGCCTTTCTATGTCATCGCCATGTTCGGCGGCATGCGCTCCGTCAAGGCGCTTTGGCCGGTGATCCTGGTGGCGGGTGGCGCCTTCGCGTTGGGCCAGTTCGTGAGCGCGAACTATATGAGCTACGAACTGACCGACGTGATCTCGGCGGGCTCTTCGCTGATCGCCACCGTGCTGTTCCTGCGCGTGTGGCAGCCGGCGCCCGATCCGGAATTCCAGCTTGTCGTTCCGGCGGAAGACCCCAACTCGGCCCATCGCCACATTCCGGCGTGGCAGGGCTGGTTGCCCTGGCTGATCATGATCGCCGTGGTCATGGTCTGGACCCACTTCAAGGTCGCGACCTTCTTCGCCCAGCCGATCCAGTGGCCGGGCCTGCACAACCAGGTCTTCATCACGCTCTATGACCGCCCCTATGCGGCGATCTGGAACTGGCAGCCCTTCGCCACCGGCACCGCCGTCTTCGTGACGGCGATCCTGACGGCGCTGGCGACCGGCGTTGGCGTATCCAAGTTCCTGGGCGCCATCTCCACCTCGTTCAAGCAGATCCTGCTGCCGGCACTGACGGTGACGGCGATCGTGGGCCTGGCCTATCTGATGAACTACTCCGGCCTCACCTACACGCTGGGCCAGGCGGTCGCCAAGACGGGCATGTTCTTCCCGCTCCTGTCGGCCTTCCTGGGCTGGGTGGCGGTGTTCCTGTCGGGCAGCGACTCCTCAGGCAACGCCCTGTTCGGCAACCTGCAGGTCGTCGCCGCCAACCAGTCGGTGCCGCCGCTCAGCCCCGTGCTGATGGCCGCCACCAACTCGTCGGGCGGCTGCTTCGCCAAGATGATCTCGCCGCAGAACATCGCGACGGGCGTGGCGATCAGCGGATTGCAGGGCCAGGAATCCAGCATCTTCCGCCGCACCTTCATCCACTCCCTCGTCTTCACGGCAATGCTGAGCGTCCTGGTCTGGCTGCAGCAGTTCGTGTTCCCCTGGATGATCCCGCCGCACTAACAGGCGGCAGATTGACTGGTAAAAAGGCCGGGTCAAAAGCCCGGCCTTTTCATTTTGACCCTGCCGCCCGTGCGCTCTAGGCTTGCGGCCTATTCCTTACAAAGAAGAGCGTCATGGTGGAGAGAGTTTCGGTTCACGGCCTTCAGGTCGCCCGCGAATTGCACGATTTCATCGTTCAAAAGGCTCTGCCCGGCAGCGGCGTGGACGCCGAAAAATTCTGGTCCGGCTTCGCCGCGCTTGCCACCAGCCAGATGCCCACCAACCGCGCCTTGCTGGCGACGCGCGACAGGCTGCAGGCCGCCATCGACGCCTGGCACCGGGAAAACACCGAGCGCCCCGTGGACCTGGTGGATTACACCGCCTTCCTGCGCGAGATCGGCTATCTGAAGCCCGAAGGGAATGACTTCCAGATCGGCCCCCAGAATGTCGATCCCGAAATCGCCACGATGGCGGGGCCGCAGCTTGTCGTGCCGCTGACCAATGCCCGCTTCGCCCTCAACGCCGTCAACGCGCGCTGGGGCAGGCTGTATGACGCGCTCTACGGCACCGATGCCATTTCCCCGGACGGTGATCTGGCGCCCGGCAAGGGCTACAACCAGAAGCGCGGCGACAAGGTCATCGCCTTCGCCCGCGATTTTCTCGACCAGTCCGTGCCGCTGGCGGTTGGTTCGTGGAAAGAGGTTTCAGGGCTTGCGGTGCGGAACGGCAAGCTGTCGCCGGCGCTGAAGGACCCGTCACAGTTCAAGGGCTATGCCGGGGACGCCGAGTCGCCCAGCCTGATCCTGCTGGAACAGAACGGTCTGCATATTGAAATCCATCTCGATGGCTCCACGCCCATCGGCAAGACCGACAAGGCCGGCATCAGCGATGTGGTGCTGGAATCCGCCATCACCACCATCATGGACTGCGAAGATTCCATCGCCGCCGTCGATGCTGCCGACAAGGTTGCCGCCTATTCCAACTGGCTGGGCCTGATGGACGGCACGCTGACCGCCAAGTTCGAAAAGGGCGGCAAGGTGATGGAGCGCGCCGCCAACCCCGACCGCGATTACACCGCCCCCGATGGCGGCAAGCTGACCCTGCCCGGCCGCAGCCTGCTGTTCATCCGCAATGTCGGCCACCTGATGACCAGCGACGCCATCCTGTTGCCGGATGGCAGCGAGATCGGTGAAGGCTTGATGGATGGGGTGATCACCAGTCTGATCTCCTTGCACGACGTCAAAGAAAAGCGCCGCAACAGCCGAAAGGGTTCGATCTATATCGTCAAGCCCAAGATGCACGGGCCAGACGAAGTGGCCTTCACCAATACCTTATTCGACGGCATCGAAGACATTCTGGGCCTGGCGCGCAACACCATCAAGATGGGCGTGATGGACGAAGAGCGCCGCACCAGCACCAACCTGAAGGAGTGCATCCGCGCTGCGAAAGACCGCATCGTCTTCATCAACACCGGCTTCCTGGACCGCACCGGCGACGAGATGCACACCTCGATGTTCGCCGGCCCCATGGTCAAGAAGGGCGACATGAAGACCAGCAAGTGGCTGTCCGCCTATGAGGACCAGAATGTCGATATCGGCCTGGCCTGTGGTTTCCAGGGCAAGGCACAGATCGGCAAGGGCATGTGGGCCATGCCCGACAAGATGGCCGACATGCTAACCGTCAAGATCGGCCATTCGAAATCTGGCGCGTCCTGCGCCTGGGTGCCCTCGCCCACCGCCGCCACGCTGCACGCGCTGCACTATCACCAGATCAGCGTGACGGCGCGGCAGGACGAACTCAAATCGCGCCCGCGCGCCAAGCTGTCGGACATCCTGACCATTCCACTGGCCGACCGCCCCAATTGGAGCAGCGAGGAAGTAAAGCAGGAGCTGGACAACAACGCCCAGGGCATCCTGGGTTACGTCGTGCGCTGGGTGGATCAGGGCGTGGGCTGTTCCAAGGTGCCCGACATTCACAATGTCGGGCTGATGGAAGACCGCGCGACGTTACGCATTTCCAGCCAGCATATCGCCAACTGGCTACTGCATGGCATCGCCACGCAAGAGCAGGTGATGGAAAGCCTCAAGCGCATGGCGGGCGTGGTCGACAAGCAGAATGCGGGCGATCCGCTGTATCAGCCCATGGCGCCCGGCTTTGACGGCATCGCCTTCAAGGCGGCCTGCGACCTGGTGTTCAAGGGCAAGGAACAGCCCAGCGGCTATACCGAACCGCTGCTGCACCAGGCGCGGCGCGACGTGAAAGCCAATTAAGAAAAAGGGCGCCCAAGGCGCCCTTTTTTATTACTTGGATTTGTCCAGCGCCTTCAAAATCGCGTCGGTCATCGCCGTGGTCCCGACCTTGTTCATGCCTGGCTGCATGATGTCGCCGGTGCGGTAGCCATCGGCCAGAACCTGATCGACCGCCTTTTCCAGCCGCGCTGCTTCGTCCTTCAGGCCGAAGGAGTAGCGCAGGCACATGGCAAACGACAGGATCGAGGCAATCGGATTGGCCAGGCCCTGGCCCGCGATATCGGGCGCCGAGCCATGGATCGGTTCATACAACGCCGACGGCAGGCCGTTTTCGCGCTTGTCGCCCAAGGACGCCGACGGCAGCATGCCGATCGAGCCAGTGAGCTGGGCGGCTTCGTCCGACAGCACGTCGCCGAACAGATTGTCAGTGACCAGCACGTCGAACTGCTTGGGATTGCGCACAAGCTGCATCGCGGCATTGTCGGCCAGGATGTGGTGCAGCTCAACATCGCTGTATTCGCGCTTGTGCAGGTCGGTGATAACTTCCTTCCACAACACACCGGTGACCATCACGTTCGACTTTTCGGCGCTGTGCACCTTGTTGCCGCGCAGGCGGGCCATGTCGAAGGCGACGCGGCAGACCCGCTCGATTTCGCTGGTGGTATAGACGCCGGTATCGACGGCGCGCTTCTCGCCGTTGGCCAGGGTGGTCGTCTCCTTGGGCTCGCCGAAATACACGCCGCCCATCAGTTCGCGCACGATCAGGATGTCGAGGCCGGCGACGATTTCCGGCTTCAGGGTCGATGCATCCTTCAACGCGTCAAAGCACAGCGCCGGGCGCAGGTTGGCATACACGCCCATGTCCTTGCGCACGCGCAGCAGACCGCGTTCGGCGCGCTTTTCGAACGGCAAACCGTCCCACTTGGGGCCGCCCACCGAACCCATCAGAACCGCATCGGCGGCAATGGCCTTCACGAAGGTCTCATCGGGATCGGGACGTCCGGTCGCGTCGATCGCCGCGCCGCCCAGCAGCGCTTCCTCTGTCTTGTAGGGAAGACCTTTCTGGCCGTACCAGCCGACCACGCGCATGGTGGCGTCCAGAACTTCGGGACCAATGCCGTCGCCCGGCAGCAGAAGCAGCTTGTACTCGTTCATGATGTCCTCGGAAGTCTAATACTTATAATTTGGTCGCTCCGGCTTGCGCCGACGCTCCTCAGATCCAGGGCGTCTGGGTCTTCTGCTGCTGCTCGAAGGACGTGACCTTGTCCTCGTTGCGCAGCGTCAGCCCGATATCGTCCCAGCCGTTCAGCAGGCACTGCTTGCGGAAGGCATCGACCTCGAACGTCACCGTGCCGCCATCGGGGCCCTTGATTTCCTGCTTTTCCAGATCGATCGAGATGATGGCGTTGGCGCCGCGCTCGGCATCGTCGAGCAGCTTGTCCACGATCTCCTGCGGCAGCTTGATCGGCAGGATGCCGTTCTTGAAGCAGTTGCCATAGAAGATGTCGGCGAAGCTGGGCGCGATCACGCAGCGGATGCCGAAATCCAGCAACGCCCAGGGCGCGTGCTCGCGGCTCGAACCGCAGCCGAAATTGTCGCCGGTGACCAAAATCTTGGCGTTGCGATAGGCGGGCTTGTTCAGCACAAACTCCGGCTTCTCGCTGCCGTCCTGGTTGTGGCGCATCTCGTCGAACAGCGCCTTGCCGAGGCCGGTGCGCTGGATGGTCTTGAGATACTGTTTGGGGATGATCATGTCGGTGTCGACATTGATCATGTTCAGGGGTGCGGCGACCCCTTCGAGCTTGTTGAATGGTTCCATGGCGGCGGGACCATACTGAATTCTGCGGAAAAGTGAACTCCCGGAATCGGCAACAAAAAACCCGCCTTTCGACGGGCTTTTCGCAGTTTCTGAGGCTCGATCCGTCAGACCACCGGGGTGGTCGGCGGCTCGGTATAGATTTGCCGGCTAGCGTCCACGAACAGGAACAGGAACCCGCCGACCAGCGACAGGCCGGCCACGACGAAGAAGGCCATGTCCCAGCTGTAGGAGGTCACGATATAGCCGGTCGCCACCGCCATGATGGTGCCGCCGATATTGCCCAGCGTGTTCATCACCGACGAAACCGAACCGGCATAATTGCCGCCGACATCCAGCGACACCGCCCAGGCGTTGCCGACCACCAGTTCCAGGCTGAACACCGCCAGGCAGAACAGCGCGGCGCTGATATAGGGATCGGGCTCCATGACGGCGAGCGGGCAGACGATCGCGGCGATGAAGAAGCCGGTGACCGCGACCACCTTGCGGGCGAACTTGATGCGGCCGGTCTTCTTGATGATCTCGTCCGAGAACCAGCCACCGGCCAGGTCGCCGATCACGCCCGCCGCCAGCGGCAGGCTGGCGAAGATGCCCATCTGCGTCAGGGTCATGCCGCGCGCGGCTTCCAGGTATTTCGGAAACCAGGACAGGAACATATTGATGGCATAGCCGTAGCAGAAGTAGGTCGCCGCCAGCACCCACATCTGCGGGCTGGACAGGATTGCACCCCATGGGGGGGAGCGGCGCTTGGGCGCCGCGCCCAACGCGTTCTGGATCAGATCCCTCTCGGCCTGGTTGGTGCTTTTGTGCTCGGCGGGATTGTCCCGGTAGTACCAGTACCAGACGCCCGCCCAAACCAGTCCCACCACGGTGAAGACATAGAAGGGCATGCGCCAGCCGAAGTGATAGATCAGGTAGGCCACCATAACCGGGGTGATGGCAGCGCCCAGCCGCGCGCCGGCATGGGTCACGCCCTGCGCCCAGCCGCGCTCGGCCGGCAGCATCCAGCGCGACAGCGAACGGGTGGCGTTGGGGAACGCGCCCGCTTCGCCCATGCCGAACAAAAAGCGCATGACGATCATCGAATTGACCGACCAGGACAAGGCAGTGAAGGCCGTGAAGGCCGACCACCATGTCACGATCAACGTCAGCATGCGGCGCGGGCCAATCACGTCGCCCATCCAGCCGCCCGGCACCTGGAACAGCGCGTAGCTGATCTGGAAGGCTGCGATGATCCAGCCCACCGTCACGGTGGAGAAGCCGAATTCCTTCTGGATTTCCGGCATGGCGACGGAGATCAGCACCCGGTCAAAATACGTGACCATGTAAAGCAGCACGGTCAGCCACAGGATGATGTGACGGACCTTGGTCGGCCGGGCGGCGATTGACGACATGGGAATTTCCTTCAGGCAAACGGCGCGGATGGATCACCATCCGCGCCGGAACGCATTTCAATCAGCTTAGTACGGGGTCGGCGAACGGTCTTTCCAGCCGCCGGTGCAGGCGGTGGAGGGACGGTCGCGGCAGGTTTCCCAGATGGTCGGCACCGCATTGCCCGCAACGTACACGGCCGCGATGGCCTTGGTGTTGCGGATGTCGGCCAGCGGATCGGCATCCAGCACCAGAAGGTCGGCCCACTTGCCGGCTTCGATGCTGCCGATGGTCTTGTCGCCCAGCCAGGCGGCATTTTCGCTGGTTGCCGACTTGATGGCTTCCAGCGGCGTGCGCCCGGCCATCACTTCCATCGAAAGTTCTTCATGGGCATTAAAGCCGGGGAAGCGGCCATTGGGGCCGGAGTCGGTGCCCATGCCACTCTTCACGCCCGCCTTGACCAGCGCGGTGTAGTTGTCCATCGCCTGCACCACGGTGCGGCCCATGTCGGCGAACAGACGCTTTTCGTAAGGCAGGCCCGGAACGCGAATGGCGCCCAGCATCACGGCCTTTTCACGCTCAGGGCTACGCAGCGCCGTCAGCGTGCCGGGCGTGACGCCGCGGGTGAAGAAAGGATCGTTGATCCAGGGCATCACCGCCATCGAATAAACGATCTCGCGGCTCAGCGTCGAAGCGGCCTGCCAGGTGCCCTTGGACTTCATCAGGTCGATCAGTTCCTGGTCGACATCCTTGTCGCGCACGATATGGGCGAAGCCGTCGATGCCCTGGCGCGCCAGCTCCTTGGCGTCTTCCAGATAATAGACATGCGCCCAGACCTTGATCTTGCGCTTCTTCGCCTCGTCGATCGCCGCCTTGGTGATCTCGTAAGGCATCTTGTTGGGGATCATCTCGCGCTCGTCATCGACCCACATCTTGATGAAGTCGACGCCCTTGGCGGCTTCCGCCGCCACGGCCTTGCGCGCTTCTTCCGGGGTAGAGACCGGCACGTTCAGGCCGAACAGGCCGCCATAACCGCCCTTGAACACCAGGCCCTGGCCCGAAGTGAACACGCGCGCCATGGTGGGGCGGGTTTTGCGCAGGTCGTTGCGGATGTCGAAGATCACATCCTTGTCGGTGCCGGCGACGGCCACGGCGGTGACGCCATAGGCGGCATAGATCTTCAGATCGGTTTCGACATTGGCGCGGTCGTAGAATTTCACGTCCTGCGTCACGTCCTTCATCATGCCGACATGCACATGGCTGTCGATGATGCCCGGCATGACATACTTGCCGGACAGGTCGCGGGTGGTCGCGCCCTTGGGAGCCTTGAGCTGGGACATCGGACCGACCCAGGCGATCTTGCCGTCGGTCATCACGATGCCGGAATTGGGCGCAGCGGGCTTGCCGGTGCCGTCGATCACCGTGACGTTGCTGAGGATCGTGGTTTCGGCGCTGGCGGGCGCGGCCATGGCGGCCGCGAACAGGGCCGCAGCGGCGGCGCCGAATTTCAGATTACGCATTTACAACTCCCATTTGTGTTTGCCACGCATCCCTGCAGGGCAGCCTTGGATCGAAGCGCGGCGAATTTTTGTTCGCGTCCCCGTCCGGTTTCGATTCCTGAAGGAATTTCTGTTGCTTGAACCGGAAAAATTCCAGCCGGACCTTAGGGCAGCGATGCGCGAAAAAAAAGCGGCTGAATTTACGCTGCACTGCGACATGCAATTGTATCGGAAGTTATTGATCGCGCGGCTGGCGCAAAAAAAATGCCGCCTTCCGGTTGGAAAGCGGCACCAATTTCACGGGTTGGCCCCGTTTTATGTTTTATGTTTGTTTGGGCGGAAGGATCAGTTTATCAACCCACGCACATGCGGCGTTCGCCGATAACTCGTTGTTTTTTTGTATTCTTTCCCCTTGTCCCCTGTCAGCGGTCTGCGCCGCCTTCTCGTTTTTGCGGCGTCTTCTTGCGGACACCTGTGGGCAGGATACGACAAGATGTCACTGCTGACAAATGTTAGCGTCACACGCGCACAGCACCCAACGACACTCATGCTGCACTGCGGTTGTTTTGCCTCAGCGTGCAAAGACGCCTAATTTGCCGCAAGGGGAAATGCACGACAGGGGCATGTGATGGAAATTTCTCGCCGCCGGCTTTTGACCAATAGCGGTCTTGCGACATGCGGGCTGCTGATCCCAGACATCGCCTTCGCCGCCAATCCCGTCATTCCCGAAGCCACCATCGCCGCGCGCGGTACGGCGCCGGTGATCGCGAAGAAAGTGAACCGGCTGTTCAACACCAAGCCGGCGATCGACCAACCCAACGATCTGCAATTCGCCGCCAACGGCGATCTGTGGATTCTGGACCAGAAAAATCCCAACGCGGTTTTCACCGTCGATCCGAAAAGCGGCGCGGTGCTGTCCAGCATCATCACCGAGTCCCTGCATGGCAGCGGCATCACCTATGGCGACGGCGCCTGGTTCATCACCTCGACCAAGGTCGCGGTGGGCAATCCCGCCACCCTCAAGGTCGATCCCAAAACCGGCAGGACATTGCAGAAATGGGACACGCCTGGCTTTGGCATTTACGGCGCGTACCTGACACGCACCCGCCAGCCGGGCGACCTGCCGCTGGAATCCGGCGGCCATGGCGTCAAATGGGCCGGCAAAAATTCCATGGGACAAGGCCAGTACTGGCTGGCGACACCGGCGGGCGGCAAGCTGTACCTGATCAATGCGCAGGACGGCACCATCGCGCGGAGCATCCAGGCCCCCACCATCCGCACCCATGGCATCGCGCTGGAAGGCGAATACATCTGGTGCGCCGGCAGCGACGAAGCGGAAATCTACAAGCTGCGCATGACCGACGGCGGCATCGTTGCCAAGATCGTGCTGGACAAGAAGGCTGACCCGTCGCTGCACGGGCTGGACATCAAGGACGGCGTCCTGTGGTATTGCGACGCCGCCGAAGGCTGGGTCTGCAGCCTGACGTAGAACGCATGCAAGAATAATCTGGAGGGACTTATGGATCGCCGCACATTGATGACGGGCATGATGGCGAGCGCCGGCGCCGCCTTGTGGACGCCGCCCGACGCCTTCGCGTTGGGCCTGCCCAAGGACAAGATCAAGCGCGTGCGGTACTACAAGACGCCCACCGACGCGGCGGGCCGTCCCAACATCCATCAGCCGACCTTCAACCAGTCCACCAACGTCGTCACCATCGAGACCGAAAGCGGTCTGATCGGCATCGGCGAAGGCGGCGAGCCGTCCAGCATGCAGCAACTGGCCGGGCTGATCATCGGCCAGGACCCGTTCCGCATCGAGCATCTGTGGCAGCGCATGTACCGCTCCTACTTCTATCCGGCGGGCCGCGAAAAGACCCATGCGCTGGGCGGTCTGGACCTGGCGTTGTGGGACCTGAAAGGCAAGGCGCTGGGCGTGCCGGTGTGGCAACTGCTGGGCGGCAAGGCACGCGACTATATCGAAACCTATGCCACCTCGTATCCGACGCCCAAGGGCGGCACCATCGAAGACGCCGCGCGCAACTGCATCGCCGAAGGTCATCGCGCCTATCGCCTGGGCCCTGTTGCGGGCCGCGAGTTCGACCGTTTCCAGGCTGTGCAGGATTCCTTCAAAGCCTGCGAGCTGGCACGCAAGGGCGGCGGCAAGGACGGCAGCTGGGCCATCGATTTCCATGGCGTGTGGGATCAGGAGGACGCCATAAACCTGGCGCGGATGATCGAACCGCTGCGTCCCTATTTCGTCGAAGACCTGGTGCGCGGCGAGAATATCGAAATCTACAAGACCATCCGCCCGCGCCTGGGCGTGCCGATCGCGGTGGGTGAAATCTACGGCGCCAAGTGGGACACCAACATGCTGATCGAACAGCAGTTGATCGATTATGCCCGCTGCACCGTACCCAATGTCGGCGGCATCACCGAATACATGAAAATCTGCGCCATCGCCGAAACCCATTATGTCGGCATGATCCCGCACTTCACCGGCCCGATCGGCGAAACCGCGCTGGTGCATTGCCTGACCGCCACCTCGGTCAAGGCGCTGATGGAAATGACCGCGTCGGGCCGCCAGCCGTGGGCGTATGCGCCCGAATGCTACGACTTCAAGAATGGCAAGCTGTGGCCGAATGATCGCGTCGGCCTGGGCGTGACGCTGGACCTCAGCAAGCTGCAGATGATCGGCGACTGGTCAGAACCGTATGCGCCGATCCCGATCAATCATCGGCCGGACGGCAGCTACACGAATTGGTGATCGTTTTCAGCCCGCGTCGCGGAAGGCGGCGACGCACTTCCGGGCGCGGGCCCCAATCTCTTCATCGCTGAGATCGGTCTTGAACAGTTCCGATCCCAGGCCGAAGCCCGCCGCGCCGCACCTGCGCCATTCGGCCATGTTGGCGGCGCCGACGCCGCCCACCGCATAGACCGGCACATCCTTGGGCAGCACCGCCAGGATCGCCTTGAGGTGATCGGTGCCGCCGCTGGACGCGGGAAACAGTTTCAACGTGCGCGCGCCCGCAGCTATTGCCGCAAAGCCTTCGCTGGGGGTGAAGAAGCCCGGCATCACCCTCATGCCCTTGGCCACGCCATGGGCGATCACGGCCGGATCGGTGTTGGGCGTCACCAGCAGCTTCCCGCCCGCATCGGCGACGCGGTTCACATTCTCGACCGTCAGCACGGTGCCCGCGCCGGTCAGGCATGTCGAACCGAACTGCTTGGCCATCAGCTCGATGCTCTTGAAGGGTTCGGGCGAATTGAGCGGCACTTCGATGGCTCGGAAGCCAGCATCGAACAGCGCCCCCGCCACGCCTTCGATCCGCGCCGGCGTCACGCCGCGCAGGATGGCGACAAGGGGAAGCTCGGCCAAAGAATCGCTCATGAAAAGACTTCCCTGTGAATGCGCACCAGACCGGCGAGCGCGCAGGCATCGCCGTCCAGTGTTTGGGTGGTCACACCATATTGGGCCAGCGCCTTGTCATAAAGCGCCGCCAGCGCAGGCGTGCAGATCAGATGCACCGCGTCGGACGGGATGAGGCCGAGCAGCGACACCGCCGTATCGACATCGGCGCCCAGCACCAGCCCCGACAGATAGGACGCGCCATCTTCTTTGGGCATTTCGCCTGTCACCACCCGGGCGCGGGCGCTGAACAAAAGGTGCAGCAGATCGGCCTGGGCGTTGCGGCGGAAGAAATCCAGCCCTTGCGTAAAGGCATGGCTGTCGGCGCGCACCTCGCCGCTATCGCGCGCCAGCACGCTGTGCTTGCGCAAGAGTTCGAACACTTCGCCGGACGGTGCGGTCTGGAACTCAGTCACCGCGCCATCTTCCACCACCACCCATTTGGCGTGGGTGCCGGGCATGCAGAAGACATGACGGCCCTTGGCCAGTTCGGGATGCAGGTTGAGCGCACCCAGAATCTGCACCTCCTCGCCGCGCATCACATCGGGCGCGCCGGTGCGGTTGACGCATTTCAGGCCCGGCACGATGGCGATGGCGCGGCCCTCATGCTCGAAGCGCATGGCGGCGGCGGCAAGCGCTTCGGGCCGGGCCGGGCAATTCAGATAAGGCACTTCCTTCCAGCCCACGGTGGAGCCGACCATGCCGCCCAGCAGCGCCGGCAGCTTGCCATGCGCCTGATCCCAGCCGCCAACGGCGACGGTGAAACGCGCGGCGTGATCCGGTACCGCGGCGCCCTCACCCTCGCCCCGCGCCAGCACATGGCCGGCTGCGTCGCACAGATAAAGCCGCAAGCGGCTGGTGCCCCAGTCACCGGCAATGAAGGCAGGTTCGCTCATGGGCGTTTTTCTATACGCGCGCCCGAACCTTGTCTAACCGGCCGCTCCTGGGACCAAATACGCTAGGCCGTCATCTCCAATGCCGCGCTGCAGAGCTTCTCCAGATTGAACGGCTTGTGCAGGATCTGGATGTCCGGCGCTTTCAGGAAATGCGGCGGCGGGTCCTGGGAATAGCCGGTCATCAGCAGCACCTTCAGGTCGGGCTTGAATTCCAGCCCCGCGGTGACAAGCGCATAGCCGTCCATGCGCGGCATCTTGATGTCCGATACCAGCAGCGCAATCTGCGGATTGGCCTTCAGCAATTCCAGCGCTTCCACGCCATCGCCCGCCTCGAACACCTGGAAGCCCGCATCTTCCAGCATCTCGACCGCCAGCACCCGCAGCATGGCCTCATCTTCGGCCACCAGAATTGGGGTCTTCGCCGTCATGCTGCTTCTCCGTCGCGCGGCATCAGGATGGTCATGGTGGTGCCCTTGCCCGGCGCGCTGTCAATGGTCAGATACCCGTTGGACTGGCGCACAAATCCGAATGTCATCGAAAGCCCAAGGCCCGTGCCCTTGCCCTGCGGCTTGGTGGTGAAGAACGGATCGACCGCGCGGCGGCGCACATCCTCGGGCATGCCAACGCCGGTATCGCGCACCGACAGCGCGACATAGGCGCCAGGCGTGAAGTTTTCGCTTTCCACGTCCGGCGGCGGCGCATTCAGCGTCACATCGCGCGTCGCCACCGTCAGCGTGCCGCCGTCCGGCATGGCGTCGCGGGCATTGATCGCCAGGTTCAGGATCACATTCTCCATCTGGTTGAGATCGCACAGGATGGAGCCTTGCGCGTCGAGCTGCATGTCGATCTCGACTTTTTCACCCACCGAATGGCGGATCAGTTCGGACAGGCCCTGGGCCAAGGTACTGAGATTGACCCGCTGCGGCGTCAGCGGCTGGCGGCGCGAAAAGGCCAGGATACGCTGGGTCAGATGGGCGGCGCGGTCCAGCGCCTCGTCCGCCGAGGCAATATAAGTACCCGCCTGCTCGGCGTCCGGTCCCAGCCGGCGCTTGAGCAGCCGCAAATTGCCTTTTACGATCATGATCAGGTTGTTGAAGTCATGGGCGATGCCGCCGGAAAGCTGGCCCACCGCTTCCATCTTGTGGCTCTGGCGCAAGGCTTCCTCGGTCTTTCGCCGCTCCTCCATCTCTTCCTGCAGGCGGGAATTGACGACCGATAGCTGCTGGGCGCGGCGCTGCAACGCATTCTGCGAAAAGCTCAGCACCGCGATGACCAGCGCGCCCATGGTCACCAGCAGGATCAGACCGCCATAGCGGGCATAGCGCCGTTCCACCGGCTCGGTCACGGCCCGCAGCATCACCGTGCCGACCGCCGCGCCATTCTGGCTGGCGCGCAGCGTGACATCCATGAAGCCAGGGCCGAACACCGTGCCTTCGCCCGGCGCCGCCGACGGCAGCCGCGCGCCGCCGCGGCTGAACCCCGCCAGCAGATGCGCTTCACCGTCATAGACGCCCGCCGCCTGCAATTCGGGATTGGTCGCCAGCGCTTCGACGTACTCCTGCGCGGCGCGGCGGTCGTCGAACACGATGGCGGCCGTGACGCTGGCGGCCAGGATCTGCGCCTGCTCGCGGATATTCTTGACCTGCTGGGCGCTGTAGAGCCGTTCCTCATAGATCGCCATCAGCACGCCCGCCACCAGCAGCATGGCGGCGGCGACCAGCGCCATGACCACGGACGGATTCCATTTGCGCGTCCCGGTCATTGCTGACCCCGCTGCTTCACGGTCCGGGCCAGGCCCAGCAACTTGGAACTGATGATCAGCCCGCCCTGCGAGGCCAGCGCGTCGTCAATGTCGAACCGCACCCGGTTGCTCGCTACCACGAAGGAGATCACGCCCCGCGAGGCAATGCCGGAGTCCGTCACCGTCACCACCGGACGGCCCTTCATCGCATCCAATGTGCCGTCGATCAGGCTTTTATCCCCCGCACCGATGAACAGTATCTGGCAGGAGGCGGAGGCGTCGGGCCCTTTCAGATGGCGCACCGCGATGGCGCGGTCCGCCAGCTTCGAACTGGCGGCGGCTTTTTCCAGACGGCCGTCAAAAACATCATCGCCCAGCACGCAGATGGTGAGTGGCGCGCCGGCGCCTGCGAACACGTCATCAGGCCAGCTTATGAAGGGAACGAAGCGCGTGAGATAGGCTGCCTTCACCGCATATTCCAGCGAGCCTTGCGCTACGGCGGGCGCCGTGGCGGGACCGGCCAGCGCAATCATGCATCCCACCGCGGCGAACAACCGGCTGCGCATCGTTACAGGCTCTGGCGCAGGTTCAGCATGATGGAGCGCGGTATGTAATGCGCCGGATAGGCCGAGGGATCGTTCACTTCCTGGTGGTTCTGGTGGAAGAGATTCTGGCCGATCAGCGACAGCGTCGTGCCGTCCTGCACGCGCCAGCCGATCCGCGCATCACCTTCCATATACGACCCCAGCACCACGCGCGTGGCGCCGGTGGCGGGGTTGCGCATCTTGACATGGCCGATCACGCGCAGGCCCGCATCGAATTCCCAGTCTTCAAAGGGATTCATTTCCGAACGCAACTGCACCTGATGCGACGGATCCTGGCCCAGCGCCTGACCGTTGCTGAAATCGTTGCGCCCCGGTTTCAGGCCCTGCAGGCGCTGCACCCAGGAAAAGCCGAAGTTCAGCCGCCACCAGTCCGTCATCCCATACTTGCCCCAGGCTTCGACGCCATAGGCGTCGCCGGTGATGCCGTTGCGCAATTGGACCGGAATGATGGTCACCGGATCGGCAAAGGTGGTGCGGATATCGTCATACTGATTGTAGTAAAACGAGGCTGACAGCGACAGCCTGTCCATGGGCTCCCCACGATAGCCGACCTCAAAGGCGGTGAGCTTTTCGGGACGAAAACGCGGCGCGGGCAGCAGGATGCCCGGCGCCATCAACTCGCGGTCGATCTTGGACGGCGTGCGCACCGCGCGGCTGATCGACGTCCACAGCAGATGCTTGTCGGCAACGTCCCAGGCCAGCCGCAGGTCGGGCAGAAAATCGAGATTGGAAAAGGAGCTGTTCTCGACCTTGAGACCGGCCGTGAGCCTGAGGTCATCCAGCAGCTTGAAGGAGTTCTGCGCGAACAGGTTCTGCACATTCACATAGCTGGTAGGATCGGCGAAGGTGAAGACGTTCTGCGAATAGAAGGATTCCTTGGAGCTGCGCACTTCCGCGCCCCAGGTGAAGACGTCGTTCCAGCCCAGCGAGGTGTTGTGCTGGATCTGGATGGCGGACGCATAGAGTTGCTCCTGCGCCAGGCCGGGCAGGATGCGGTTGGCTTCGTCGCGATATATTTGCAGTTCCAGCGTGTCGCCGCTCTGGAAAGCGCGCGTCCAGCGTCCGGTGACGTTGAAGCCGCGGCCCTTTTCGATTTCCATCGCCGGGGTCGAATTGGCGTAGATGTCGCCCTGCAGCGTGAAGGTGTCGCGGCCATATTCATGGTCCAGCCTGAACCCGCCCTGGTTGCGCGCCCAGGCATCGCGGTACGGCGCCAGCGCCGACAGCGACACCGTGTTGTTGGCGCGGCTGACCTGGCCGTACAGGCGCAGGGTGGTGCCGGCCCAGGGCGTGAAGCCGTAGCGCGCCATGAACTTGTTGTCGGTGGTGCCGGCAGTGGCATCGACCACCAACCCCTGGGTTTCGCCCGAGGCTTTGGTGACGACATTGATCACGCCATTGACGGCATTGGCGCCATACAGCGCCCCGCCAGGCCCGCTGACCACTTCGATGCGCGCCACATCGGCCAGCGGCACATCGACATTCTCCCAGAACACGCTGGAGGCAAGCGGCGAATACACGCTGCGTCCGTCCACCAGAACCAGAAGCTTGTTGGAGGATTCCGGCGAGTTAAAGCCGCGCGCGCTGATCGTGTAGGAAAAGCCGTTGATGCGCGCGACTTCCAGATTGGGCGCCAGCCGCAAGGCTTCGGGCAGGTTGACCGCGCCGGAGCGGCGAATGTCCTCGCCCGAAATCATGTATACGGCCGCCGGGGCCTTGGCCAACAGCTCGGGCCGGCGCGACACGGATGTGATCTCGACCTCGGCAAGCTGCTCGATGGACAGGGCGTCCAGGTCGGCGGTGCTGGCCGCCATCTGCTGGGCGCAAACCGGCGTGACCAGCAAAAGACCAGCCAGCACGCCCAGACTCACACGTGACAACGACACCCCTGATGCCTTTCCTGGCGCGCGCAACAGGCCGACGGTCTCCCCCTCAGGAGCCAATTCGACCAAAAACGCAGGGCCTTGCGGAAAGTTCCGGCGGGTGCCGCACTATTTCTTGGGTGGTACCAGACCGCGATGCTCCAGCAGGGGCCCGATCTCCGGGTCCTTGCCATAGAAGGCCCGGAACATGGGGCCGTAATCCATGGTGTGGCCCTTGGACAGGATCAGGTCGCGGAAGCGCTGGCCATTGGCCCGGGTCATGCCGCCGTTGCGGTTGAACCAGGCAAAGGCGTTGGTATCCAGCATCACCGTCCACTGATAGGCGTAATAGCTGCTGGCATAGCCGTTGGCCCAGATGTGCAGGAAATAGCTGGAGCGGTAGCGGGTCGGCACATTGGGAAAATCGGTGCCGGTCTTCTTCAGGGCCTGGGCCTCGAACCTGTTCACGTCCTGCCTGGGCGAGCCGGGCGGCAGGGCATGCCATTGCAGGTCGAGCTGCGAGGCGGCCAGCAATTCACCCAGCGCGTAGCCCTGGCCCCAGGTCTGGGATTTCTTGATGCGGTCCACCAGCGACTGCGGGATCGGCTTGCCGGTCTGGTAATGCACCGCATAGCGCTTGAGTACTTCGGTGTTCAGCGCCCAATGCTCGTTGAACTGCGAGGGGAACTCGACAAAGTCGCGCGCCACATTGGTGCCCGACACCAGAGGGTAGGTCTGGTTGGCGAAGAGCCCGTGCAGCGCATGCCCGAATTCGTGGAACATGGTGCCGACATCTTCAAAGCTGATGAGCGCCGGCTGGCCCGCCGCAGGCTTGGTGAAGTTCGAGACGTTGTAGATGACCGGCTTGGTGCCGAACAGCTTGGACTGGCCGACGTAATTGCTCATCCAGGCGCCGCCGCGCTTGTTGTCGCGCTTCCAGAAATCGAAATACATCAGGCCCAGCGGCTGGTCGTTTTCCTCGAACACTTCGTATACGAGCATGTCGGGGTGATAGACCGGCAGGTCGGTGCGGCGCTTGAAGGTGATGCCGTACAGCCGCGTGGCGGAATAGAACACGCCATCGTTCAGCACCCGGTTGATCTCGAAATAGGGTTTCAGCGCCGCTTCATCCAGGTCATAGCGTTCCTTGCGCACGCGCTCGGCATAGCGCTGCCAGTCCCAGGGCTTGAGCTGAAACTTGCCGCCATCCTTATCAATGGCCGCCTGGATCAGCCGGGCTTCTTCCGCCGCCTTGGCGCGGGTCGCCGGCACAAGCTGGCCGATGAACTTCTCCACCGCCTGTGAATTTTCCGCCATCTGGTCGTACAGCACATAGGCCGAGTAATTGGCATAACCCAGCAACTTGGCTTTTTCGGTGCGCAGCATCGCGAGCTGCGAGATGATGGCGCGGGTATCGTTGGCATCGCCCTTTTCGCTGCGCGTCCAGCTTGCGTTGAACAGGCGCTCGCGCACGCTGCGGTTGGACAGCGAGGTCAGCAGCGGCTGCTGCGTGGTATTCTGCAAGGTCAGGACATACTTGCCCTTCAGCCCGCGCTCTTTGGCGGCATCGGCGGCGGCCGCGATTTCCGCATCCGTCATCCCGGCCAGGTCGGACCTGTTGTCCAGCACCAGCGCCCCGGCCTTGGTGCCCGCCAGCAGCTTCTGCTGGAACGAGGTTTCCAGCGACGCGGCTTCCTTGTTGATCGCCCGCAGCCGCGTCTTGCCCGCATCATTCAGGTTGGCGCCAGCATGAACGAACTGCTTGTAATAGATGGTCAGGGTCTGCAGCGCTTCGGCATCCAGCTTCAGCGACTGGCGCTTGTCGTAAAGCGCCTTCACCCGCGCGAACAGTTTGGAGTTGAGATAGATGGCGTCGGCATGCGCCGCCAGCCGCGGCGCCATGGCCGCTTCGACCTTTTCCAGCGCCGGGTTGGAATTGGCCTGATTGACCGCAAAGAACACATTGGCGGTGCGATCCAGCATGCGGCCCGACCGTTCCAGCGCCACGATGGTGTTGTCGAAGGTGGCCGCAGCCTTGTTGCCCGCGATGGCTTCGATTTCCGAAAGGTGCTGCTTCATGCCCGCATCGAACGCGGGCTGGTAATGCGCATCCTTGATCTGGTCGAAGCGCGGTGCCTGATAGGGCAGCGTGCTGGGCTTGGCGAAGGGGTTTTCCTGGGCCTGGGCGGCGCCCGCAAGCAGCAGAGCCGCACTTATATATAGGGCGGTGGAAAGCGTGTGTTTCATGGCAGGCCCAGCTTGATCGCGGGGCAATCTTACCTGCCGCAGCCGCGCGCGCTAGAGCAGTCCGCCCGTCGCCCGGATGGCGTTGATCGCCACGTTCACATTCTCCCGCACCGCCTGGGGCTTGCCCGCGATGGTGACCACCGCCTTCACGTTATTGGGATACTCACCCGGCAGGGCAGCGCGAATTCCGGTGACCGTGTTGACGTCGATCTTTACCGCCGCGCCATTGGGCCGGGTCAGCCTGACCAGATCGACCGGCGCGCTGCGCAGCGTCCTGGCGATGCCGGCGGTATAGGCGCGGGTTTCGGCAGGCAGGCGCCCCCCGCGCTCGACGCGGCCAGGACCGGCATTGTACGCGGCGAACATGCGCGGATAGCCGTAACGATTGTGCAGCCAGCGCAGGTAGGCGGTGCCGGCCAGGATATTGTCGCGCGCGTTGGATGGATCGGCGCCCAGCCGGTGCTGCGCGGCCATTTCCTGATAGGTCGCAGGCATCACCTGCATCAGGCCGATGGCGCCTGCGCTGCTGACGATGGGACGATCATGGCCCAGCATCGTGCGGCCGCCGCTTTCCTGGCGCATCACCGCGCGGATCCAGGGCTTTGGCACATGGAAACGCTGCGAGGCTTCGGTGATCAGCCCATCCCAGCGATTGAGAAGCTGGTTGGCGGTGAGGCGGCGCTCATAGGAATAGGCCGACACATCCGGCTCGTTCATCAACTGCAGCAAAATCGGACGCTGCTTCGTAGCGCCGCCCGTCTGCATCTTGTTGATGTTCTGCATCGTCATCGCGGCAACCGCGAAAAGGCCGCCCAGCAGCAGCGCATGCGCAAAGCCGCGCGGGCAAGGTTTGCTCACCAAGGCAAAAGCTTCAATGTTGGACACAGTGGCTCCTGAAGAGGGGTCGCTTGTGGAACTGATCGAACGATGGGAACGGGCGGGCGCGTCAAACTTTTCAGTTGGCGCATGGAACGAAATCATTCCACGCGGATTGCACCCCAGCCCTTGCCGACATAACGGCGATGCTTTCGGAACTCAACATGAAACTCGCAGGAACAAAAGTTCCTAGCGGTACTGCGCAGCGCGCGCGCGCAAGTGCGCGGCGAGCGCTTTCACATCGCCATTGCTTTGCGCCAGCACCGCGCCGAATTCATCGCGCTGCGCGATCGCAAGCCACAGACCCGCAACACCCAGATCAACCAGCACCGGCTTGGCGCCGTCGGTGCGCACGCGAAAATCAATTTCCAGCGCGGCCGAGTTTCCGCCGGTGACGCTGGTGCGCACGACATAGTCGTTCGGGGCGCGCTCGCGCGAATCGATCACGCGCAAACTCTGTCCGGCATACAGCGCGAAATAGGATTGATAGACCGCCTGCGCGTAATCCTGATACGCCGCGACATAGGCGTCGATATCGGCGGGGGCCGCCGCCGTCGCATGACGGCCCAGCAGGAACAGCGCCACGCGCCGCACATCGGTCAGCCCGGTCACGAATGCGGCGAAGCGCGTCTTGCGCTCAGCGGCGCTCGCACTGCGGTCGTTGAGCAGGTCGAAGCCGCGCTGGATGTTCTGCGAAACGAAGGTCTCGGCGGGATTTGCCGCAAAAGCCGGGAGGGGTGAAAAAGCGAGCGCGGCCGCCGCCCCGGCGAGCAGGAGATTTCTGCGATGCATGGAAAAATGTCCTCGGCCTTGAAGACCGCTTCGCGGTCCGGGTGGCCCCCGCGCGCCTTATAGCGCAGGGAAAGAGCCTGAAATATGGCCAGGCCCGCGAACGCGGCTTTTTGGCGGAATTTGCGACAATTTCGGCCCCTTCACGCGGCCCGGCGACGCTGGCCCGGCGCGAAAGGCGCTGCTACTGTATCCCCACAAAACGCCTCGGCCAACGAGGCTTGGGAGGAATAAGCATGCCGTCACTGGGCCCAAAGGCCGGACGCGGCGAGCAATCATTACGCAAGGAGTTCTGATCGTGGCGTTGAAATTCTTCGTGCCTGCGCGGCTGGCGGCGCTGGCCGCTTCATTGTTTTTTGGCGCCCCCGCCCTCGCGGCGGATTACCAGACCGATCTCAGTCCCATGCCGCTGGACGACGAAACCAAGTTCATCATCGATGGCCGCGGCAACGCCACGGCCAGCTATGACGGCAAGACCTTCACCGTGAAGGGCGACTTCAAGGGCATGCCGTCCAACGCCATCAGCGCGCATATCTTTTCCTCGCATCTGCCGGGCATGCCGGGCCCCAAGCAGTTCGACCTGGAAGTGACCAAATCAACCAGCGGCACCATCTCCGGCAGCTTCACGCTGACCTCGGCGCAACAGCGCCTGCTGCGCACCGGCAAGCTCTATATCCAGATCAACAGCGAAAAGGCGCCGGAAGAATATCCGTGGGGGCCCAAGGGCACGCTGTGGGGCTGGCTGTTCCCCGCCTATGAAGTGGTCGGGCCCAACGTGCCGCAGCAGGACCACTGGTTCATTCCCCAGCTCGATGTTCCCACGCGCTAATCCGCCGCCGCGCGCCAACGAAATTTGAGGACGTTCAAAAATGCGTAAGAAAACTGGATTTTTCATGGGCGCCGCCGCCACCGTCGCGCTGGGCGCGTTGGGCGCGACCGCCATCGTTCCCGCCGCGCTCGGCCAGAATGCCGCCGGCCCCTTCACGGCGCAGCAGGTTGTTGATGGCCGCGAGGCCTATGCCGCGGCCTGCGCCTATTGCCACCTGCCCGACCTGGCCGGCACCAATGACGCGCCCGCGCTGGGCGGCGTCGCCTTTGTCGGCGCCTGGGGCAAGCGCACCACCGCGCAGCTCTACAGCAAGATTCACCTGACCATGCCGCTGGGCGGCGCGGGCAGCCTGAGCGAAAAGCAGACCGCCGACATCGTCGCCTATATTCTTGAGCGCAACGGCGCCAAGCCGGGCGCCACGGCGCTGACGCCCAAGACCGCCGTGCCGATCGGCAGCATCGCGAGCGGCAAGGCGCCGCCGCAGACGGCCCAGCCCGCGCCCACCGCGCCGGTCGCCACCCAGCCACAATCGGGCGGCGGCGCCGCCGCGCAGATCAGCGGTCGCCAGGAATCGGCGCCCGCCTCGGGTGCCGGCAATGCGCCGGCGCAGAGTGCCGGCAACGCCGCAGCCCAGCCCGGCCAGAGCCTGTTCCAGCGCGCCATGGCGGGCGTGCGCGTGCCCGATCCCGGCGGCTTCGGCCTGCCGACGCGCTTCGGCCTGATCCATGAAGGCAACATCCAGAACTACCAGCCCGTCACCGACGACATGCTGCGCAATCCGCCGGACAGTTCCTGGCTGATGTACCGCCGCAACTATGAAGGCTGGAGCTACAGCCCGCTGAACCAGATCAACACCGAGAATGTGAAGAACCTGGCGCTGAAGTGGATGTGGTCGCTGCCCGAGAACGGCACGCTGGAAATCACGCCGCTGATTCACAACGGCATCCTGTTCATCTGGGGCACCAGCAACACCATCCAGGCGCTGGACGCCAAGACCGGCGAACTGCAGTGGGAAAACCGCCTGGGTCCGGCCCCGCGCCGTCCCGGCCCCGGTCCATCCACCGAAGAAACCCGTGCGATGGGCCTGTGGGGCAACAACATCTATGTGAACACGCCGCAGGGCTATCTCTATGCCCTCGACGCGCGCACCGGCAAGGAAGTGTGGAAGACCCACATCACCGACGAAAAGCAGTTCCCCAACAATGGCGGCACGGTCGGCGGCTCCACCGGCGGCGTGATCATCATCAACGGGCGCGTGCTGGTGGGCATGACCAATTGCGGCCGCAAGGGCGACGACAATCACTGCTATATCAGCGCCTATGATGCCAAGACCGGCAAGCGCGACTGGAAGTTCGTGACTGTCGCGCTGAAGGGCCAGAAGGGTGGCGACACCTGGAACAACCTGCCCGACAATGAGCGCAAGGGCGGCGAGACCTGGATCGCGGGCACCTACGATCCGGCGACCAACACCACCTTCTGGGGCACGGCGCAGGCCAAGCCCTGGCGCCGCGACCTGCGCGGCAGCGGCGACGGCGCGACCGAGTATGCCAACTCGACCCTGGCGCTGGATGCCGACACCGGCAAGCTGAAATGGTCCTACAACCATGCGCCGGGCGAGTCGCTCGACCTCGACGAAGTGTTCGAGCGCGTGGTGGTAACCCATGGCACGCAGAAGTCGATCCTGACCATCGGCAAGCCGGGCATTCTTTGGAAGATCGACGCTGTGACCGGCAAGTTCATCGCCGCCAAGCAGACGGTGTTCCAGAACGTCTATGAAAACTTCAACGAAAAGACCGGCAAGGTCGTCTACCGCAAGGACATCCAGAACCAGAAGGTGAATGAATGGCTGTCGTCCTGCCCCGGTCCGCAGGGCGGCCATGACTGGCAGTCGACCAGCTACCATCAGCCCAGCGATGCGCTGATCATCCCCCTGTCGCAGTCCTGCGTCTTCATGTTGGGCAATGGCTCTCAGACCTATTTCGAGATGCCGGGCACCAACGGTAACAATGGCCGCCTGTCCGCCTACCGGGCGCGCGACCTCAAACCGCTCTGGTCGTTCCAGCAGCGCTCGCCCTTCCTGACCGGCGTGGTCTCGACGGCGGGCAACCTGGCCTTTGTCGGCGACTTCGACCGCGTCTTCCGCGCGGTGGACACCCGCAACGGCAAGACCCTGTGGCAGACCCGCCTGGGCACCACGGTGCAGGGCTATCCGGTCAGCTTCAGTGTGGACGGCAAGCAGTATGTCGCGGTCACCACCGGCCTGGGCGGCGGCAGCCCGCAGAACAAGCCGGCCACGCTGCTGCGCGAAGTGAAGCGCCCGGCCAACGGCTACAACCTGTTCGTCTTCGCCCTGCCCGACTAGGCAGCGAAAAAGACGCGATTTGGATAGGGGCGCGGCGCGAGCTGCGCCCTTATCATTTTGATATATAATGGATTTTCTGTCCCGTTGACGGCGCAGGGGGCTCTATCGCAAGCAGTGCCCACCAAAACAATGGGGGTCCTTCGTGCTGCGCTTTTTCCAGGCCATGATGCCGCGCGAAGAAAAGTTCTTCGGTCACTTCAATGACCATGCCCGCACGCTGGTGGACGGCGCCGTCGCGCTGCGCGACCTGCTGGAAGGCGGCCCCGGCATAGCCGCTGCCTGCAACCGCATTTTCGAGCATGAGGAGAAGGCCGACGCCATCGCCCGCGAAGTGCTGCTGAGCGTGCGCCGCTCCTTCATCACCCCCTTCGACCGCAGCGACATCAAGGACCTGATCAACCAACTGGACGATGCCATCGACCAGATGAAGAAGACCGCCAAGGCCATCACCCTGTTCGAAGTGACAAGCTTCGAGCTGCACCAGCGCCAGATGGCCGATATCATCCTGCGCTGCGCCGAGCTGACGGTGGAAGCGGTGCACCTGCTGGGCTCGGTGCGCGAGAATTCCGGCCGCATCAACGCCATCACCGAGGAAATCACCCGGCTGGAAGAACAGGCCGACGAGCTGAACGACCAGGGCATCAAGGCGCTGTTCCTCAAGAGCCGCGACGGCAATGCCATGGACTTCATCATCGGCAACGAGATCTACGATCACCTGGAAAAGGTGGTCGACCGCTTTGAAGACGTCGCCAATCGCATCAGCGGCATCGTGATCGAGCAGGTCTAGGTCTTATGATCCTGCTGATCATCCTCATCTGCGTCGCGCTGCTGTTCGATTTCCTGAACGGCCTGCACGACGCCGCCAACTCCATCGCCACCATCGTGTCGACCCGCGTGCTCAGCCCCAAATATGCGGTGGCCTGGGCAGCCTTCTTCAACTTCATCGCCTTCACCGTGTTCGGCCTGCATGTCGCCAACACGGTGGGCACCGGTATCATTTCGCCCAGCGTGGTGTCCGACCAGGTGATCTTCGGCGCGCTGATGGGTGCGATCATCTGGAACGTCGTCACCTGGCTGGCGGGCATTCCCTCCTCCTCCTCGCACGCCTTGATCGGTGGGCTGGTCGGTGCGGGCATCTGCAAGGCCGGGTTCGACGCCGTGGTGGTCAAGGGCCTGGGCAAGACCATCGGCGCCATCGTGCTGTCGCCCGCCACCGGCTTCTTCCTGGCGTTGCTGCTGATCCTGATCGTGTCGTGGGCCTTCTTCAAATGGTCGCCCTACAAGGCCGACAAGCTGTTTCGCTACGGCCAGTTTATCTCTGCCAGCGCCTATAGCCTGGGCCATGGCGGCAACGACGCGCAGAAGACCATGGGCATCATCGCGGTGCTGCTGTTCGCCCATGGCATGACCGGCGACACCTTCCATGTGCCTTTCTGGGTGGTGATCACCTGTCAGGCGGCGATGGGCCTGGGCACCCTGTTTGGCGGCTGGCGCATCGTGCGCACCATGGGTTCGCGGATCACCCACCTGACGCCGGTGCAGGGCGTCTGCGCCGAAACCGCCGGTTCGATCACGCTTTTTGCCGCGACATGGCTCGGCATCCCCGTATCCACCACCCACACCATCACCGGCGCCATCATCGGCGTTGGCGCCGCGCGGCGCGTGTCGGCCGTGCGCTGGAACGTGGCCAAGGACATCGTCACCGCCTGGATCGTCACCATGCCCGCTTCAGGGCTGATCGCGGCGGTCTTCTACTTCCTGGGCGGCGCCTTCGGCATGACGTAGGGCGCGTCGTCCATTCGTCATATTTTGGGCCGCAGACGGACCGCCCTAGAGTAACCCCAGCGAATCACGCAGGGCGGCTTTGGGCGATCCACTTTTTCGTGAACATGGCAGTCAGGTCGCGGCGCTGTGCTGGCGCGCCGGCCCGCAGGTGCTGTTGATCACCTCGCTCACCACCCGGCGCTGGATCATTCCCAAGGGCTGGCGGGCCGATGGCATGACGCCGGCAGATGCCGCCGCACGCGAAGCGCTGGAAGAAGCCGGCGTCACCGGCAAGATCACCCCCCAGCCCATCGGCAGCTTTCACTATCTCAAGGAACGCAAGGACGGCGGCGGCGTGCCCTGCAGCGTCGCTGTCTTTGCGCTGGAAGTCACCGGGCAGCTCGATGACTGGCCGGAAAAAGGCGCGCGCGAACTGGCATGGCTGTCGCCCGATGCGGCGGCCGCCAAAGTGTCGGAACCGGGGCTGCGCGAACTGCTGCGCGGCTTTGGCGAAAAGCCCGCCCGCCGCGCCGTTTAATCGTTCACCAGGTCCAGCGGATAAAAAGGCCGCGTCACGTTTGTGAACGGTATCCGCCGCATGTTCACGCAGGTCGGTCCCGGCGTGTCGGCCAGGAAAATCCGCGCCGCGATGGGCGTGTAGGACACTCGGAAGTGCGAGGGCGAGCGCACGAACACCAGCGCCGCCGCCGCCGGGTCCAGCCCCACCGACTTGTGAATGCCCAGGTCCCATTCGAAATGCGGGATGGAGCGCAGGTTGACGCGGATCGACCCGATCGCCAGCACCACCGTCAGACCCATCTCGCCCACCATGCCGTTGCCACCCGGCCCTTCCAGCACATACTGGCCATCGCTGATGGTTTTGACTTTCGCCGTGATGGTGAGCGGATCGCCCAGGCCCGAGCGCTTGTGCCCCACGCCCAGCGTGATGGTCTTGCCCACGCCCGCCTTGGCCGCCTGCGCGGCCGCCTCGGCATCGCAGATGGTGCAGATGGAAATGCGGTCGCTCCTGTCGGCATTCGCATGCAGCAAGGCGGCCAGCACGGCGGTGGAATCCGCTGCCGCCCCGCCCGACGGCGTGTCACCGGAATCGCTGGCCACCGTCAGGCCCGGCGATGTGAGCCCGATGCGGATAATCTCGTCCAAGGGCGTGACGTCGGGCTCGAATTCCGCGCGGCGGTCCCAGGCCATCTGCGCCAGCCTGTCGGCTGCGGCCTGCGCCTTGTGAATATCCTCGCCGCAGACCAGCGCGGCAAAACCCAGATCGGGCGTGTCGATCCAGGGCTGCACCGGGAACAGCGAGACATGCAGCACCTCGCCGCGCGCTTCCATGGCGCGGCCTTCCGCCACGATGTCGCTGAGCGGCGGGGCGGTGGTGCGGGCCGAATCCGGGCTGAAAACCATGTGTTTCTTGGCCAGCGCCATCACCGGCTTCACCTTGCCGCCCACCCAGTCGATCAACAGCCGCGTGGCGCGATAGCCCGTCTCGTACATGTCGATATGGGGAAATTCGCGATAGCCGATATAGGCGACATCCGGCTGGATCATCGCCGCCGTGATATGGCCGTGCAGGTCGAGCGAAACGGTGATGGGCGTGCCGGGCGGCAATTCGGCGCGCACCCGCCGCACGATCTCCGCTTCCGCATCAGGCTCATCTTCGAGGATCATCGCGCCATGCAGCGCCAGGAACACGCCATCCACCGGCAGCACGGCACGCAGCCGCTCCAGTATTTCGGTCATCAGGATTTCAAAGCTGGCGCGTTCCACCGTGCCCGACGCCATCGCCATGGTGGCGAGCAGCGGCAACGGCGTGGCGCCGGCTTCACGGCAGGCGTCCAGCGCGCCCGGCACTTCCAGCCGGGCATTGCCGAAGGCGGTCAGAATATCATCGCCGCGATAAAGATACTGGTCTTCGAACGTCTGCACCGTGGTGGTGAAGGGCACGAAACTGTTGGTTTCCTGCTTGAACTCGGCAATAGCGATGCGCATGCGCTCTCCTAAACCGACGCCAGCTTGCCCCGGCCGGGAATGGCCGCCAGCAGGCTGCGGGTATATTCGCTGGACGGGGCGGCAAAGACCTCGCGCGTCGGTCCCGATTCCACCACCTGGCCGTGGCGCATCACCATCACCCGGTGGCAGACCTGCGCCGCCACCCGCATGTCATGGGTGATGAACAGCATGGCCAGGTTCATCTGCTGGCGCACATCGTCCAGCAATTTCAACACCTGCGCCTGCACCGTCACGTCCAGCGCCGAGACCGGCTCGTCGGCGATCAGAATGTCGGGCTTGAGCATCAGCGCCCGCGCCAGTCCGATGCGCTGGCGCTGGCCGCCGGAAAATTCGTGCGGAAAGCGGTGCATGGTTTCTGGGTTCAGCCCCACCAGCCGCAGAATATCGGCGGCACGGCTGCGGGCTTCCTTCATGTCCTCGCCATAGGCGCGCGGCCCCGCGATCACGATCTCGCCCACTGTCTGGCGCGGATTGAGCGAGGAAAAAGGATCCTGAAACACCATCTGGATGCGCCGCCGCAGCGGCCGAAGCTGGCGCTCGCCCATATGGGCGATGTCCGCGCCGTCAAACAGCATCTCGCCGGCATCCGGGTCGAGCAGCCGGATCACGCAGCGCGCCAGCGTAGACTTTCCCGACCCGGATTCCCCGACAATGCCCAGCGTCTCACCCCGGCTGAGGGTCAGCGACACCCGGTCCACCGCCTTCACGGCGCTGGCGCCGGAGAAAAAGCCGCCGCGGCGGAAATTCTTGGCCAGGTCTTTCACGCTCAGCAGCGGCGCATCCTGCGCCACCGGCTGCAACATGCTTTCGCCGCGCGGCACCGCCGCGATCAGGGCGCGGGTATAGGAATGCTTGGGATCGCCCAGCACGTCGCTGGCCCCGCCCTCCTCCACCACCCGGCCATGGCGCATCACCGCCACCCGGTCGGCCATGTCGGCAACCACGCCAAAATCATGCGTGATGAACAACACGCTCATCTGGCGCTCGGTCTGGATGCGCTTGATGAGTTTCAGGATTTGCGCCTGGGTGGTGACGTCCAGCGCTGTGGTCGGCTCGTCGGCGATCAGCAGCTTGGGCGACAGCGACAGCGCCATGGCGATCATCACCCGCTGGCGCTGGCCGCCCGACAATTGGTGCGGGAAGCTTTTGAGCAGCGCCTTCGGGTCTTTCAGCCCCATCTCGGCCAGCAGACCGGCAGCCTGTTCCAAAGCCGCTTTCTCGGAAATGGCGCGGTGGGCGCGAATCTGCTCGGTGATCTGCTTTCCGATGGTGACCACCGGATTCAGCGCCGCCATCGGATCCTGGAAGATCATAGCGACGCCCGCGCCGCGCAGCTTGCGCATGGCAGAGGGAGAAAGACGTAGAACGTCTGTGCCTTCGAACAGGATCTCGCCGCTGCTGGCGCTCACCCCGCGCGGCAACAGCCGCATGATGGCATGGGCGGTCAGCGACTTGCCCGAACCGGATTCCCCCACAATGCAGAGGATTTCGTTGGGCAGGATGCTCAGGCTGACGCCATCCACCGCGTGGGCGCGGTCGGCGCCCGGCGGCAGCGAGACAATTAAATCCTTGATGGCGATCAGCGGTTCCATCAGCGCCGCCTGCGGGGATTGAGTGCATCATTCAGCCCGTCGCCGATAAAGTTCAGCGCCAGCACCGTGATCATGATCGCCAGACCGGGCAGCACCGTCGTCCACCACGCCACCCACATGGCCGAACGCGAGCCGCCGATCATGCTGCCCCAGCTCAGAAGATTGGGGTCGCCCAACCCCAGAAAGCTCAGCGCCGATTCCGTCAGGATGGCGCTGCCCACCATCATCGACCCCACCACGATGATCGGCGGCAGGGCATTGGGCAGCACTTGTGTGAAGATGATGCGGGCATCGCGCATGCCCAAGGTGCGCGCCGCCTGCACGAATTCGCGGCCGCGCAAACTCAGAAATTCGCCGCGCACCACCCGCGCCACCTGTGGCCAGGTCACCAGCGCAATGCCGATCACGGTCGAACTCAGGGACGGCTGCAGGAAGGCGACCAGCACCATCAGCAGTACGAAGCTGGGTATGATCTGGAAGAATTCGGTGACCCGCATCAGCAAATCGTCCAGCCAGCCGCCATAATAACCAGCCACCGCGCCCAGCAGAACGCCGATGCCCACCGCGCAAAGCGTCGAGGTAATGCCGACCAGCAGCGAGATGCGCGCGCCGTAAGCCAGCCCCACCGCCATGTCGCGGCCCAGCACATCGCTACCCGCCAGCAAGCCCGGCGCGCCCGGCGGCAGCAGCGGCATGCCGACAATGATGAACGGCCCACGCCCGAACAGCAGCGGCGCCAGCAGCGCCAGCGCCACGATCACCGCGAAAATCACCAGCCCCACCAGCGGAATGGGCCGCGAGAAGAAGACGCGCAGGAAATCCTTCATCGCCCCTGCTCCACCCGCGGATCGGCGATGGAATAGGCGATGTCGGTCACCAGGTTGAACAGGCTGACCAGAACCGCCGTGACGATGAAGATTCCCAGCAGCAGGGGATTGTCGCGCGTGGTCACCGCTTCATAGGCCAGCGTGCCGACGCCCGGCCAGCTAAAGACATTCTCCACCAGCACGCTGCCGCCCACCAGAATGGCGGATTGCAAACCGGCAAAGGTGATCAGCGGCACCAGCGCGTTGCGCAGGATGTGGCGGCGCGCCACCTGGCCTTCGCCGATACCCTTGGCCCGCGCGGTCTTCACGAAATCCTGATCGGCGACTTCGATCATCGCGGTGCGCGTCAGCCGCGCATAGCTGGCCATGAAATACAGCGCCAAGGTCACGCCCGGCAGGATCATGTGGACCGCAATATCGCCCAGCCGCGCCAGCCCGGTGTAATCGGCGCCCATGGTTTCCAGCCCGAAGGGCGGCAGCCAGCCCAGCCAGACCGAAAAGACCAGCATCGCCATCATGCCCAGCCAGAATTGCGGCATGGCATAGAAGATCATCGACAGCACGGTCATCGACGCATCGGTGGTCGAACCGGGCCGCCGCGCCGCCGCCATGCCCATCAGCACGCCGCCCGCCACCGCCACCAGAAGCGCAAAGGCATTCAGCAGCAGCGTATTGGGCAGGCGTTCCAGGATCACGTCCAGCACTGGCTGGCGGCGCACAAAGCTGTTGCCCAGATCGCCTCCCGCCACCGCGCTGATATATTTCCACAATTGCACCAGCACGGGCTGATCCAGCCCATATTCGGCGCGCAGTGATTTCATGAAGGCTTCGTCGGCAAAGCCCCCCTGCCCCGCCATCACCGTGGCAGTGTCACCCGGCGCCAGCCGCACCAGAAAGAAACTCAGCAGAACCACCGCGATGGTGATCAGCACCGTCTTGACCAGGCGCGCGCCGATGTAGGACAGGCGGTTCATGCCAACTTGACCGAACCAAAACCGTCGGCCGGGCCGTTGGGCCCCATGATCACATCCTTTAGCCGCTTGTTGTAGAAGAACATCGGCTGGCGCTCGAACAGCCAGCACATGGCGACGTCGCGCGTCAGCACATGCTGCAGCCGGCTATAGTGCTTCTGGATTTCAGCAGGATCGACCGCCACCGCCGCCTTGTGGAACAGCGCATCCACTTCGGGATTGTTGTAGCCCTGGATGTTGGTCTGCGGCACGCCCTTCCTGATGTTCGACGACAGGAAGAAGCGCGCCGTGCCGATGGCAGGATCGCCATACTGGCCATAGGAATTGCAGTCGACGTCGAAATCCCAGTTGCCGCTGCGGCGGCTGAAGGTGGGCCAGTCGGTGGATTCCAGCGTCACATCGAGGCCGACTTCGGACAGCGCCTGCTTGACGTAATGGCACCCGCGCGTCCAATGCCCGCCGCCGTCGGGGATCATCATGATGGCGAAGCGGTGGCGGATGCCGCCACGCCCCGGCTTCAATCCCATCTCGTCCAGCAACGCTCGGGCGCGCGCCTGATCGAAGGGATATTTCACCAGCGCCTTTTCGTCATAGTAAGGCAGGTTCGACGGGATCGGCCCGGTCGCCACCTTGCCCAGGCCGAAGTTGATCGCCTTGACCAGGAAATTGCGATCGATGGCGTGCATGAAGGCGGCGCGAAACCGGCGGTCGCCGAACGGCCAGCGGCGATGGTTCATTTCCATCACCGTAATTTCGCCAGTGCCGTTGAAGGCATCGGCGCGCCCGATCACATTGGGATTGGCCATCATGCGCGAATTGACCACCGTGTCGATATCGTCGGCCATGGCGAAATCCGCCGCGCCCGATTCCATCGCCACCAGCCTTTGTTCAGACGTGGGACAGACGCGGTAATATATGCCGTCCATGCCCGGCTGATCCTTGCGCCAGTAATGGGGATTGCGGGTGAGGTGAATATACTGGCCGCGAACCCATCGATTGAAGCGGAAGGGCCCGGTGCCGACAGGACTGAAGTTGCGCGGATTGGTGCGGAAATCGGTGCCCTCAAAGATATGCGCCGGCATGATCGGCGCGCTGGAGGCCATCAGCGACAGCAGGAAGGCGTTGAACGGCTGCTTCATGTCGAAGCGCACGGTGTATCGGTCCACCGCCGTGATTGTGCGCACATGGCTGAAGGCATTGCGGCTGCGCGGATTGAGCTGCGGCAGCATGGTACCGCAGCTGAACACCACGTCGCGCGCCGTGAACGGCACGCCGTCATGCCAGCGCACATCGGGACGCAAATGGAAAGTATAGCGCATGCCGTCGGGCGTCATCTCAAAGGCCCGCGCCAGATTGGGATGCGGCTTGAACTGCCAATCGAACAGCAGCAGCGATTCCTGAATGTTGCCGCAGATTTCCTGCATGATGCGGGTGTTGAACAGCGGATAGTTCAGATGCGCCGGTTCATCCGTCATCATGGCGCTGATGGTGCGTTGCCGCGCCGTCGTACCGGAAGCTTGCGCCCATGCGGGCACAGCGGCCAGACTCGCCGCGGCGCCCAACATCGCGCGGCGATCAAATTCCATCAGGCTTCAAGCCGATCCAGCGGATACACCGGCCGCCGCAATTTTGTGTAAGGCAACCGCGTGATGTCCGAGGTGCATGGCCCGCTGGTGGAAACTGTGAACTCGCCCGCCGCGATCTTGCCATAGGCGACGCGGTGCCCCACCGCCGCCTTGACGCCGATCATGGTGAGGTCTTCGGGGTTCACGCCCTGGCTGCGCCACTGGCCCAGATCAAACGGTGGCAGCGCCTTGCTGGTCAGCAAAATCGTCAGGCCTTTATGCTTGACCACGGCGCACGGTCCCATGCGGATGATCTTGCCGAGCGATCCCACCAGATGGGAGTTCTTGTCTTCCAGTTCGAACACCCCGTCGCTCTTGGACACGACTTCGACTTCCAGCGTCAGCGGGCCGGGATCAAGCGGCGAGCTGCCGCCGATGGCCAGCGTCGCCTTGCCGCCAACCGGAACGTCCGCAAGCGCGGCGACATTTTTGGCATTGGCCAGCGCCACGCCCGCGCCCTGCACATTGTATTTCAGCAGCGCCCGCATCACATCGGTGCCATCGCCGGGCGCGCCGCCGCCGATATTGTCGGCCGGTTCCACCAAGAGGATCGGGCCTTTGCCGGCGGGCTTGAAGTCGCGCACCACGGCGTCGAGATCATGCTCGGGCGGAATGCCGCCTTCGCGCATGTCCCAGGCAATCTGCGCCAGTTCGCGCAAACCTTCCTGCGCGCGCCCCATATCGCCCTCGGTAATGATGCTGAAAGCCACGCCTGCGTTGGGCACGTCGGAAAAGGCGTAGCCGCCGACAATGTTCGCCGCCAGTACGCCGGGAATCTCTTTCTCCATCCGCCGCGCCGCGTCTTCCAGCGCCCGCATCGGGCCATCCTTGGTGCCGGTGCCCGTGGGCGGCCAGACAATCGGCGTCACCAGCACCAGATGCTTGGGCCGCACGCCGGTCTTCAAGCAACGCGCCAGCAATTCCGATGTCAGCACCGCGCTGTCGAAGGCGTCGGTGTGCGGGCATTCACGGTAGAAGATCATGCAGTCCGACAGCGCGCCCATGCGCGGCGTCAGGGTGGCGTGCAGGTCGCCGACGCAATACATCGGCAGGCTTTCCGCGCCCAGGGTGTTTCGGATGCGGGCCATCAACTCGCCCTCGGGATCGTCGCACTGGCTGGTGACCATCGCGCCATGCAGCGACAGATGAATGGCGTCCAGCCCTTCGGCCAGCGCCTTTTCCAGATACGGCTTCACCTCGCTCCAGAATGTCTCGAACACCGCGTGATCGACCGTGCCCGAGGCGCCGCCGGTATAGACAACGCTGGGCACAACCTCCCAACCGTACTTTTCGGCGACACTCAAAAAGCCGTCGATCTGAGAGGCATCGCCGCGGCGGGCGGTAATTTCCGCCCCGCGATGAATATCGAAGCCTTCAAAACCGGTGGTCTCGCCCGAGAAGGAATGGGTTTCGTGAAAGATTCCGGCAACGAAAACCCGTGTCATGACAGCCCCTTGTTTTTTGAAACTCTCCCGTTTTTTCCAAGTCCTTGCAAGCATGGCACCCATGGCGGCGCAGCATTGGTGCGCTATCGCGAACCGGCCTAAAAAGATGTACCCGAACGGATCGTCCCGTGCTGCTGCTCAAAATCACCCTTATCCCGCTGGCGGTCCTGGCGCTGGGCATCATGGAACGGCTGCACGGCCCACGGGTGGCCGGCTGGCTTTCGGGATTCCCGGTGGTGGCCTTCCCGCTGCTGCTGTTCGTGACCCTCGATCATGGCGGAGACTTCGGCAGCGCTAGCGCCCTGGGCGCCTGGTACGGGCTGGTGGCCTGGCTCAGCTTTGCCATGACCTATTCCTGGTGCTCGCGCCGGTTGAACTGGCTGTGGTGCATCGTGATCAGCTTCGCGGTCTGGACCGTGATGGCGCTGGTAATGCTGGAAGCCCAGCAATTCTCGGTCTGGACGGAGCTTTTGCCGGTTGCGGCCTTCATCGTGGCGCTGCTCTCCTACCCGCGCGGCGAAGCTTCCGACGAGCAGCGCGAGCATGTCTGGTGGGGTCTTCCGGCGCGGATGCTGGCAGGCGCGGTGCTGACGGTGGTGGTGACGCAGTTCTCCGAAGGCCTGGGCTCGCGCTGGTCGGGCATGTTCTCCACCTTCCCCATGCTGGGATCAGTGATCGCGGTGTCCAACCACATTCAATATGGCCCCCGCGCCGTGCAGGAAGCCGTGGCCGGCATGTCGATGGGCATCGCCTCGATCGGCGCCTTTTGCTTCGTGCTGTATATGCTGCTGCCCAATACCAGTATGTGGGCAGCCTTCGGCCTGGCGCTGGTGGCGTCTTCCACCGCCCACGCCCTCACTTACCTCCTGTTCAAGAACAAGAAGGCTTAGGCGATTTCCTTCGCGGCGCCGCGGACGGCTTCCAGCGTCGCATCGATCACGGCGTCATTGTGCTCGGACGAAACAAACCAGGCGCCACGTTCCAGCACCCGCACACCGCGCTTGAGCAGCGCATGGGCGAACTTCACATACCGCGCCTTATCACTTTTCAGCAGGTCGCGATAATTCTTCGCTGGCGCGTCCAGCCCGAAACCGACATGGAACATTAGCTCAAAGCCGGTCACCTGCGCCTTGATGCCATTTTCTCTCAGGATCGCAGCAATGCCCTCGCGCAGCCGTACGCCGCGCTTGGAGCTTTGTTCATAATGTTCCGGCGTCAGCGCCTTCTGCGTCGCCACCATCGCCGCCATCGTCACCGGCTGGGCATTGAAGGTGCCGCCGTGCAGCACGCCATCCTTCACGAACATGTCGAGCAGATCGGCGCGGCCGACAATCGCCGCCACCGGAAAGCCATTGGCGATGGCCTTGGCGAAGATCGACAGGTCGGGCGTCACGCCGAAGCGGCCTTGGGCACTGTTGCGACCCAAGCGGAAACCGGTGATCACTTCGTCGAAAATCAGGATCGCACCATGCTTGCGGCATAGCGCCTGCGCCCCTTCGAGATATCCGGCTGCGGGCGCAATCGCGCCCTGATTGCACATGGCGGGCTCCATGATCACGCCCGCGATATCACCCTTGGCCAGCCGCGCTTCCAGCTTACCCAGATCGTTCCAGCCGATCACGTAGAGCCCTGCGGCATCGACCAGGTCCTGGCCCTTACTGCCCGCGACCAGCACCGGCGCATCTTCCGGGCCGGCCGCATTCTCGCCCGGCGCGGTGGACCACAAAATATTGTCGAACCAGCCATGATAATGGCCTTCAAATTTCAGGATAATGCGCTTGCCCGTGGCGGCGCGCGCCAGCCGGAACGCGGCCTGCGCCACTTCCGAACCGGATGAGCCGAAGCGGATGCGCTCGGCACTGGGAATGCGTTCGCACAGAATCTGCGCCGCCTCGAATTCGATTTCCGACTGGCCCGCATACAGGATGCCTTTTTCGACCTGCGCCTTCACAGCCTCCTGCACGCCCTTGGGCGTGTGGCCCAGGACCATCGCGCCCATGCCGCAGTAATAGTCGATCAGCCGGTTGCCATCGACATCGATCAGATAGGCGCCTTCGCCGCGCTGGAACACCAGCGGCCCGCCCGCCATACCGATGCGGAAATTGCTGTTAATGCCGCCCGCAATATGTTTGGCGCTTTGCGCCACCAGCTGCGCCGACCGCGCGAACGACATATCAGAACCAGTCATTTTGAACCCTTTTCGACCTTGAGCGGGTGAGATTGGCAACATTATCCCTTGAGAAGCGGGTTTTCTCACCTCAAAATGGGCGGGAACAGCTCGTGGCCGGAAGAATAATGGCAAAAGCGACCCCAATACGGAATAATTCTCCGCACCAACTGGAGCCCAGCGACCGGGCCATTCTGCGCGAATTGCTGCGCAACGGGCGCGCCACCAATGCGGAACTGGCCTCTGCTGCGGGCATGTCGGAATCGGCCTGCTTTCGCCGCCTCAAGAAGCTGGAAGAAAGCGGCATCATCGAAAATTACACCGTGCGCATCAAGCCGGCGGCCGTGGGCCTCAGCCTGACGGCCATCGTTTCGATAGGCCTGGCGAACCAGTCGGACGATGAAGTGGTGAAGTTCGAAAAAGCCGTGGCAAAAATCCCGGAAGTCCTGGAATGCCACCTGATGACCGGCACGCCGGATTACCTGCTGCGCGTCTCCGTGGCGGATCTGGAGGGGCTGGAAAGATTATATGCGACCGTGCTGCGCCGCCTGCCCGGCGTGGCGCGCTTCTCGTCCAATCTGGTGCTGCGCTCGGTGGTGAACCGGGCGGGCCTGCCGTTGTAAGCGGAGATTTCCGTCACCTTTCATGGTCCCACGCCGGTTTTATTCCGCCGGATGGACCATTCCGCGCGATTTGCGGCAGAAAAAACCGCCGTTCCAGGAGCACTATTGCCAGAAGGATATCCGGGGCGACCGCCCCGACCTGCGGATAAGGGGAACATCATGGCCAATCGCAAAAATACGTTCGCGCTGATGACCGGGCTTTGGTTGCTCTGCGCCGCGCTTGTCCAGCCCGCCTTTGCGGCTGAGGGCTTGCGGATCGCCACCTTCCAGACCGATGCGACGCCGCCGGTCGGCTACGACATGGGTTATTCGGTGGTGAAGGAAATCCGCGAGCGACTGCTGGCCAAAGGTGTGGTGATCACCGGCGCGGGCAAACCCTTTGTCATGCTGGCGGTCGACTGGGGCGGCGTCGACGGGCGGGCACGCGACGAATGGCACGCGCTGCTGGCAAAGGCAGCGGGCACCACACCGGACCGGGTCTCGGTCCACACGCTCCATCAACATGACGCGCCGGGTGCCGCCTTCTTCGGCTATGACGAACGCGCCAGACTTGGCCTGCCAGAAGCCATTCCCGCCGGCGTGCCGGACAAGCGCGTATGGGCGCGCTCGGTGATGGAAAATTCGGCCATCGCGCTGACCAAGGCGCTACGCCAGGCCCAGCCGGTCACCCATGTCGGTACCGGTAAGGCGAATGCGGAACGGCTGGGGGCCAACCGGCGCCTTATCGGCTCCAACGGGCGCGTGGCGTTTCACCGTCAATCGACCTACACCAACGTCTATCCTGCGGAAGTCGCCGCGCAGATCAAGGTGGACGCTGACGCGGACGGCCATAAGCTGAGCATCTTCCACCCGGAAGAAGCCAAGGCCGCGCCCGAAGGGCTGATCGATCCCGCCGTGCGCGTGATCAGCTTCTGGAACGGCAATCGCCCGCTGGCTGCGCTGACCTATTACGCGTCCCATCCGCAGGTGTGGTTCGGCAAGGGCGTTCCCACCAGCGATTTCGTGGGCACCGCCCGTGAACGCCGCCAAAAGGAAACCGGCGTGTTCCAGATTTATTTCACCGGCGCGGGCGGCAACATCACGCTGGGAAAATACAATGACGGCACCCCGCGTGCGCGCGAAGAATTTGCAGGACGGTTGCTGGACGCCATGGGGCGCGCCTGGACTGCCACCGAGCGTTCGGCGGTGACACCGGCGGACGTGGAATGGCGCACCACCGACATCTCGCTTCCCGCCAAGTATGGCGCGTTCAAGGACGAAGCACGCGCGGTTGCCGCCGACGCCAAGCGCCCTGCGAATGTGCGCCTCGCGGCAATCAGCAAGTACACGCGGGCGCAGGCGCTTGAGGAAGGCACCACGCTCGTCGCGCTGCGATTGGGGAAAGCCTTTTCGGTGCACCTGCCGGGTGAGGCCTTCGTCCAATACCAGCTCGGCTCGCAGGCGATCCGCCCGAACGATTTCGTCGCCGTGGCGGCCTATGCCGAAGGCCTTGGCTATATCGGCCACGAACGCGCCTATGGCGAGGGCGGCTATGAGATCACGGTTTCACAAACCACGCTGACGGCGGAAAAGGTGATCATGGACGGGGTGCGCAAGCTGCTGGTCCCATAGGAGAGCCGTCACGTCGCTTGAATTGTCCCGGCACCCTTCATAGGCTTTCCCCAAAATAAGGGGTGGGGACATGCAGGCCAGATGGATCGGCGCCCTTTTGGGCGCGGCGCTTCTTTGCACACCGGCTTTCGCGGTCGATTACTTCCCGCCGCCTGATTCCTCCAAGGGAGGCGATAGCTGGGCCACCCGCACCCCGGCCCAGGCCAGGCTCGATCCGGCCAAGCTGAAAGCGGCGATCGATTTCGCCATTTCCGCGGAACAGAAATATCCGCCCGAGATCGCGGACAAGATCGACATCCGCGATCTCACGGTTTCCATCCCGCTGAAATATGCCGGCACCAACGAGGCGTACAACACGCCCATCGGGCCGCTGAAGGCGCGCGCGCCCGCCAACGGCATCATCATCAAGGGCGGTTATATCGTGGCCGAATGGGGCAAGACCCGCCAAGTCGACATGACCTTCTCGGTCACCAAGACATTCCTGTCGTCCGTCGCGGGCGTGGCCTTCGATCGTGGCATGATCAAAAGCGTCAACGACCGCGTGATCGATTATGTGCGCCCCACGCCCGATTACATGCTGGCGCACAACCAGCCCGTCACCTGGAACGACATGCTGCGCCAGCAGTCCGGCTGGATCGGCACGCTGTGGGGCAAGCCCTGGTGGGCCGACCGGCCGGACCCCGGCAAGCCGTGGAGCGAACTGGCCAAGGGCCCGCCGCCGGTGGGCAAGGCCTGGAAATACAATGACGTGCGGGTGAACGCGCTGGCGCTCGCCCTGACGCATCTGTGGAAACGCCCGCTGCCCGAGGTGCTGAAGGAAACCATCGCCGATCCCATCGGCATGTCCGACACCTGGCACTGGGAAGGCTATGACAACAGCTTCACCACCATTGACGGCAAGCGCACCAAGGTGGTGAGCGGCGGCGGCCATTGGGGCGGCGGAATGTTCCTGTCGGCGCGGGATCAAGGGCGGCTTGGATTGCTGGGCCTGGCTAAAGGCAAGTGGAACGGCAAGACCATCCTGTCCGACGCCTGGGTGAAGATGGCGGCCACGCCCACCGCCACCAACACCGGCTACGGCTTCTGCAACTGGTATCTGAACACCGACAAGAAGATGTACCCGGCCGCCCGCGCCGACAGCGTCTCGTTCGTGGGCGACGGCGCCAACATCATCTTCATCGATTACCAGCACGACATCGTGGCGGTGGTGCGCTGGATCGATGCGCCTCAGATGAAGGAATTCGTACGGCTGCTGATCGAGGCGACGGGCGAACCCGCGCCTTAAGCCAACTGCGTCTTGTACATCGCCAGCAGCGCGGCCCAAGCGCGTTCGGCTTCCGCTTCGTTGTAGACGGCGCTGCCCTTGACGCACCAGCCATGGTCTGCCGGGTAAACCTCAACCGTCGCGGTGCGGCCCGCGGCAGCGAAGGCGGCTTTCAGGTCATCCTTCACCGTCGGCTCCTTCGCATCGTCATTGCGCGCCTTGGCGATCAGGTACGCCGCATTGGTCTTGGGGATCAGCAGATGCGGGCTGTTGGGATTTTTCGTCACCAGCCCGCCGCCATGGAAGCTGCCCACCGCCGCGATTCGGCCCGGCACCGCCGCCGCCGTGCGGAACGACAGCGGACCGCCCATGCAATAGCCCTGCACGCCCGCTTTCCTGACCTTGTTGGTCTGGGGCTGCGCGTCGAGGAACGTCAAATACGCCGCCGAATCCCGGTCCGCACCGTCGTCGCCAATCGCGGCACGATAGCCGGTCAGGCGCGCACGCTGCTCGGTGTTGGAAAAATCGAACTTGTCGTCGATCACCGGCGACTTGGCCGAGCGGTAGAAAGGGTTCACCACCAGCACGACATAGCCTTCGCCCGCCAGGCGGCGGCCCATGTCGCGGAAGGCGGGCCTGAGGCCCATGATATCGGGCCAGATCAGCACGGCGGGCCAGGTGCCCTTGCCGACAGGATAAAACAGCGCGCAGTCCGCGGTGCCGTCGGGCGTTTTCACCGCCACGTCTTTTTCGACGACATTGCTCTGGGCCAGCGCCGGGGCGGCGGCCAGGCTGGCGCCCGCCACGGTCAGAAGACCGAAGCCGCGCCGCGAGAGCCGGGAATCTTCAACAAGGCCGGGGTGAATATCATCGTCGCACATGGCGCCTCTCCCTCACGCTTGGATGCGCAGCAAAGGAGCCATTGCAGCGACTGTCAAGCACGCCCGGCAGGGGTGACCTGCCGGGCGGCGACAATGACTTGACGTTGATGCCTACTTCACGTTGATGAAAGGCACCGTGTTGCCGGGCATCATGGTGGTGGGCAGCACGCCGTTCCACTTTTCCGACGCCACTAGGGTGGGCAGGGCCGGATTGTTGCGCAACGCTTCGCCGCGCGCCTGGATGGCGCCGGCTTCGGCCTTGCCCTGCACTTCGATCTGGTGGGCCTTGGCGTCCGAGGCGGATTTCACTTCATAGGCCAGGGCGTCGGCATCGATGATGCGCTTCTGCTTGTCGGCTTCGGCCTGCTGCTGCTTGACGATGGCCTGCATGCGAAGTTCGACCGCGCTCTCATACTGCTGCGAGAAGGTGATGTCCTCGATCTGCACGCTGTCGATCACCACCGGCCCGCTCATGGACTTGCGAATGGCCTCGAAAACCTCGGCATTCAGCACGGTACGCTTCTGGATCGCGTCGGCGGCGTCGAACTGGCCGAACACGGTCTTGAGCTGGTCATAGGCGCGCGAAATGATCACGCGCTGCTTCATGTTTTCCAGCGAACCGAACTGGGCATAGACTGCCGAAGCGTCGGTGACATGATAGTTGATCGCCATGGCGATGGTGGCAGGCTGCTGGTCGCGGCTGTAGGTCTGCAGGCGCGTGTCGCCCATTTCTGTCTTCTCGAAGGATTCCTTCTGGATCTGGACGGAAATTTTTTCGACGCTGTTGATGAAGGGAACCTTGAAATGCAGCCCCGGTCCGGCTTCGCCGACCACCCGGCCCAGCCGCAGGATGACGCCACGCTCGCCTTCATCGATGGTGTAGGCGGTGGAGAACAGCAGCACCAGCGCGGCCACGGCGGCGGCGCCCGCGATGATGGCGCGCTTGGGCAGTTGGCCGAAGTTGAAATCCATGCTCGGCAGCTTGGTAGGCTGCGCACCCCAGGGGCTACTCATGGCGACTTTTCTCTCCTCTTAAGTGGTAAAATGGCGCGGGCGTGATCCGCAGCCTTTTGCAATATATCGCTTGGATTTCGCGCTGTTTTGTGAAGTGTTCAATACCGCGGGGCAGGTGTCAAAACTAAGGCACGGCCGCCCAGCCTCAGATTTTGAGGAGTTTGGGAAGAATCTGTCCCAAATCCTCCGGGTGGCGGTACTCCGCCTGCTCCTGTGGATGAAAGTGATAATTGCCGATCACCTGCGGCAGGCGCGACAGCCGCGCGCCCAAATGGCCCAGAACCGACCAGAAGGCCCCGTCCGCCACGGTGCGGATCAGGGTGCCGTCGTTCAACCGCCACGGATAACGCGGCACCTGCACATGCGCCGCCATTTTCCACATCACCGCCGGGCCGAAGGTCAGCCGCTCGCCGGTGCCGCTGCCCAGCCGCCGGTCGGCTTCGGTGGCGGGGGGACAGTCGCCGGAAAAAACCAGTTCGGCCGCCGGCTGGCAGGGCCGCACGGCATCGGTCTCCTCCTGCGAATAACAGATACGCCAGTCGCCCCCGACCAGCACCGCATCTTCCTTCTGGATCAGGCCCGCCAGTTGCGCCACCGCGTCGGGCGCCAGCCGGTCGTCCAGGTTCAGATTCATCACCAGGGGCGTGGTGACGCGCGCCAGCGCCAGATTCCACGCCTGATAGATGGTGAGGTCCTGGCTGGAGGTGACGGTTTCGGCATCAAGGTCAGCGGGGGGCGTGTCGCCGCCATCGAACACATAGATGACGTGCACCTTGCGCGTCTGGCCGCGCAGATTGTCCCGGTGCCCCCGCACCAGGGCGCGGCGGCGCGCATCCTTGCTCCATACCGCGCAAATGACCGTGACGTCCGTCATGCCGCCCCTTTTGCCCCAAACCGGATGAAATTGCGCCGGGGCGCCCCAGGAACTTATGCCAAGGAACTTATGTTTGCCCACTTTCCTGCGCAAGAATGCGTCCAACGCAGCCAATCCCGGATGGAGAAAACCATGCGCATCCTCGTTGCTCTTGCCGCCATTCTGCTTGCCGGTAGCGCTTCGGCGCAGCCCAGGCCCGGCCCCGCCTTTGCCGACGCCACCGCAACGCATGTCCCTACCGCCGCGGAACTTCATGCGCTGGATGCGGTGTTCGGCGACTTTGACGGCGACGGCGACCTGGATGTGGCGCTGGCAGTCGAAAACGGCGCCAACCGGCTCTACATCAATGTAGGCAAGGGCAAGCTGCGCTGGGTGGAAGGCGCGCTGGGCCGCACCGTGCATGACAACGAACATGTGCGCGCCGCCGATTTCAATCGCGACGGCCTGCTCGACCTGGTCTTCGTCGCAGAAGACGGCGTGCACCATCAGCTTTTCCTGGGCCAGCCCGGCGGACGCTTCCAGGATGTCAGTGACCGCTTGCCCGCGCGCAGCGAAGGCAACGGCCTGGCGGTCGGCGACGTGAATGGCGACAAGCTGCCCGACATCGTGGTGGGCAATTCCGCCGAGGGTGGCGGCGTGGCGCGCAACTTCCTGTGGCTGAACGATCCCAAGAGGCCGGGCCACTTTGTTGACACAAGTAAGAACCTGCCCACGCCCGCCGGCGACGAAGCCCAGGGTGTCGTGCTGGTCGATATCGACAAGGATGGCGACCTGGACATGGTGATCGCCAACCAGTCGCCCACCAACCGCCTGCTGCTGAATGACGGCAAGGGCCGCTTCACCGACGCCACCGCGCGTCTGGGCACAAGCGTTCCCACCCAGACGCGCGAGGTCCATACGCTGGACGCCAACCGCGATGGCCGTCCCGACATTCTGTTCCTCAACATCACCAGCAATGCCGGACAGTATGACCGCGATCCGCAGGCCCGCCTTCTGATCCAGCAAGGCGACGGTACGTTCCGCGACGAGACCAAGGCGCGCCTGCCCGCGCACACCTTCTCTGTCTGGGGCGGCCAGGTCATCGATTTCGACCATGACAGCGCGCCCGACATCGTGGTGGGGGCCATCCAGGTGCCGGGCTTCGTGCCGATGCAGCTTCGCGCCTGGCGCAATGACGGCAAAGGCAGTTTCACCGACGTGACGCTGACGGCGATGCCCAATTCGGTGGTCGGGCGTCACTGGAGCATGGCGGTGGGCGACCTGGACGGCGACAAGCGCGACGACCTGCTGGCCGGCGCCTGGGGCACCCAGGCGCTGCTGCTGCTGACCGACCGGGCAGCGGTGCAGGCGGCCCGGCCCCGGCTGAAGCTGGGCCAGCAGGAGCCTTAGGCGCGGTTTAAAAGACACTTAATTTCCGGGTAACGCGCCTGGTGTAGTCATGGCGGCCAGGTCACCCGGAGACGGCATGCCGTTTGGCGCAATCTTGCACCGGATACGGTCCGCGATCGCTGACGGCGCAAAAGCCGTCACGGCGCAGGGCGCGGATTTTCGCGGCCAGGCCGAATACCGCCCCGATGTCGATGGGTTGCGAGCGGTCGCGGTGCTGCTGGTCGTCGGCTACCACGCCTTTCCGGCCTGGATTCAGGGCGGCTATATCGGCGTCGACGTCTTCTTCGTCATCTCGGGCTATCTGATCACGCGCCTGATACAGGCGCGTCTGGAGACAGGCCGTTTCACCCTGCGCGACTTCTACGCGCGGCGCGTGCGGCGGATTTTCCCGGCGCTGCTGCTGGTGCTGGCCGCCGTCGCCATCACCGGGCTGTTGCTGTTCCAGGCGGACGAGCTGTCCGGCTTGCGCAACGCACTGGTGGCGGGCGGGTTGTTCGTGCCCAACATCCAGATCTGGCGCGAAACCGGCTATTTCGACACCGCCGCCAACCTCAAACCGCTGCTGCATCTGTGGTCGCTGGGCGTCGAGGAACAATTCTATCTGCTCTGGTCGCGGGCATTCGTGTCATAATCCCTGACAAGCCACAGAGCTGCCGAATGAAAAAGGGAGAGACATGTTAAGCCGCAGAAACCTGATGGGCACCGGCCTGGCTGCCGCCGCTGTCGCCGCCTCCGCGCCGTATGCCTTTGCGCTGCCGGGCGACAAGATCAAATACGCGACCAGCGGCAACCAGTTCGGCCCGATGCTGCCGCACCCCGAAGAGGGGATCAAGATGACGGCCTATTACGGCTATCACGGCATCGAACCCTTTGAAGGCCAGACGCTGAAATTCCGCGACAAGGGCCAGTCCTTCAGAGCGCTCAAGGACAAGCTAGACGAGGTTCAGCTGGAGCTTTGCACCATCGGCTGCAGCGGCGAATATCTGGACCCCACCAAGTTCCAGGCCACGCTGAAGAACAACCTGGACAATTCCAGGTATGTGAAACAGTTCGGCTGCACGCACCTCAAGATCAACCTCAACGAGCGTCCCAAGGACGAGCCCGACATGACGGTGGCGGAGCTGAAGATCATCGCCGGCCACATCAATGAAGTCGGCAAGCAGATGGCCGATGTCGGCGTCCGGTTCGCCTTCCATCCCCATGCCTGGACGGTGTGCGAGCGCACGCATGAGCTGGATTACCTGATGGAGAACACCGATCCGCGCTATGTCTGGCTGACCTTCGATCCGGGCCATGCCACGCTGGGCGGCATCGATCCGATGCGCGTGATGGACATCTATTATTCGCGCCTCGCGGCCCTCCACCTGAAGGACGCCGAAGCCAAATACAATGTCCGCCGCGCCGGCTGGAAAGGCCCGGCCCCAAGCCAGGAAGAACATCGCCGCGTGCATCTGTACAAGCGCATGGGCGCGGGCGGCGTCGACTTCCCGGGCATCTTCGAAATCCTGCGCGCCAAGAAGTGGGAAGGCTGGGCGACGCTCGACTTCAATGCACAAGGGCGCAACGGCACCATTCAGGACGATATGAACCGCCACAAGGAATATCTGTTGAACGTCCTGAAGGCCGACCTCAGGCACGTCTGACGTATCTGCTTTGCTGCAAAGGCGGCTGGCGGATGCGCCGGCCGCCTTTGGCTTTTGTAGCCGGCAGTCGCTATTTCTTGTCGCGTGAATTTTTGCTGGGTGTCCTCGCCGCGAAGCGGCTCGGCTGGCGGCCGCCCTCGCGACCTTGCCGCTCGAAGCGGCGCTCATTTTTTGTAAGTTCGCGAAGCGAACTAACAAAAAATGGCGCACCCGAAAGGATTCGAACCTCTGACCCCCAGATTCGTAGTCTGGTGCTCTATCCAGCTGAGCTACGGGTGCGTTTTGGAGGCGCGAACCTATTCAGGAGCCTTCACAAAGGCAAGGACAACCCTGCTCTGCCGCACACATAGGCGGCTCATCCCCCGATTTCCCCCCAAGTCCCCTTGAAAACGTAAAGATTCCGGGGGAAGCGGCATCCTGCTCCCTTGTCCCCTTGCCCCCTGCTGGTTAAGACTGGCGGCCAAGGGTCCGCCCGCGCCTCGCGCGTGGGAGGGGTTGGGTTTTGGTGCCGGTCTTTTCGTCGGGCGGGGGCGCCGGGCAGCGGAGAGCATAATGAGAGGAATTCCAGCACAGCACGGGCTCAAAAAGGGCCTGGTTCTGGCTTTTGCGGTGGCTGGCGGGCTGAGCCTCGCGGCCTGTTCCGACATCGACAGCATGTTCGCCGATGAAGCGGCGTATGACGCTCCGGTCGTCGATCCGGCTGCTGCGCCGCCGCCTTCGGCTGCCGCGTTCAATACCGTTCCGGGCGCCGCCCCGGTCGCCACCATCACTCCCATCACCATCGATGGCGGCGCCGATACCGGCACCCAGGTCAACCGCACCATCCAGTCCCTGCGCGCCCAGGTTTCGGGCCTGCAGAGCAAGATTTCGTCCAATTCCGCCCGTCTGGCGGAACTGCGCAATGCCGGCGCCGGCGCGGCTGGCGCCTATCAGGAAGCCAAGGCCCGCATCACCACCCGCCTGCAGGTCGGCACCACCCGCGGCAACCCCGAACTGGTGGCCGAATGGAACACCGCCCAGGGCCAGCTCGACGCCCTGTCGGCCAACATCAACGCGATGAACGCGCTGGGCACCGACGCCACCAACGATTCCTCGACGGCCCATTTCGCCCAGAACCAGATCAGCGCCACCTATACCGTGTCGGGCGCAGTCGATGAAGACCATCGCCAGTTGCGCCTTCTGGAAGACCAGACCGCGCAGACCACCGTGATGCTGGACCGCCTGCTGAAGGAAATTTCCGACAACGTGCAGCGCTCCACCGCCTATGCGGCGACCGAACGCGCCAACCTCACCGTGCTGGCCGCCTCGATCAAGAGCGGCGAGCTGTATGGCGGCGGCATGGGCGTTTCCATGGGCAGCGCTGTCAGCGGCGTGCAGATGGCCTCCGGCGGCACCCCGCTGGTGGTGATCAAGTTCGACCGCCCCGGCGTCGACTATCAGCAGATCCTCTATGCCGCGCTGAACCAGACGCTGCAGAACCGTCCCAGCGCCGGCTTCCAGGTCGTTGCGGTTTCGCCCACCCGCGGCACCGCCGCTTCGGTGCAGATCGCCCAGTCTTCCGCCCGCCGCAATGCCCAGGACGTCATGCGCTCCATCACCGACATGGGCGTGCCCGCGGCGCGCCTGAACGTGGCCTCCACCACCGATCCGGGCGCCACCGGCAACGAAGTGCGCGTCTTCGTGCGTTAAACCGCACAATGCTGATACGAAGAACCCCGCCCTCAAAAGGCGGGGTTTTTTGTTGCCCCGGCGGCGGACCCTTCTACGATGGCGCGATGAAAACCCCGCGCTTCCTGCTTTGTCTCATCCTCACCGTGGCGCTGCCCTCCAGCGCCACCCCGCAAACCGCGCCGGGCTTCGTTCAGCCTTTCGCCAAAACGCAGATGGTGGCCGCTGCCAATCCGCTGGCCGCCGATGCGGGGCTCGAAATGCTGCGCGCGGGCGGCAGCGCGGTCGATGCCGCCATCGCGGTGCAACTGGTGCTGGGATTGGTCGAGCCGGAATCCTCCGGAATCGGCGGCGGCGCCTTCATGCTGCTGTTCGACCCCAAGACCAAGAAAACCACCAGCTTTGACGGCCGCGAAGTCGCGCCGTCTTCCGCCCGCCCCGACATGTTCCTGGATGCCGGCGGCAAGCCGCGCACCAAGCCCGACGCCATTCCCGGCGGCCTGTCGGTGGGCATTCCCGGCGTGATCGGCATGCTGGAAATGGCGCATCAAAAGCACGGCAAGCTGCCCTGGGCGCGGCTGTTTCAACCCGCGATCAAGCTGGCCGAAGATGGCTTCCCGGTCGGACCCAAGCTGGCGCGCACCATCCGCAACTTCAAGCGCGGCGCGAATATGCCGGATATCAAAGCGCGCTTTTATCACGCCGACGGCACGCCGCTGCAGCAGGGCGAAATCTACAAGAATGCCGATTATGCCGACACGCTGCAGAAAATCGCGGCGGGCGGAGCCGCGGCTTTTTACACCGGCGAAATCGCGCAGGCGATCGTGGGCGCGGTGCGCGCCGCGCCGGTCAATCCCGGCAACATGACGCTGGACGATCTGGCCAACTTCAAGGCGCTGGAACGCGAGCCGGTGTGCGGCCCATATCGCATGTGGCGCGTCTGTTCGATGGGCCCGCCCAGTTCGGGCGGCGTCGCCATCGTGCAGATTCTGGGCATGCTGCAGCGTTTCCCGTCCAGCCAGTTGCAGCCCGGCACGCTGAGCGAAGTGCATATGCGCGCCCAGGCCAGCCGCCTTGCTTACGCTGACCGCGTCAAGTTCATCGCCGATCCGGCTTTCGTGAAAGTGCCGGTGAAAGGTCTCGTCGACAAAGACTATATCGCCAGCCGCGCCGCGCTGATCGATCCGCACCGGGACATGGGCACGGCAACCGCGGGCAATCCGCCGGAAAAACACGCGGCCTTCGCGCCGCAGCGCTCGCCGTCCAACCATGGCACCAGTCACATGACGCTGGTCGACAAGACCGGCCAGGTCGTCGCCATGACCACGTCGGTGGAATCGGTGTTCGGCTCCAACGTGATGGCGAAGGGCTTTTTCCTGAACAACACGCTGACCGACTTTTCGCTCGACCCCATGCTGAACGGCTTGCCGGTGGCCAATGCGCCCGCAGCCGGCAAGCGCCCCTTGAGCGCCATGTCGCCCACCATCGTGTTCGATCGCGGCGGTGACTTCTTGCTGTCGGTGGGCTCACCCGGCGGCCCGGCCATCATCGGCTATGTCACCCAGACCGTGGTCGCCATGCTGGACGGGGGCAAAACCCCGGCCGAGGCCATCACCCTGCCCCGCCAGCTCAATCTCAACAGCCCCACCCGGCTGGAACGATCGGCCGTGAACGACGCCCTGGAACCCCAGCTCAAGGCCATGGGCCATGCCGTGACGGTGGTGATGGGCGAAGGCAGCGGCCTGCACGGCATCCGGAAGGTCAAAGGCGGCTATATCGGGGGGGCAGACCCCCGCCGCGACGGAGTTGTGATAGGCGACTGAAATAGCATTTTATAACAAAGACTTAGGTCTGCGTTGACAGGGCGGGGGCGCACCCCCTAAAAACCCCGCTCTTTCCGGCCCTTTTGGGCCTCATCGGAGCCTGACGACCATGAAGCGCACCTATCAGCCGAGCAAGCTCGTTCGCAAGCGCCGCCATGGTTTCCGTTCGCGCATGGCGACCCCGGGCGGCCGCAAGGTCCTGAACCGCCGTCGCTCCAGCGGCCGCAAGAAGCTCTCGGCCTGAGCATAGGCGCCCAAGGGACGCCCCGGGAGCGTGATGAAGTCGCGCGACCAATGAAAAAAGCCAAATTGGACACCCTTAAAAAGCGTGCTGACTTTCTAAGAGCAGCGCGGGGAATCCGCCGCGTCGAAGGCGCCGTCACCCTGGAAACCTGCGCCACGCCGCTAACGGGCGCCCTTCCCACCGCGCGCATCGGCTTCACCGCCAGCAAGAAGATCGGAAATGCCGTGGCCCGCAACCGCGCCAAGCGGCGCCTGCGCGCTGCCGCCCACGAGCTGCTGCCCCTTTTGGGCAGGCCGGGGCATGACTATGTTCTGGTGGCGCGCGGCACCACCGTCGCCCGCCCTTTTGCGGCCCTCTTGTCCGACATCACCACGGCCATGAAATCGGCGCATCGCAAGCTGGACACACTGGCGGGAGGGGGTTGAAGCCATGCGCAATTTCGCTGTCGCGCTGCTGTCCGCGCCGATCCATGTGTACCGCGCTATTGTGTCGCCGCTGCTGCCCAAATCCTGCCGTTTCACGCCGTCCTGCTCGGCCTATGCGCTTGAAGCGCTTGCGCTTCACGGTCCCGTCAAGGGACTGTGGCTGACTGTAAAGCGGCTGGCGCGCTGCCATCCCATTTCCTGGCTCGGCGGTTCGTCGGGCTTCGATCCCGTTCCCCACAAACATTAGTCGCGTCCTTGGGTCCCAGATGAACAATCAAAAGAACGTCCTTCTCGCCATCGCGCTGTCGGCTGCGGTGCTGTTCCTCTGGCAGTATTTCGTCGCCACACCGTCGATGGAGGCCGAACAGGCGCGCCAGGCCGAACTGGCCAAGCAGACCAAGCCCAAGCCTGCCCCCGCCGGCACCACCACCAACGCCGCGGCGCCGGGCCTGCCCGGCGTGTCGACGGGCGCGACCAACATGGCGCTGCCTGCCGCGCTGAAAGTCGGCGGCGCGCGCGTCGATATCGACACCCCGATGGTGGACGGTTCGATCCTGCTGCGCGGCGCGCGCCTGGATCACCTGCGCCTGAAGAAATATCACGACACGGTCGATCCCAAGAGCCCGGAGATCGTGCTGCTGGCGCCCAAGAGCACCGACTATCCTTACTATGCCGAATTCGGCTGGGTCGGCGGCAACGACATGCCGGGCGAGAACAGCAACTGGAAGCTGACGGCCGGCAAGGTGCTGAGCCCCGGCAATCCCGTCACCTTGAGCTGGGACAATGGCAAGGGCCTTGTCTTCACCCGCGTCATCTCCATCGACGACAAGTACATGTTCACGGTGGCCGACAGCGTCGCCAACAAGGGCAGCGCGGCGGTGAACCTGTATCCCTACGGCTATATCGCGCGCCAGAACCGCCCGGTGGGCGTGGACTTCTTCATCCTGCATGAAGGCTTTGTCGGCGTCGCCAACGGCACCCAGCAGGACGCGACCTATACCGACTTCGACGAACCGGGCACGCCGCCCCAGACTTTTTCCTCGACCGGCGGCTGGGTCGGCATCACCGACAAATACTGGATGGCCGCGGTCATCCCGCCCCAGGGCGAGAATTTCAACGGCCAGTATCTGGGCACCAAAACGCAGAGCGGCGCCGATGCCTATCAGGCCAATTACCGCCTGAACCAGCGCATGATCGCGCCGGGCGCGTCGGCCACCGTCACCCACCGCATGTTCGCGGGCGCCAAGGTGGTGGACATCCTGCAGCATTACGAAAACACCCAGAACGTTCCGAAATTCGACTATGCGGTCGATTGGGGCTGGTTCTGGTTCCTCACCCGGCCCTTCTTCATGATGCTGGATTTCTTCAACAAGCTGCTGGGCAATTTCGGCCTCGCCATCCTGGCGCTGACCGTGGTGGTCAAGATCCTCTTCTTCCCGCTGGCCAGCGCGTCCTACCGCGCCATGGGCAAGATGAAGAAGCTCCAGCCGCAGATGGAAGAGATCAAGAAGGCCCACAAGGACGATCCGCAGAAGATGCAGACCGCCATGATGGACCTGTACCGCAAGGAAAAGGCCAATCCGATTTCGGGCTGCCTGCCGATCCTGCTGACGATCCCGGTGTTCTTCGCGCTGTACAAGGTGCTGTTCGTCACCATCGAAATGCGCCACGCGCCTTTTTATGGCTGGATTCACGACCTGTCGGCCCAGGACCCGACCTCGATCCTCAACCTGTTCGGCCTCCTGCCCTACAATCCCAACGCCTATATCCCGGCAGTGATCAGCTTCATCTCCATCGGCGCCTGGCCCATCATCTATGGCGTCACCCAGTGGATGCAGACCAAGCTCAATCCGCCGCCGCCCGACCCGATCCAGGCCAAGATGTTCGCCTTCATGCCGGTGATCTTCACCTTCATGTTCGCCACCTTCCCGGTGGGCCTGGTGATCTACTACGCCTGGAACAACCTGCTGTCGGTGGCGCAGCAATGGTACATCATGAAGCGCGAAGGCGCGGATGTGAGCTTCTTCAACAAGCCTGCCGCGCCCAAGAAGCTCACGGCCGCGAATGACTGAGGACAGCCCAGAGGAAGCCGCGCGCAAGCTGTTCGCGGGTGCGTGCGACTTTGTCTGGGGCTCGACCACGGCGGAGAACCTGCCGCCGGAAAAGCTCAACGAAGTGGCGTTCGTCGGCCGCTCCAATGCGGGCAAGTCCAGCCTGGTGAACGCGCTGACCGGCCGCAAGGCGCTGGCGCGGGTGTCGCAGACGCCGGGCGCCACCCGCCAGATCAACTTCTTCAACCTGGCCGACCGGCTGATGCTGGTCGACCTGCCCGGTTATGGCTTCGCCAAGCGGTCCAAGACCGAATCCGAAGCCTGGCAGGAGATGATCTTTTCCTATCTGCGCCGCCGCTCCCGGCTGCGCCGCGTGCTGGTGCTGATCGATGCGCGGCGCGGGGTGATGGACAGTGACGAGATGGTGATGAAGCTGCTGGACCAGACTGCCGTGTCCTACGGCCTGGTGCTGACCAAGGGCGACGAACTCAAGTCCAGCCAGCAGGCGGACGCGCTGGAAAAGGCGGGCGCCGCCGCCGCCAAGCACACCGCCGCCTTGCAGGAGGTGCAGTTGACCTCCTCCCTGAAAGGCGAGGGCATACCGGCCCTGCGTGTCCATCTGGCGGCCTTCTCCCAATAAACCGTAGAATCGCCGGGTTTGCCGGGCTATAACGCCCCGCTTTTTGACTGGGCAACGCCATGGCTGGTTCCGCCGAAGACACGCCTGAAGACCGCAACCTGCGGACCCTCGCGCGTTGGCGCCAGACGGGCCGGGTGCTGATCGAGGCGCTGCCCTACATTCTCAAATACGACCAGAAGACCATCGTGGTGAAGTATGGCGGCAACGCCATGACTGGCACCGGCGCGCACGACTTCGCCCAGGACATCGTGCTGATGAAGCAGACCGGCATCGATCCGGTGGTGGTGCATGGCGGCGGCCCGCAGATCGGGGCGATGCTCAAGAAGCTGGACATCCATTCCACCTTCATCGACGGCCTGCGCGTCACCGACGAAGCGGCGATCGAAGTGGTCGAGATGGTGCTGACCGGTTCGATCAACAAGCAGATCGTCACCGGCATCAACGCCGCGGGTGGCCGCGCCCTGGGCCTGTCGGGCAAGGACGGCAACCTGGTGATCGCCCGCAAGGTGGCGATGACCCAGACCGATCCCAAGACCGGCGAGAAGGTTGCCGTCGATCTGGGCTTTGTCGGCGAACCCGACACGGTCAATCCCGAAGTGCTGCACTCCATCATGAAATCGGAAACCATTCCGGTGATCGCGCCCATCGGCGCCGGCCGCAAAGGCGAGACCTACAACATCAATGCCGACACGGTGGCGGGCGCGGTCTCCTGCGCGCTCAAGGCCGAGCGCCTGATCCTCTTGACCGACGTCGAAGGCGTCCTGGATCAGGACAAGAAGCTGATCCCCAGGCTCAGCGTGCGAGAAGCGCGCGCCCTGATCGCCAACGGCACGATTTCCGGCGGCATGATCCCCAAGATCCAGACCGCGATCGATGCGGTGGAAGGCGGCGTCAATGCCGCCGTCATCCTGGACGGACGCATTCCCCATGTGCTGCTGCTCGAACTCTTCACCGAGCATGGCGCGGGCACGCTGATCACGCTGGAATGATGCGGGCCGCTGGGTTGGCGCTGCTGGCGCTGGCGGGCCTGCTTGCGCCTGCCGCCGTGTCGCCGGCGCAGGCGGCACTGACCCTGTGCAACCGCACCAGCTACATCCTCTATGCCGCGACCTCGGCGATCCAGTCGCCGCGCAGCGATACGCAGGGCTGGACCCGCATCGCGCCCGGCGATTGCCATCTGGCCCGCAAGGAAGCGCTGACCGCCGAAACCTATCTGGTGCACGCCCGCACATCGATCGCCCATTCCGGGCCTGCGCGCGCCTGGGGCGGAAATTATCCGGTCTGCGTCAAGGATGCGAACTTCGCCATCCGCCAGGGCGTCACCCAGCCCTATTGCACCGCCGAGGATACCTTCGCCTTGCCCTTCGCGCCGCTGGACAATGGCGGGCGTTCGGTCTGGACCATGCATTTCGACGAAAAGCCTGCGCTGAGCATGCCGCAATCGCAGTTGGCCGGCGTCAAACGCCTGCTGAAGGACAATGGATACAAGATCGCGCGCATCGACGGGTCTCCCGACAAGGCGACCGGCGCGGCGCTGGCGGATTTCCGCAAGCGGATGCGCTTCAAGGAAAGTGACGGCAATGTCGAGCTTTTCAACGCGCTGGAGCGCGAAGCCCGCAAGACCATCGCGCCCGCGGGCTACACCGTCTGCAATGATGGCAAGGAGGCGCTGCTGGTAGCCCTGGCCCAGAAGGATGGCAGCAAGGCCGTGTCGCGCGGCTGGTGGACGGTGACGACGGGGGCCTGTGCCCGAACCATGACCACGCCGCTGACCGGCGACGCCGTATTCCTGGCGGCCATGCGCAAGTCCGGCACCACACTTGTCACCGGCACCGACCGATTCTGCGTGGCGCAGGCCGCGTTCGAGGTGCAGGGCGTGGGGAACTGCAAGACGCGGGGCTTAAGCGAAATCGGCTTTGCCCGCACCGACACCAAAGGGGTTTCGGGATATGTCGCGCGTATCGGTCCTTTAGGGCTGCCTAAGAAGTAACCCCTCTGGGTTTCAGCTTTCGTGCAGCTTCGCTGCGCACGCTGAAGCCACCTCCCCTTCTTGGCGCTACGCGCCAAAGGGGAGGGCGCTAGACCGCGATATTGAAATAATTGAGATGCCAGCGCATCTCGTCCTTGCTGATCGGAAACCCAATTCTGCCACGCGCCGGCATGATGCCGCGCGCCGGCAGCTTCATGATGAACGTCTGGATCTTGAACGCCACGCGCATCGACAGATGGGCATGCCAGACCAGCGCGATGATCGGCTTGGCGCTGCCCGCCGACAGCATTTTCTTGACGGTCTGGTCCGTGACATTGGCCAGCACCGACAGCGCCGCCACGACCAGCTCGCGCTGGCCCGCCTGTGCCGCCTGTTCGACAAACAGCCCGTCGAGCTGGCCTTCCTTTCGGGCGGCAGCCACGGCATCGGCCGGCGACAAGTGCTGCTCCTGATCATTCACCGCGCTTTGCGCCAGCCGGGCGCGCAGTTCGCGATTGAGATGGACGCGGGTGGCGTCGGACAGATCGTTGCGCGCTGCCAGCCGTTCCAGGATGGACGCCCCGACGAAGCCGCCGATGCGGCGGATGGCACGGGCTGACAGGTCGGCGCGCAGCGCCAGCGGCGCCTGCCAAGTGTTGATCTCCTCGGCCTGCTCGACGATCCGCTCCATCGTCTCCTTGCGGATTTTCGCATCGCGGTTGACCAGCAGCGCCGCCACGGCGGGAACGTCGAGCGACTGGACCAGCCGGTCGCTGACATCCTCGTTGAGCGGCTTGCGGCTGGCGATGGCGGCCAGGGTTTCCTGCACCTGGCCGCAGGCGATGATTTCGACCAAGTCGGCATCGGACAGAAGCGGGGAATATTGCAGGATCGGGGTGGACACGATGGTGTCCAGGTCGCGCGCCAGCGCCATCACCACATCACGCGGCACGCAATCCAGCGCCTTGATCTCGTCCGTCAGGATGGCGCGCACCCGCACGGCCGCATCGCGCGCCAGGGTTTCCAGCGTTTCGATGGTCAGCGCAAAAACGTGCGAGCTCTCGCGCTCCGAAAGGCCAGGCATCAGCCGGGCGATCTTCACCGCCAGTTCCGCGCGGACATCTTCGTTGTCATCGTTGGCCAGAAGGCGGTTGGTGGCGGCAGGCGTGCTGATATTGGCGGCCACCGCCGCACGGGTTGCGGGCGCGCCGTTGACGGCGAGATACTGCAGCACGTCGGCGCCGGCATCGCTGCGCGACGCCAGTTCGGTGGCGCCTTGCGGATGGCTGGTGCGGATGTCCAGAATGTCCAGCGCGTCGCGGGGATTCAGGCCCGGCCTGTTTCCTGCGGATGGTGATTTCTGGTCCATTTTCTTTTCCGTTCCGCCCGCATCCCGCCCTGCTGGCCATTGTGGCCTGCGCGCTTTAACAGCCGCTAAAGAGGCATGGTGGACAGGCGTTAACGGTGCTTGCGCGGGGCTTTGGCCCGCGCCATGGTCCGCCCATGAAAAGCCCGGTACATGCGGAAAAAGACCCGGATCGGCCCGATTTGCGGCCCGACTTTCGTCACGTCAAAAGCTGGATTTTCGACCTCGACAATACGCTGTACCGGGCCGACAACGGCATCTTCGCGCAGATTGAATCGCGCATGACCGATTATGTCACCAACCTGCTGAAGCTGCCCCGCGATGAGGCCCGCGCCCGGCAGAAGGATCTGTACCGCCAGTACGGCACCACGCTGAACGGCTTGATGCGTGAGCATGAATGCGATGCGGAGGATTATCTCAGCTTCGTGCATGACATCGACTTGGGCAATCTGGGCCCCGATGCCGGGCTGAGCAACGCCATCGCGGCCCTGCCCGGCAAGCGCTTCATCTTTACCAATGGCTGCCGCGACCATGCGCAGCGCATTCTGGGGCGGCTGGACATGGCGCACTTGTTCGATGCGGCGTGGGACATCCGCACCATCGGCTTTGCCCCCAAGCCGCAGGCCAGCGCCTATGACGCCGTGGTGGCGGCAGGCGGGGTGAACCCTAGCGAATCCGCCATGTTCGAGGATATCGCCCGAAACCTGGTTCCGGCCCGCGCTTTGGGCATGACCACTGTGTGGTTGAAAACAGACGCGCCCTGGGGCAAGCACGGCCCCCTGATGGACGTGAAGGACGGGGATATCGACCATCAGACCGAAGACCTTACCCACTTCTTGCAGAGCATCAGGATTTGACCATGAGTGATTTGAGCGCCGCCATCGAAGCCGCCTGGGACAAGCGCGAAACGCTGGGCGTCACCTCCAAGGGCGCGGAGCGCGATGCGGTGGAAGCAGCGCTCGAAGCGCTGGACAATGGTTCGCTGCGCGTTGCCGAGAAAATCGACGGCGCATGGAAAGTGCATGAGTGGCTGAAGAAGGCCGTGCTGCTCTCCTTCCGTCTCAACGACATGAAGCTGATCGAGGGCGCTCCCGGCAACGCCGTGTGGTGGGACAAGGTGGATTCCAAGTTCGTCGGCTGGACGGAAGAGAAATTCCGTGCCGCCGGTTTCCGCGCCGTGCCGGGTGCGATTGTCCGCCGTTCTGCTTTCATCGCAAAAGGCGCGGTGCTGCTACCCAGCTTCGTCAATGTCGGCGCCCGCGTGGGCGAAGGCACCATGATCGACACCTGGGCCACGGTCGGTTCCTGCGCCCAGGTGGGATCGCACTGCCATATCTCGGGCGGCGCGGGCCTCGGCGGCGTGCTGGAGCCGTTGCAGGCGGCGCCTACCATCATTGAAGACAATTGCTTCATCGGCGCGCGCGCCGAAGTGGCCGAAGGCGTCATCGTGGGCGAAGGCAGCGTGCTGTCGATGGGCGTGTATCTGTCGGCCTCGACCAAGATCATCGACCGTGCCACCGGCGAAGTGCATATGGGCAAGGTGCCGCCCTATTCGGTGGTGGTGTCGGGTTCGCTGCCCAGCGAAAAGGGCCCCAATCTTTATTGCGCGGTGATCGTCAAGCGGGTGGACGAGAAGACCCGCGCCAAGACCTCCATCAACGAACTGCTGCGCGACTGATGCCGACCGAGATCGACGCCCTTGCTTTGGCCCAGGCCCTGATCCGCCGCCCTTCGGTGACGCCGAAGGATGCGGGCGCTTTGGACGTGCTGGAAGCCGTGCTGAAGGAGCTGGGCTTCACCACCCATCGCCTGCCGTTCGGCGATGTCGACAATCTCTATGCGCGTCTGGGAGATTCCGCGCCGCATTTCTGTTTCGCTGGCCACACCGATGTGGTGCCGGTGGGCGAAGGCTGGCAGCAGGAGCCATTCGCCGCCGAAGTGAAGAACGGCATGCTGTACGGGCGCGGCGCCGCCGACATGAAATCGGCCATCGCCGCCTTCGTCGCCGCCGTGTCGAAAACCGGCGCGCAGGCCCTGGAGAAGAAAGCGGGATCGATCAGCCTTCTGATCACCGGCGACGAAGAAGGCGTGGCGATCAACGGCACCGTCAAGCTGCTGGAATGGCTGCGCGCGCGCGGCGAAAAGATCGATCATTGCGTGGTGGGCGAACCCACCAGCGTCGGCAAGGCCGGTGATACGCTGAAAATCGGGCGCCGCGGTTCGATCAATTTCAAGCTGGTGGTCAAGGGCGTGCAGGGCCATGTCGGCTATCCGCAGAAAGCCAAGAACCCGATTCCGGTGCTGGCCGAACTGGTCACACAGCTTGCGGGCCACAAGCTGGACAAGGGCAACGATCATTTCGATCCCTCGACCCTGGCCTTCACCACGGTGGATGTGGGCAACGACACCACCAATGTGATCCCTGGCGAAGCGCGCGCCGCCTTCAACATCCGCTTCAACGACAAGCACACGCCCGACAGCCTGATCAACTGGGTGAACGACCGCGTCACCCAGGTTGCGCGCCAGTCGGGCTGCCAGATCGACGTCACGTCCCAGACCAGCGGCGTGTCGTTCCTGACCGCCCCGGGCAAGTTCACCCAGCTTGTCAGCGACACGGTGGCCAGCGTCACCGGCCAGTCACCCTTCTTCTCCACCAGCGGCGGCACCTCGGATGCCCGCTTCATCAAGGACTTCTGCCCGGTGGTGGAACTGGGGCTGGCGGGCACGACCATGCACAAGGCCGATGAATGCGTGGCGGTGGAGGAGATTTCCGCGCTCACCGACATCTATGCCGCCCTGCTCACCGCCTATTTCGCAAAGCCGCCCATTTGAGCGCCTCTACGGATTCAACTCGGCCTATCGGGATTTTCGATTCCGGCATGGGCGGGCTGACCGTGATGCGCGCCCTGAAGGCGCGGCTTCCGGGCGAATCGTTCGTCTATCTGGGTGATACCGCCCGCCTTCCCTACGGCACCAAGAGCGCCGACACCGTCACCCGCTATGCCGTGCAGGCATCGGCCGCGCTGATGCAGCACGACATCAAGCTGCTGGTGGTGGCCTGCAACACCGCCAGCGCCGCCGCCGTGCCGGCCTTGATTGCAACACTGGCGCCCCTGCCGGTCGTGGGCGTGATCGAACCGGGTGCGCAGGCGGCGGTGGCGGCGGCACCCGACGGCCCCATCGCGGTGATCGCCACCGAAGGCACCGTCAAGGGCGGCGCCTATGTCCGCGCCATCCAGGCGGTGGCGCCGCACATGCCGGTGGTGCAGCAAGCCTGCCCGCTGTTTGTGGCGCTGGCCGAAGAAGGCTTGCGCGACGGTCCCATCGCAGAGCTGGCGGCGCAGCGCTATCTGAACCCGCTGCTGGCGACCATGCCGCGCCCGCGCGCGCTGGTGCTGGGCTGCACGCATTTTCCGGTGCTGAAAGACACCATCGCGCAGGTGGCAGGCGCCGATGTGGTTCTGGTCGACAGCGCCGAAACCACGGCAGCGGCGGTGGAGCGCATTCTCCAGGACAGCAAGCTGCTGAACAGCCAAGGGGCGCGGCCCGCGCGTTTCCTGGCGACCGACGCGCCGGGCCGCTTTGCCCATCTGGGCGAAATTTTCTTGGGCGAACCGATCGATCCCGGCGCGGTGACGCTGGTGGACCTGTAAGCGTCAGCCTTTGCGGGCCGCATCGATCGCCGCAACGTCAATCTTGCGCATCGTCATCATCGCTTCGAACGCGCGTTTGGCTTCATCGCCACCCGCCGCCATCGCCTCGGTCAGGGTGCGCGGCGTAATCTGCCAGTTCACGCCCCACTTGTCCTTGCACCAGCCGCAGGCGCTTTCGCGCCCATCATTGCCGACAATGGCATTCCAGTAGCGGTCGGTTTCTGCCTGATCGTCGGTGGCGATCTGGAAGGAGAAGGCTTCGCTCTGCTGGAAGGCATCGCCGCCGTTCAGGCCTATGCAGGGAATGCCGAAAACGGTGAATTCCACCACCAGCACATCGCCCGCCTTGCCGGAGGGAAAATCGGCCGGCGCCGTGTGGATGGCGCCAACGCTGCTGTCTGGGAAGGTCTGGGCATAGAAGCGGGCGGCAGCTTCCGCATCCTTGTTGTACCAGACGCAAATGGTGTTCTTGGCAATCGCCATGGCTCGTCCTTTCGCCTTGAATCCAGGGGTTAACGCTCAAAGGACGATGACAGGTCGGGCAATCCGACACGCATACCCAGTTTTTTAAGCCGGATAGTCCACCCGCACCAGATAAAGCCCATTGGGCGGTGAAACCGGGCCGCAGCGGGTGCGATCTTTCGCAGCCAGCGCCTCGGCGACATCGCGCGGCTTCCACTTGCCCTCCCCCACCAGCTTCAGCGTGCCGGCAAAAGAGCGGATCTGGTGATGCAGGAAAGATCGCGCCGAAGCCTCGATATGTATCTCATCGGCGCGGCGCGACACATCCAGCCGGTCCAGCGTCTTGACGGGCGAGGCCGACTGGCACTCGGCAGCACGGAACGTGGTGAAGTCGTGATGGCCGACCAGCGCCTGCGCCGCCACATGCATGGCTTCGGCATCCAGCTTGGGGCTGACATGCCAGACGCGCCCGTCCTCCAGCGCCGGCGGCGCGCGGCGGTTCAGAATGCGAAACAGGTAATGCCGCGAGGCGGCGGAAAAACGGGCGTGGAACTGCTCGTCGGTTTCCGCCGCATCCAGCACCACCACGGGATCGGGTCGCAGATAATGGTTCAGCGCGTCGCGCACTTTCCCGGCGTCAAAGCTTTTTACCAGGTCGAAATGCGCCACCTGGCCCAGAGCATGAACCCCCGCATCGGTGCGGCCCGCGCCGGTGACGGTGACGCGCTCGCCCGACAATTTTTCAATCGCGTCTTCCAGCGCACCCTGCACGGACGCGCAGTCATGCTGGCGTTGCCAGCCGACAAATGGCCCGCCGTCATATTCCACTGTCAGGCGGTAACGGGGCATCAGCTGAGCTGCGTGCCGCGCGGCAGGCCAAAGCCCTTGAGCAGCTCAGCCGCCGTCATCACCGATTTTCCGGCCCGCTGCACTTTGACCAGTTTCAGCGCGCCCTCGCCGCAGGCAATGGTCAGCCCGTCGTCCAGCGCCAAACCTGGCTTGCCGTTGCCGTCCACCGGATCGGCATAGAGGATTTTCAGCCGTTCGCCATTTGCGTCCGTCCACGCGCCGGGAAAGGGTGCGAGGCCACGGATATGGGCGTCGATCTCGCGCGCCGGGCGCGACCAGTCGATGCGCGCTTCTTCCTTGGAAATCTTTTTGGCGTAGGTGACGCCGTCTTCGCTTTGGGGCTGGGGCGTGACGCCGCCGCGTTCCAGCGCCCCCAGACTGCGCACCATCAGGTCGGCACCCAGCCGTGACAGTTCGGTGGTGAGTTCGCCGCTGGTCTTGCGGCCTATCGTAACCCGCTCGGCCATCAGGACCGCGCCGGTATCCAGCCCCTCGTCCATCTGCATCACCATGACGCCGGTCTCAGCATCACCCGCCATCACCGCCCGCTGGATCGGCGCGGCGCCGCGCCAGCGCGGCAAGAGCGAACCATGCAGGTTGAAACAGCCCAGCTTGGGCGCATCCAGAATAGACTTGGGCAGCAGCAAGCCATAGGCAACCACGATGGCGGCATCGAGTTCGAGCGCGGCGAATGCCGCCTGTTCCTCAGCGCTTTTCAAGGACAGCGGGGTGCGGACCGGCAGCTTGGCGGAGTCGGCGAAGCGATGCACCGCGCCCGGTTCCAGCGTCATGCCACGGCCCTTGGGGCGGGGCGGCTGGGAGTAGACGGCAGCGATGTCGTGGCCCTGGGCGATCAGGTCGGCAAGCGTCGGCACCGCGAAGTCCGGCGTGCCCATGAACGCCAATCGCAGCGTCACTAGCCCGCCGCCTGCAGCTTCTTGGCCTTGGTGAGCTTCTTGACCGCCATGCTCTTCTTCAGGCGCGACAGATGGTCGATGAACAGCACGCCGTTCAGGTGGTCCATCTCATGCTGCAAACACGTAGCCAAAAGGCCATCGGCTTCCAGCGTCTGCGGCTTGCCGTCGATATCCAGATACTCGCACTTGACGCGGGCGGGGCGTTCGACATCGTCCCAGATTTCCGGCACCGACAGGCAGCCTTCTTCGTAGGTCGCCATTTCTTCCGACGCCCAGGTGATCTTGGGGTTGATGAAGGCGCGCGGGTTCTTGTTGCCCTCTTTCTGGTCCAGGTCGATCACCAAAATGCGCTTGGCCACGCCGATCTGGATGGCGGCCAGACCGATTCCTTCGGCGGCATACATGCTGTCGGTCATGTCGGTGACCAGGGCGCGGATTTCGTCATCCACGCGCTCGACATCGGTCGAGACCGCTTGGAGGCGCGGATCGGGGGCGGTAAGTATGGGGCGGGCCGTCATGGGCTGGAAATAAGCGCTGGGCGCTATCGGGTCAAGGATTCATGGAATTAGCACTGATATTGCTGGCGATTGCCGTGGTCGCGGGCGCCGCTATCCTCGCCTTTGCCCTGCGCAAACCGGCGGCGGTGGAACCCGCAGGTCTGGATCCCCGCCTGGACGAGGTCATCCGAGGCCAGGGCGCGATTGCCGAACAATTCCGCCAGACCAGCGCCCAGGTCGAGGCGCTGAAGGCGCGGCTGGGCGAATCCTTGAGCGAAAACGCCACCAAGACCGCCGAAACGCTGGGCGGCATCGGGGCGCGCCTGACCGTGATCGACGAGGCGCAGAAGAACATCTCGGCCTTGTCGGGACAGGTCGTGTCGTTGCAACAGGTGCTGTCCAACAAGCAGGCGCGCGGCGCCTTCGGCCAGGCGCAGATGGAAGAGATCGTACGCGATGGCCTGCCGCCCACGCTTTACGATTTCCAGTTCACCCTTTCCAACCGCAACCGGCCCGACTGCATCATCCGCATTCCCGGCAACAAGGCGCTGCTGGTGATCGACGCCAAGTTTCCGCTGGAAGGCTTTGAACTGATGCGCCGGGCGGGGACGGAGGAAGAAAAGAAATTCGCGCTGGCCCAGGTGCGCGGCGCGGTGAACAAGCATGTCAGCGACATTTCCGAAAAATACCTGATCCCCGGCGAAGTGCAGACGCCCGCCATCCTGTTCGTGCCGTCGGAATCGATTTACGCGGACCTGCACGATGCATTTGATGACGTGATACAGAAGGCCCGCCGCGCCAATGTGATCGTGGTGTCGCCCAACATCCTGATGCTGGCGATCAGCACCATCCAGACCGTGATGAAGGATGCGCGGATGCGCGAACAGGCGGACCAGATCAAGAAGGAAGTGGGCGTGCTGCTGAACGATGTGCGGCTGCTGGCCGACCGCGTGGGCAAGCTGCAAACCCATTTCAACCAGGCCGATGCCGATATCAAGAATATCCTGGTCTCGACCGGCAAGATCACCACCCGCGCCGAGAAGATCGAAAAGGCGGAGTTGGCGCCGACCGAAACGCCCAAGGCCCTGACCTAAAGCGCGCGGCGTGCCTTGAAAGCCGCGCTGAGCGTGCCCTCGTCGAGATAATCGAGCTCGCCGCCCACCGGGACGCCATGGGCCAGGCGGGTGACTTTCAGATCACCCAGTAGGTCCATCAGGTAATGCGCCGTGGTCTGACCTTCGACCGTGGCGTTCATCGCCAGGATCACTTCGTCCACGCCGGTCTTCACCCGTTCCATCAGCTTGCCGACACTCAGCCGGTCGGGCGTCACGCCATCCAGCGCACTCAGCGCCCCGCCCAGCACGTGATAACGGCCACGGAACACGCCCGCCCGCTCCAGCGCCCACAGGTCGGCAACATCCTCCACCACACACAGCAGATGGGGATCACGGCGCCCGTCGCTGCAGATGGCGCAAGGGCTGGCGGTATCAAGATTGCCGCAGGTTTCGCAGGTCAGGATCGCATCGGCGGCTTCGCGCAAGGACGCGGCCAGCGGTTCCAGCATGGTGTCGCGCTTTTTCAGCAGCACCAGCGCCGCGCGGCGGGCCGAACGCGGCCCCAGCCCCGGCAATTTGGCGAGCAACTGGATCAGGCGCTCGATCTCGGATCCAAGCACCGCCATCAGGATTCAGAATCGCTTTCCGGCATCGGCGCGGCGACATCGGGCGCGATCGTGTCGCGCACCGCCACGATTTCGGCGCCGGGAAAACGGTCCAGCACGGCGCGCACCAACGGGTCCTGCGCCACGGCTTCAAAGCGCGCCGTCTTGGCCGACTGCTTCTGTTCGGCCAGCGTCGGCGCGCCGCCGGTCGAGGCGATGGAGACCGCCCAGCGTTCGCCGGTCCAGTCGCGCAATTTCTGCTGCAGGTCGCCCGCCAGCGTGCGCGGGGCGCGGGCATGGGGGCGAAATTCGATGCGGCCAGGTTCGAGGTGAACCAGATGGATGTAATTCTCCAGCGCCACGCGCAGGATCGGCGCGTTGTTGGCCGCCGCCAGCGCGATAATGTCTTCCAAGTTGCGGATCGACGCGGAAGGCGCGCCTTCGGGCATCGGCGCGCGCGCCGGCATCGCGGCGCCGGAGGGTCCCGAAGGGACGGGCCGCCCCGACGGCGCAGCCGCACCGCCACGCGGCGCCGGCACCGCGCCGCCGTCCAGAAAATCCTTCACCAGCTTGTCGGTGGGCGGCAGTTCGGCGGCATGGGCCAGGCGGATCAGCACCATTTCGCAGGCCGAGATGGGCCGCGTGGCGTCGCGCACTTCAAACAGGCCTTTCAGCAGAATCTGCCAGGCCCGCGTCAGCGAGGCGACCGACAGCTTGGCGGCCAGATCGGCAGCGCGCTTGGCCTCGCCCGAACCGCCATCGAAGAAACCTTGCGCGGCAGGGGCGACTTTAACACGTGTCAGGAAGTGGGTGGTCTCCAGCAGGTCCTGCACCACCGCCAGCGGATCGGCCCCGGCATCGTACAATCCGCCCAGATCGCCTAGCGCCTCGGCGAGGTTGCCGCCCATCAGCTTTTCAAAAATATCCAGCACCCGGCCGCGATCGGCCAGGCCCAGCATCAGACGCACCGTGTCGGCGGTGATCGTCTCGCCTTCGCCATGCGCAATCGCCTGGTCCAGCAGCGACAGCGAATCGCGGGCCGAGCCTTCGGCGGCGCGGGCAATCAGCGCCAGCGCGCCTTCCTCGATCTTCACATTTTCTTTGTCCGCCAGCACCGCCAGATAAGCGGCCAGTTCCGCGCTGTCGATGCGGCGCAGGTCGAAACGCTGGCAGCGCGACAGCACCGTCACCGGAACTTTTCGGATTTCGGTGGTGGCGAAGACGAACTTCACATGCGGCGGCGGTTCTTCCAGCGTCTTGAGCAGGCCGTTGAAGGCCTGCTTGGACAGCATGTGCACTTCGTCGATGATATAGACCTTGTAGCGCGCCGCGATCGGGGCATAGCGCACGCCCTCTATGATCTCGCGAATGTCGTCGATGCCGGTGCGGCTGGCGGCGTCCATTTCCTGCACATCGACATTGCGCGATTCCGAAATCGAGGTGCAGGGCTCGCACACGCCGCAGGGCTGAATGGTCGGGGCGGCGCCCTTGCCGTCGGCCCCGATGCAGTTGAGCGCGCGCGCAATGATGCGGGCGGTGGTGGTTTTGCCCACGACGCGCACCCCGGTAAGCATAAAGGCATGGGCGATGCGGCCCGTGGCGAAGGCGCTGGACAAGGTGCGCACCAGCGCCTCCTGCCCGATCAGGCCGGTAAAATCGGTGGGGCGGTATTTGCGCGCCAGGACGCGGTAGGGCTGGGCGGGCGCGGGGGTCTTGGCCATGGGGCGACTATAGCAAGCGGCCCCGGAAAGCGGGCGCAAATGTGGCGGAAAATCTGGGGAAAGGTGGAAGCCGGCGACCCGCAGCAGATTCGGTATGGCTGCTTCGTTCCCGACCTGACCAGGTTAGCGAGTGCTACGCCCACCGACTTCCGGGCCGGGATATAGAGATTCAGGCGGAAAATTGCGAGTCCGGCCCACCCAAAAAGGCGCCCCAGAAGCCTCAGGCCGCAGCGATGGCGCCCGCCCCCGCGATCAGCCGCTCGGGCGGCAGGGTCACGGTGACAGTGGTGCCCTGGTCGAGGCGGCTTTCCAGCACCAGGCTGCCGCCATGCAGTTCCACCAACTGCTTGGACAGAGGCAGGCCCAGGCCAGTGCCGGTATGTTTGCGCGACATGCTGGAATCCACCATGCCGAAACGTTCCATCACCTTGGGCATGTCTTGGGGCGCGATGCCGATGCCCGAATCCGATACCGCCATGGCCAGCCCGTCCGGAACCAGCCTGGCGGTGACTTTCACGGTGCCGCCGGCCGGGGTGAATTTCAGCGCGTTGGACATCAGGTTGATCAGGATCTGCTTGATGCGCCGCTTGTCCGCCTTCACCCAGGGCAGGTCATGGGCGATGTCGGTGGACAGCGCGATCTGCGCCTTGCCCGCCTGGCCCACCATCATGCGCAGGCTTTCGTCGATCAGTTCGCCCGGATCGAATTCCTCTTCGCGCAGGTCGGCATGGCCGGCATCCAGCCGCGACAGGTCCAGCACGTCGTTGATCAGCGCCAGCAGGTGTTCGCCGCTGCGATGGATGTCGGTGACATAGCCCTTGTACCGGTCGCTGAGCGGACCGAACACTTCCATCTTCATGGTATCGGAGAAGCCGATAATGGCGTTCAGCGGCGTGCGCAGTTCGTGGCTCATCGAGGCCAGGAAGTTGGACTTGGATTGATTGGCTTCCGCCGCCACGCCCAAGGCACGCGTCAATTCGTTCCCGGCCTTCTTCAGCGCCGCCTGGGTGGCTTCCAGTTCCGCAATATGTGCGCGCATCCGTAGGGATTCCCCCTGCGCGCGCCTAGCAAGATAGCGGTCCACCAGCGCCACGATCAGGGCCTGGCCGAGGATGAAGGCGGCACTGGCGGCGACCATGATCGCCAGCATGAAAGGATCAATCCCCATGCGGGAATAAGAAGAACCCGCCTCGGGAATAAAAGTGACCGCCGTCATGCCCGTGAAATGCATGCCGACAATCGCCAGGCTGAAAAGCCCGGCGCCCAGCAGGTAATCACTCTTGTCTCTGCCGCGCAGCGCAAAGTGCATGGCCAGGCCCGACAGTGACACACCGATCAGTATCGAGGCGGCGACGTAGTTCATGTCCCACATCGCGCGGGCGGGCAGTTGCACCGCCGCCATGCCGATATAGTGCATCGCCGATATGGCCAGGCCCGACAGCATTCCGCCCACCGCGCCGCCGACCTTCAGAGCGAGGACAAATCCCAGCGCGCACAACCCGATCGCAATCGTCACCGACAGGATGGTGAGGCCGGCATCGAATGCGATTGGCATCCCGGTGGCGTACGCCAGCATGGCGACAAAATGGGTGGCCCAGATTCCGCATCCCGCCACCGCGCCGGCGCCCGCCAACCAGCTCATGCGCACGCGGCGCTCGTCGGCGGCGCGGGCGCGGGTGATCATCGTCAGCGCGGTGGCGCAGGCGAACACACACAGCCCTGCCGCCAAGGCGACAAGGCGCAGGTCATGCTGCTCGAAAATACAGCCCAGCACGCGGATCATGGCGATAATATCGCGCGACTGATGTAAACCAGCCGCTAAGGAACCTGTGCCGGATTGGGAAAGGCTGTCGAATTTTGTCCGAATTGGCGATGCGTTTTTCAGGAAATCCGCTGGACCGGGCCAGCGACCAGCGGACCGACCCCACATGGCTGGCATCGCGGTTGCGGGCCGGCCTGGTGCTTCCCTTCTGGCAGAACAGGCCGCTGGTCGTGGCCGAGCGCGCCGGTTTTCAGGCCTGGCGCGACGACTGGAACGGACGGCTCTGCGTCTTTCTCGGCCTTGATGGAGAACGCGGCCTGTTCGCCGTCGACATTGCGGGCGAAGATGAACCGCAGATAGGTAGCGGCGCCTTTGCAGAGATGCGCGCCAGCGCTTTCGTTTTGCCCGCGCGCGACACCGCCATCGCGGGACAGGCCAAGGCGCTGATCGACTGGCACAGGCGGCACGGCTTCTGCGCCAATTGCGGCGCGGGCACGCAAGTTCAGGACGGCGGCTATCGCCGGCTTTGCCCGGCTTGCGGGGCCGAACATTTTCCCCGCACCGATCCGGTGGTGATCATGCTGCCGGTGCTGGACGAACACTGCCTGATCGGGCGCAATGCGCGGTTCGTGAACGGGCTGTATTCCGCCTTTGCCGGTTTCGTCGAGCCGGGTGAGAGCATGGAAGACGCGGTGCGCCGCGAACTCGCCGAAGAAGCCAATGTGCAAATCGGCGCCGTGCGCTATCACGCCAGCCAGCCCTGGCCATTTCCCTCGTCCCTGATGCTGGGCTGTTATGCCGATGCGCTGAGCCGCGACTTCCGGATCGACGGCACGGAAATCGTCGACGCGCGCTGGCTGTCCAAGAACGAAGCGCGCCGGCGCCTGGCGGGCACGATCGAAGATGAGATGACCATGCCCGCATCCATCGCCATCGCCCATCACCTCATCCGCGACTGGGCGAACGGTTAGGGTATATCCTCGCGGAACGGATGGGCCGGATACACGCCCATGATGTTGTGGCTGGCAGTGTGGAACGCCAACTCTTCCAATGCCCGCGCCACATGGGCTTCTTCCGGGTGTCCCTGGATGTCGACATAGAAGCGCGTGGCGTTGAATGAGCCACCAAGCTGATAGCTTTCCAGCTTGGTCATGTTGACGCCGTTGGTGGCAAAGCCGCCCATCGCCTTGTAGAGTGCAGCCGGCACGTTCTTCACCTGAAAGACGAAGCTGGTCACCACCTTGCCCGTGTTGGGCGCGCGTTCGTCGGCCCGCGACATGATCAAGAAGCGCGTGGCGTTGTGATGCTCGTCTTCGACATCGGCTTTCAGAATCTTCAGGCCATAGAATTCCGCCGCCAGGGTCGAGGCGATGGCTGCCACGCTTTTGTCGCCCAGCTCGGCGATATGCTTGGCCGATCCCGCCGTGTCGTACCAGTTGTGCGCCACCAGTCCCCGTTCGCGCAAAATCGTGCGACACTGGGCCAGCGCGGGCGCCTGGCTGTAGACGCTGGTGACGCCGTCCAGCGTCGCGTCTTTCAGCCCCAGCAGTTGGTGGCGGATGGGCAGGAAATGTTCACCCACGATGTGCAGGCCGGAATCGGGCAGCAGGTGATGGATGTCGGCGATGCGGCCGATCAGCGAATTTTCCACCGGGATGATGCACAGATCGCAATCGCCCGACTTGGCCGCCTCGATGGCGTCTTCGAAGGTGGGCTTGGGAATGGCCGCGGCGTGCGGCACCGCTTCGCGCGCCGCCAGGTTGGCATAGGCGCCCGGCTCGCCCTGGAAGGCGACACGTTTGGCGGATGCAACGGCGTTGATCATGACAACAGCTTCCTAGCACGTTCCAGGTCGGCGGGCGTATCCACCGACAGGGGCGCTTCTTCGACACGCGCCACCGCGATGCGCATGCCCGCTTCCAGCGCGCGCAACTGTTCCAGCTTTTCGCTTTGCTCCAGCGGCGAAGGCGGCAGCGCGACAAAACTTTCCAGCGCCTCGCGGCGATAGGCGTAGAGCCCGACATGATGAAACAGCGGACCGCCGCCGGTCGGCGCCGTGGCGCGGGTAAAATACAGCGCCCGGCCAAGCTGGCCCGCCGCATCCCAGGCCACCACCGCCTTGACCACCGCCGGATTGGCCTTGTCTTCGTCATTGTCGATGGGCGCCGCCAGGGTGGCGATGTCCGCCCCCGACCGTGCCAGGGCATGGACCACCACCTTGATCTGCGCGGGGTCCAGGGCGGGCAGATCGCCCTGCAGGTTGACCACCACATCGTGCTGGCCCTTGGGGTCGATGGCCTGCAGCGCCGCCCAGATGCGGTCGGACCCCGATGGCAGGTCCGGGTCGGTCAGCACCGCCTCACCCCCATGGGATTTGATGATGTCCACGATTTGCGCTTCGCCCGCCGCCACCACCACCGGGCCGAGCCCGGCGGCCTGGGCCTGCTGCCAGACCCGCACGATCATGGGCAGGCCCGCGATATCGGCCAGCGGCTTGGCCGGCAGCCGGGTCGAAGCCATGCGGGCGGGGATCAGAAGGACAGGATTCATCGGGTCTTTGGAGGGCTCTTTTTCGCCCGGGTGCCGCCGGGGTTCCTTTGGCCGCCTGTGTAGGCCGGGATTGGCGCTAAAGCCAGATACCGCTTACAATTTATGCGACGCTTCGCCGCAATGACGCGGGTGCGTCGGCGGGTAATGTCGCGCCAGATTTCGCGCCGGTCCGCCCGGCTTTGGGGAGCTTTCGGCATGGATTCCTTTGAGTGGAACAAGATCATCGGCGCGGTGCTGGGCACGGTGCTCTTTATCTTCGTCGTCCGCCTCGTGGCCGAGCATGTCTATGAGCCCGAACATCCTGAAAAGCCCGGCTATGTCGTCGAAGGCGTGATCGAAGAACCCGCCGGTGGCGGTGCCGCTGCCGCGCCGGTCGCCGAAGTCGCGCCCGACTGGGGCACCGTGCTGCCGGCCGCCGATGTCGCTGCCGGCCAGGCTTCGACCGCCAAGTGCGCCGCCTGCCATGACTTCGCCAAGGGCGGCGCCAACAAGATCGGTCCGGGCCTGTTCGGGGTGGTCGACAATGCCCGCGCCTCGCATCCGGGCTATGCCTATTCCGCCGCGATCAAGGGCAAGCCGGGCAACTGGACCTATGACGAACTGAACCTGTTCCTGAAGGCGCCGGCGGTGGACATTCCCGGCACCAAGATGAGCTTCGCCGGCATCCGCAGCGAAAGGGAGCGCATCAACCTGATCGCGTATCTGCGCTCGAACGACGATGCCCAGGCGCCGATCCCTGCGCCCAAGCCCGCGGACGCGCCCGCCGCTGCGCCTGCAGCAGCTCCGGCTGACGCTGCTGCGCCCGCTGGTGGACCGACCGTATCGCCCAAGGGTGGTGCGCCGGTTCCCGCCGCGCCGGCTCACTGACGCAGGCAATGGCGGGACAAGAGGGTAAGCCCAACGTCTTGTTCCTGTTGCCGCCGGGGTGGGATGCGCTGAGCAAGGCGCTGTTCGGCCATCAGGCCTTCAACAGCTTCCTGCACGGCAAGGATCACTATGCGCCGCAGCAGATCGACTATTTCGTCGGCTTCCGTCCACCGCACGGCTTCCTGAAAACCCTGCCGCGCCTCAAGGCGATCTTTTCGCTGGGCGCGGGCGTGGACGGCTTTTTGCGCGATCCGGAATTTCCCCGCCACCTGCCGGTGGTGCGCTTCGTCGATGAGACGCTGCAGCGGGAAATGGCGCAATACGTCACCATGCATGCGCTGATCATCCATCGTCAGCAACGCGCCTTCGACGCCGCGCAGAAGGAGTCGAGTTGGAAGCAACGCATGCTGGCGCGGCCGACGCGCGACGTGCGCATCGGCCTGCTCGGCATGGGCGATATCGGCGCGGTGACGGCCGAGCGTCTTTTGATGTTCGACTTCCAGGTGTTCGGCTGGAGCCGCAGCCGCAAGAGCGTGCCGGGCGTCACAAGCTTTGCGGGCGCCGAAGAGCTGCCGCAGTTTCTGGCCCATTGCGACATCATGGTGTGCATGCTGCCGCTGACCCCGGAAACCGAGAACATCATGGACGCCAAACTGTTCGCCGGATTGCCGCAGGGCGCCTGGGTGATGAATGTGGGCCGCGGCGGCCATTGCCGCGAAGAGGATTTGCTGGCGGCCCTGAACAGCGGCCATCTGGGCGGCGCGGTGCTGGACGTGTTCCAGACCGAACCCTTGCCCGCCGACAGCCCGTTCTGGACGCAGCCCAATGTGACGGTGACGCCGCATATCGCCGGCATCACCGATCCGCGCAACGCATCGGCCTTTGTGGTGGATTGCGTCACGCGCGCGCAAAGCGGCACGCCGTTCAAGAATGTCGTGGATCTGAGCCGCGGCTATTAAAGCCGTTTGATCGCCGTTACGGGCCCGGAGACTTTTTCGATCCGCGCGACAGCTTCGTTCAGCGGCTCGATCGCCACCTGCATGTGGAAAGCGTTGGCGTGCAGCAGCATCCGCGCATCCAGCATCACGCCCATATGGCCTTTCCAGAAGACAAGGTCGCCTCGCCGGTCAGCGGCCTGCACCCTTTCACCAAGGGCTTTTTCCATCATGTCGGTGTCGCGCGGCGCGGATTGTCCCCCGGCCTGCAAAGCCGTCTGGATCAGGCCGGAGCAATCCAGACCCGCCGCCGTCTTGCCGCCCCACACATAGGGCACGCCCACAAAGCGCTGCGCCACCGCGACGAAATCCTTTTCGCTGGCAGGCTCCAGATGGCGCTGATGCACAAAGCCATGGCCGATATCGGCGTAATCGCCGTGGCGCTGGCGCACCGAAACCTGCGCATTCAGCGGCAACAGATCGCGCACCGGCATCTTCAGATCAGCCGCCGCGAACACCGGCGCCATCAGCGCCGACACCCGCGCCTCGCCGACAAAAGGCGCGGTCAGCGCGCCCTCTTTGACATAGCCGACATACAGATCATTGGCCGCCTGGCCCCAGGCCCAGCCATCGCTGCGGTCATAAACCGTGAAGCTTTCGCCGAACAGCAACTCGCTGTCCTGCGCCGCATCGTCCGACGGACGCGCGCGTAGTGACATACGGCCAACGCAAACGGAAAATTTTTCGCCCTCCACATAACGCGGCGCGTCCACCTGGCCTTTCAAATGGGCGGCGGCGAGATCGGCGCGTGCGGGTGTGACTCGCTTATCGGCCATAGCGTTCTTTCAGCAGCGCATAGATCGTCCGCGCGCTGTTGGCTTCCCCGCCGATGGGGCGGCCCGGCCTGGCGCGGTCGATCCAGGCGGGAATGTCCAGATGCGCCCAGCTTCTGGCCTTGCCGACAAAGCGGTTCAGGAACAGCGCTGCGGTGATGGCGCCCGCGAAATTGTAGGCCGGATTGTTGTTGAGATCGGCGATGCGGCTGGACAGCGTGTCTTCATAGCCGCGCCACAAGGGCAGCCGCCACACAGGGTCCTGCACATCTTTTCCGTGGCGCGACAGATCAGCGGCCAGTTTTTCATCATCGGTGAAAAAGGGCGGCAGCTCCATGCCGGTGGCGGCACGGGCCGCGCCGGTCAGCGTCGCAATGTCGATCAACAGCTCCGGCGCTTCTTCGTCGGCATCACTCAGCGCATCGGCCAGTACCAGGCGGCCTTCCGCATCGGTGTTGCCGATTTCCACTGTCAGACCCTTGCGGCTGGTGAAAATATCGCCAGGTCGCATGGCGGTGCCGGACACAGAATTTTCCACCGCCGGTATCAGCACCCGCAGGCGCAGGTTCAACTTCGCGCCCATCACCATGCCGGCGATGGCCAGGGCACAGGCCGCGCCGCCCATGTCCTTCTTCATGATCAGCATCGCGGCGGACGGCTTGAGGTCATAGCCGCCGCTGTCGAAGCACACGCCCTTGCCCACCAGCGTCACACGCGGCGCACTGGCCTTGCCCCAGACGAATTCGATCAGGCGCGGCGCGCGCGCCGAACCCTGCCCCACCGCCGCGATCAGTGGATAATTCTTTGTCAGATTTGCGCTGCTGACCACCGACACTTTGGCGCCATGCCGCCCCGCCAGCGCGCGCGCGGCGGCTTCCAGTTCGGCAGGACCCATATCGTTGGCGGGCGTGTTGATCAGGTCGCGGGCGGAAAACAGGTTTTGCGCGATGCGCGAAATTTCTTCGCCGTCCACGCCAGTCGGCAGCACCAGCCGCGCCTTGCGTGCCGTCTTTTTCTTGTAGCGGTCAAAGCCATAGCCGCCCATCAACCAGCCCAGCGCGGCATGGGCGCCGCCGCAAAATGCCGGCACCTCGCCCAGCCGGTACACACCGGCGGGCAGTTTTTCGGCCGCAGCCGCCAGCGCAAAAGCGTCCGCGCTATCGCCCAGCCCCAGAACCCAGGCGGCAATGCCGCCCTTGGCATCCGGCAGCGCCGCCAGCGCGCCGGACGCGCCCGCAAAGCCCGATGCCACCACCAGCCCGCTGCGCTTTTGCCGGGCCAGCCAGCCGCGCGCATCCTTTGCCCGCACCGCATGCAGGGGCACGGCGTTTTTTGCGCTGGTTGCAAGGCTTGGATGCATGAAAAGACCTTACGCTTTGTGGTGCGCGACTCTATGAATCATGGGCGTTTCCCGCAAGGAGCAGGTCATGGCGTACACGCTGGTGGTTGGCACGCGGCAATGGTCGAGCTGGAGCCTGCGTCCATTCCTGGCGCTCAGCGCCACGGGCGCGCCGTTCCAGACGGTGGTGATCCGCCTGCGCGTCCGTCCGCCCGCGCCCGTGACGACCAGGGATCTGATCCTGCAACATTCGCCCGCCGGCAAGGTGCCGGTTCTGAAGATCGAAGACGGCGGCAAGACCCAGACGGTGTGGGACAGCCTGGCGATCTGCGAGACCCTGGCCGAACGTCACCCGGGCGCCAAGCTGTGGCCCGACGACGCGAATGCCCGCGCCCGGGCGCGCAGCCTGTCGAGCGAAATGCATTCGGGCTTTCCCGACGTGCGCGACCAGCTCGGCATGGAATTCGCCAGCACCCTGCCCTTGCCGGAACTGCGCGAAGATACCCAAAAGCAGATCGCCCGCCTCATCGCCGCCTGGTCGGATGCGCTGGAAGAGACGAAAGGCGATTTCCTGTTCGGTCATTTCACCATCGCCGACTGCATGTTCGCGCCGGTGGTGTCGCGCTTTGAAACCTATGGCGTGCCCGTGCCGCCCCTCGTGCGCGGCTATATGGACCGGGTGCTGGCGCTGCCCGCGATGGCGGTCTGGCGCAAAGGCGCGCAAGAGGAAATCGCTGCGGGCATCGCCTAATTCAGGACGCCCGCTTCGCGGTAGAACCTTGCCGCGCCCGAATGCAGCGGCGCAGGCGGGTTCTGCGCCGCCAGATGCAGGCTGATCTGGCCTGCGCCGTGATGACCTTCGGCGAGCGCGGCGCGGTTGGCGGGATGGAACATGGCGCGCGTGATGCCATAGACCAGGGGATCGGGCTCATCATCGCGCGTCACCCAATAGGCGCGCACGCCCACCGTTTCCACCGCGCCGATGCGCGGATACAGGCCGGCCGGAATCAGCGCGGCGCGAAGCTGCGGCGTCGTTTTCAGCAGGCGCTCGCGCCCCGCGCCGTCCAGCGGCACCAGCCGCCCGATATTCTGGTCGATCAGGTCGTACACGGAATCCAGCGGCGCGGCGGTCATGGTCAGGAAGGCATCGATCTTGCCTTCGCGCAACAGTTGGGCGGCGTTGCCGGTTTCGAACGGCACCAGACGGATGCGCCCCACCCTGTAAGCCGAAAGAATGGCGCGGGCGCGGAAGATCGCGCCGGTATTTTCCATGCCCCCCAGCATCACGCGCTTGCCGCGCAGATCGCCCACCGCCTGGATGTTCGACTTGGCCGCCACCACCAGATGCGCCTGTTCGTCGAACAGCGAGGCGATGATGCGCAGATGCGTGGCCTTGCCGCTTCTGCGAAACGCGCCCTGGCCGCGCACGGCAGCCGCGATCACATCGCCTTCGGAAAGCCCCGAATCCACCAGCCCCTGATCGATGCTGCGCAGATTGTCGGCGGCGCCTTCGCTGGTGCGCGCCGACAGGATCACGCCCGCCGGGCCGCACACAGTTGCGGTTTCGCAGCGCCCCACGCCGGGGGGATGGCTGATGACGCCCGCCAATGCCTGGCCGACGGGAAAATACAGGCTGCCGGTGGAGCCAGTCGCGATCTGGAAGGAGACGCGCGACGACGGCGCCTGCGGCCCGACATTGCCGCCCCACAGCCACACGCCCGTTACCGTCAGGACAAATCCGGCCAGGGCGAGAAGAGCGGCGATACGCTGGGACATGCGCGAATGGTTAACCCTTTATTGCGTCAGGAGTAGGGCCGTTAACGAACAGGTGCCGGCAAGTGTTACTTCTATATGAGCCAACATACTTAAGGGTTTGTTGACCGCCGGCTGGCAAGGTTCGGCGGCGTATCTTTAAGGCTGCCCCCCATGGCTTACACGCACTTCCGTTTTGGCGCTGCGCTGGCGATTCTTCTGCTCGGCTCGACCGCGCTCGTCGGCCCGGCACAGGCCGGCTGGCTGTTCGGCGAATCCAACAAGGACGCCAAGGCTGAAACAGGCACCCAGTCGGTGAAGGCGGGCACGGATGTGAAGCCGGCCGAGACTCTCGACGGCAGCATCCGCCAGGCGCAGCTTCTGCGCACCGACGGCAATTATTCCGAAGCCATCCGCCATCTGTCGCAACTGATGATGGTCGCATCCGACGATCAGCGCGTGATCAGCGAGTATGGCAAGACGCTGGCCGCGATGGGCCGCGCCCAGGAAGCCATCAACTTTCTGACCCGCGCGCAGCAATTGCAACCGGGTGACTGGACCGTGCATTCGGCGCTGGGCGTCGCCTATGACCAGCTTGGCAAGCAGACCGAAGCGAAGCAGGCCTACGAACAGGCCCTCGCGATCCGTCCGGGCGAAGCCAGCATCCTGTCCAACTATGCGCTGTCGCGCATGCTGGCCAACGATCCGGAAGGGGCCCAGAAGCTGATCGCCCGCGCCGAGATCGCGGGCGGCGCATCCGATACCAAGATCGCGCGCAACATCGCCATGATCCGCGAACTGGCGCCCAAGCCCGCGCCCGACGCCGAATATGCCGTCACCAATGCCGCGCCCTCGCCTGCGCCGCGCACCAGCGTCGCCGCCACGGCCCTGCCCACGCCGCCCGCGCCTGCGCGCGCCGCGCGGGAGCCGCAACGCACCGCCGCCATTGCGCCCCGCCCGGTTCAACCCGCGCCGTTCGTCGACCTGCCGACGCCGCCGGTGCCAGTGCCTGCGCCTGCGCCGGTTCAGAACACCATGATCGAGGCCCAGCCGCAGATGGCCGCTGCGCGCCCTGCGCCGCAGGGCGTGGTGATGCAGCGCGTGCCGGAAGATCCGCTGGCCGGTCCTGTCGCCGTCGCCATTCCCCGTCCGCCCGTCGCCACCCGCGCGCCGCGTTCGCTGACGCCCGCGCCCAAATCCGATGTTGCCCGCGCCCCGGCGCAGGCGACCCCGGCGCCGGTCAAGGCTGCTGCTGCGCCCGCCGCCAAGAGTGAACCGGCCCGCAAGACTGCTGCCAATGCGGCTGAAGACCTGCAGGCCCGCGCGGAAAAAGTCGCCAAGCAGATGGAAGCCGACAAGGGCGCCCAGACAAAACAGGCCGCCGCCAAGCCTGCGCCCGCGCAGTCCAAGCCGCAGCCCGCACCGGTCAAGGCCGCCCAAGCTAAGCCCGCCGCGCCGGTCAAGCCGACCGCGACCGCCGCAGCCGCGTCCAAGAACCCGGTCCCGGCCCTGCGTCTTAGCGCCAGCGCTTATTAGCATCCCGTCTGATTTGCGCTTGCTGGCCGAAGCTCGCCGCGGCTGCTGAAACCGCCTCCCTCTCCTGCGCGTCTTGCCAAGGGAGTGGGAGCCGTGGGTCAGCGCAGAATGCCGGCGGACGATTTCCACAAGACAAACGCGGCCACAAACACCACAGCGACCGCAAAAGCCTTTGCGAGCAGGCCGCGCTTTTGCGCAAGCCGGACCGACAGTTTCACCCCTGCCAGTCCACCCGCGATTCCGCCCAGAATGAAAATGCCGGCTACCCGCCAGTCCACCATGCCGGCTGCCGCATAGGTGATCGCGGTCGTCAGACCGAACACGCCGACGGAGACCAGGGATGAGCCCACGGCATTGATGGTTGCCATACCGCTGCCCAGCATGATCGCCGGCACAATCAGAAACCCGCCGCCGATTCCAAAGAAGCCGGACAGGAAGCCCACCACCAGACCGGTGCCCACCAGGCGTACCGCAATGCCCCTGTCGATATGGACCAGCGGGTCACCGCCGGCCGCGCGGCGGCCGAACATGCCGGCCGCCACGATCAGCATTACGATCCCAAACAGGAACAGGAGATGCTGGCCATCGACATGCCGGCCAAGGGTTGCACCCAGCGCCGCACCTGCAATGCCCGCAAGCGCAAACACGATGGCGCAGGGCCATTTCACGGTTCCAGCCTGGGCATGGGATGTGAGGTTGGCGAAGGCGTTCACCGACACAGCGAGCGCGCTGGTCCCGATGGCGACATGCGCGTCCTTGATGCCCACGGCATAGACCAGCAGCGGCACCGCAAGAATCGAGCCCCCGCCCCCGAACAGCCCCAGGGCAAAGCCGACCAGTCCGCCGGAGCCCAGCGAAGCGAGATCGGTCCAGCCCATCAGCCGGCCCGGTTCCAGGGCAATGCGCCAAGGAGTTGCGCCATTCCGCACCAGCCGGACACGCCGGCAAACACAAGGCCGCCGCCGACAAAGGCCGACAGGAGAATGAATTGCGGGGCGGCCAGCCATGCCAGCAGCAGGCCCAGAAGAACCAGCGTCCCCGCGGCGATCTGCACCTGTCGCTGCAGTTCAATGGGCTTGGTGCGGTCAACGCGCGTCGCATATCCCGCAGCCTTCCAGCCGGACAGACCGCCTTCCAGAATGAAAGCCTCGGGCGCGCCGCAGGCCTTCAGCCGGGCGGCATTGTCCGCGGTGCGCTTTCCGCTCTGGCAATGAAAGATGACCGCTGGGCGATTTTCGCCTGTCGCCGGAAGCGATCCCGCGGCCAGGGTCGATAGCGATGCGAGCCGGGCTTCGGGTATCGCTTCGCGCGCATGCTCCATCGGCTCGCGGATATCGATCAGGATGGCAGAGCCGTCGGCAAGGCGCCGCTGGGCCTGGGCTGGGGTAATGGTGGGCAGACTCATGGCTGTTTACCTCTTGCAATAGATGTCATGCAGCACCGCCAGGATGCGGGCGGCATCGGGATCGGCGATGGAATAGAAGATCGCCTGGCCATCCCGCCGGGTCGCGACCAGACCTTGTTCGCGCAGCCGCGCCAGGTGTTGCGACAGGGCCGACTGGCTGAGGCCAGACCTTTCCACCAGCTCGCCCGCCATGCGCTCGCCTTCCACCAGGTCGCACAGCACACGCAGGCGTGCCTCATGCGACAGCGCGGCCATCATGGCGGCAGCGGCGCCGGCATTCTTGCGCATGGCCTTCAAATCCCTGGCGGAAATCCCGTTCACAGCCTTGCTCCCTTTCCTGCTTGATATATTAGTATTGTCTAATATATTGTCAAGCGAACAAGGGAGTGCCAGGTCATGAAAGCGGCGATTCAGGCATTTTTCGACCCACAGACTTCCACGGTCAGCTATCTGGTGAGCGATCCTGCGTCTGGGCGCGCCGTCATCATTGATCCGGTTCTGGATTACGATCCCAAGTCCGCGCGCACCTCCACCGGGTCAGCCGATGCGCTGCTGGCCGCCGTCCAGGCGGGTCAGATGACCGTGGACTGGATCCTGGAAACCCACGCCCATGCGGACCATCTGTCGGCGGCTCCTTACATCAAGGCTGCGACCGGGGCGAAGGTTGCCATCGGCGAGCATATTCGCGCAGTGCAGACCACTTTCGCGCCCATCTTCGGCGCGTCCGACGTGACAGGCGACGGCGCGCCGTTCGACCGGCTGTTACAGGATGGCGAAATCCTGATGGCTGGCGGCCTCAACATCGAGGTCATGAACACGCCCGGTCATACCCCGGCCTGTGTCAGCTATCGCATCGCGGACAATATCTTTGTCGGCGACACGCTCTTCATGCCGGACTATGGCACCGCCCGAGCCGATTTTCCGGGTGGCGACGCGCGCACGCTCTTTCGTTCCATCCGCCGCATCCTGGCGCATCCGGCCGATACCCATCTGTGGATGTGCCACGATTACAAGGCGCCAGGGCGGGACACGCCGGCCTGGCATTCCACCGTCGGCGAAGAGCGGGCTAAGAATATCCATGTCCATGATGGCGTCAGCGAGGAGGACTTCGTGGCCCTGCGCACCGCGCGCGACAAGACGCTGCCGATGCCGGTCCTGATCCTGCCGTCGGTGCAGGTGAATATCCGCGCCGGTCACATGCCGCCTGCGGATGCCGACGGCCATGTCTATCTGAAGTTGCCTGTGAACAGGATCTAGAGCGGCCGCTCGGCCTACATCATCCGGCTGATGGTGATCGCCGCCGGGCCCATGATAACCACGAACAGGCAGGGCAGGAAGAAGATGATCATCGGCACCGTCAGCTTGGCGGGCAAGGATGCGGCCTTGCGCTCGGCTTCCTGCATGCGTAATTCGCGGTTTTCGGTGGCGGTGACGCGCAGCGCCTGACCCATGGGCGTACCGTATTTCTCGGCCTGGTTCAGCGCGGTGGCGACCTGCTTGACGCCGTCATGGCCGCAGCGCTTGGCCAGATTGTCGAAAGCCTGGCGGCGGTCGGGCAGATAGGACAGTTCGGCGGTGGTCAGCGCCAGTTCCTCGGCCAGTTCCGGCGACTGGCTGCCGATCTCGGCGGAGACGCGGGTGAAGGCGGTTTCGATCGACATGCCCGATTCCACGCAGATCAGCATAAGGTCGAGCGCGTCGGGAAACGCCTGCATGATCGACTGCTGGCGGCGCTGGATCATGTTGTTGACTGACCGGCCCCCACTGAGTGGCCCAGTTGGTATGTTAGTTTAAGGGCATCATTTGCACCATCCCGTTGCTAGCCGGCTGATCTGGCGGCCAGACTGTGGCCTGCGGTGCCGGTGGTCGGTATCCCAACGATGAGTGCGGG
>CAILUV010000093.1 GCA_903837555.1 uncultured Alphaproteobacteria bacterium
CCCGCACTCATCGTTGGGATACCGACCACCGGCACCGCAGGCCACAGTCTGGCCGCCAGATCAGCCGGCTAGCAACGGGATGGTGCAAATGATGCCCTTAAACTAACATACCAACTGGGCCACTCAGTGGGGGCCGGTCAGCCTACTCAGGCGCAACAGTGACCTTGATGCCGTCGGTCTCGGTGCTGCAGATCACCTGGCACGACAGGCGCGAATTCGGCTCGACGGCGAGCGCCATGTCCAGCATGTCGATCTCGGCGTCCGACGGCTTGGGCAACTTATCGAACCAGCCATCGGTGATGTAGACGTGGCAGGTCGCGCAGGCGCAGGCGCCGCCGCATTCGGCGGCAACATCCAGCCCGCCGTCGCGCAGGATTTCCATGACGCTCCAGCCGTCGCGGCCTTCCAGCGTGTGTTCCTTGCCCTGGCGGTCGATGGCGATGATCTTCATGACCTTGTCATTCCTTCTACAGTTCTATCGTGCCGCTCGCTCGTGCTCGCGGCGTTCGCCACTCGAATTGATCCACCGGATCAATTCGCCGCCTTCGGCGACCGCGGCTCACTCACGAGACACCCAATTTCTTTTGCAGGTTCGAAGACGAGGTCGTGTACTGGAAGCGCAGCTTTTCGTTGGGGCGCGCGATGGCGAAGGCCGCCTGCGCCGCCAGCGCCGCTTCATGGAAGCCCGACAGGATCAGCTTCAGCTTGCCGGTATAGGTGTTGATGTCGCCGATGGCGAAGATGCCGGGCGTCTGGCTTTCGAAACGCGCCGTGTCCACCGGGATCAGGTTTTCGTTGAGGTTGATGCCGAACTCGGCGATCGGCCCCAGCTTGATGGTCAGGCCGAAGAAGGGCAGGAACGCATCGGTTTCGTGATGCCATTCGGTCTTGTCGTGGCCGGCCAGGGTGACGCCCGCCAGCTTGCCGGGTTCGCCATGGATCGCCTTCACCGATGCGACGTGGAATTTCACTTTGCCCGCCGCTTCCAGTTCGCGCATCTGGTTGACGCTGTGGGCCGCGGCGCGGAAACCGTCGCGGTGATGGACCAGCGTCATGCTCTTGGCCAGCGGGGCCAGGTTGATTACCCAGTCCAGCGCGCTGTCGCCGCCGCCGGCGATCAGGATGTTCTTGCCGCGGAAGGTTTCCATCTTGCGCACGGCGTAATGCACGCCGATGCCGTCGCCGGCATTTTCAAACGCTTCGATGCCGGGCACCGGCGGACGCTTGGGCTGGAACGAACCCGCGCCGGCGGCGATGATCACCACGGGGGCAATCAGTTCGGTGCCGGCATCGGTCTTCAGCTTCCACTTGCCGTCGGGCAGCTTTTCCAGGCCCGTCGCCATTTCGCTGAAATGGAATTGCGGGTCGAACGGCTTGATCTGCTCCATCAGGCGGTTGACCAGTTCCTGGCCCGTCACGATGGGCAGGCCGGGAATGTCATAGATCGGCTTTTCCGGATAAAGCTCGGTGCACTGGCCGCCCGGACGGTCCAGGATATCGACGAGATGGCATTTGAGATCCAGCAATCCCAGCTCGAACACGGCGAACAGGCCGATGGGGCCCGCGCCAATAATGACGACATCGGTTTCGATGGGAGCAGCGCTCATATGGATTTCACACCTAAGTTCGTGTAATCGCTGGGAAAACGTCGCTTTTATATGTAGAAATAGCCAGACTCACAACCCCCGCCTATAACAGTGCTGCGATGCAAAATGACGCTCCCCTCAAACAGGGCCTGATCCCTGCCGGTGATTGCGGCTCGATGACCGAGCTGCGCGCGGCCATCGATGCGCTGGATGCCCGGCTGGTAGCGCTGCTGGCGGTGCGCCAGGCCTATATCGAACGGGCCGCGCAGCTCAAGACCGGTCGCGACCAGGTGCGCGATCCGGCGCGGATTGAGGAAGTGGTGTCGAAGGTGATCGCCGAAGGCCGCAAGGCCGGGCTGTCCGCCGATATCGCCGAGCCGGTATGGCGCGCCCTGATCGAAGCCTCGATCAAGCACGAGTTCGACGCCTTCGATAAGCGCTGAAATTGCTGGCTTAAATGTTCAGGCCGCCAGATAGCTGGCGATGAATTCCTGCACCGCTTCGCCTTCGACGCGCAGCGCTTCGATCACTTCCACGGCACGGTCGTGATTGATCGCCGGGTCGACCGGCTCGGCCGTCGCCGCCGCTTCCCCCATGGCAAAGGCGCCGACGCCGCGCGCCGCGCCCTTGATGGTATGGGTGACTTCGCGCCATTTGCGGGCGTCGCGCTGTTCCAGGATGCTGAGCAATTGGCCGACCATCTCGCTGACCTGGCCGTCGAACAGCTTGAGGATCTCGGCATTCAGGGTCTTGTCGCCGCCGGTGTAGCGGGCCAGATGCTCCAGATCGACGGGGGCGGCGGACATGGCGTTTTCCTGCGAATACCCCGTGATCCTGCGCCGGATGCCGCTAAAGCCGCGTTAATGCGTGCTTTTGGGTGTGAAATGGGCCGCGATCGTGCTTAACATGGAAAAAGACAGGGCAAATTCAGGGCTTTAGACATGGCCAGGACATTCGGGCAGCCGGTTCCGCTCGACAGGACTGTTGAGCCGGCCAACACGCAAGCCGCGCCTGCCGCCCCGATTCCGCGCGTGAAGAAAAGCCGTTTCGCCCAACTGGCGCTGATCACCGGCGCCACCCTGTCCCTGTTCTGGGTGGGCGTGGGATGCGCCTTTGTCTGGGGCTGGCTGGGCGCGCAGGTTCTGGCGCAGCCGCTGTCGGCCCAGGCGCTGATCGCCGCCGCGATTTTGCTGCCGCCCTTTTTCTTCGTCGCCATCGCCGCCGCGCTCGCCCGCAGCGCCGCCATGGCCGATGCCACCACGCTGATGCTGGCCGCCAGCGACCGGCTGTTCGCCGCCGATGAAACCGCCGCCAACAATGCTGCGCGGCTGGCCCGCGCCGTGCGCCGCGAACTGGATGGTTTGAACACCGGTCTGGATGTCGCGTTCCAGCGCATGCGCACGCTGGAGGCGGTGCTGGAAAAACAGATTTCCACGCTGGATGACGCGGGCGCCCGCGCACAAGTGCGCGGCGACACCATCGCCGCCCGTCTCAACCAGGAAAGCCAGCGGCTGGAAAGCCTCGGCGACAATCTCACCGATGCCGCCAGCCGCGCCGGGGAAACCGTGGCGGGCCGCGCCGCGCAGCTCAAGTCGATGATGGAATCGGCCGAAGGCACGCTGAAGATGGCGACCCAGTCGCTGGACGTGCAGGCCGCCGGTTTCCGCGCCGCCATCACCTCGGCGGCCGAAACGCCGCTGGAAGCCGCCAAGATGCTGGAAAGCCATGCCTCGCGCATCGAGGAGGTTTCCGACTCGGTGATGAGCCGTGCCGAATTCGTGCTGGCGCGCCAGGAAAAACACCGCGCCCAGATGCACGAGCTGGTGCAGAAGCTGAAGGACGAAAGCGAAGCGTTTGAAACCGCGCTGTCGCAACAGCGCACCGGCATGGAATCGGCGATCGACGCGCTGGGCGGCGAAGCCAAGAAATTCGAAATGGTCACCGGCGACGCCGAGCGTCACCTGGAACTGATCATGTCCAATGCCGCCACCCGCGCGGCGCAGCTCACCGACGCGTTCGCGCGCGAAGCCGAACGCTTGACCCAGACCAGCGAAGCGGCGGCCAATGTGCTGGCCGGATTGTCGGCGGCACTGAAGGATGCGGGCACCGGCGCCCAGACGTTGATCGGCGAAAGCGCCGCCCAGGCCAAGCATGACGCGCGCCTGCTGGTGGGCGAGGCGATGGCCGAATGCGAGCGGTTGCTGCGCGCCAGCGGCGAGATGAGCGCCGAAGCCGGCAAGATCCGCAGCCTGCTGTCGGAAACCACGCGCGAAGTCGAAAAGCACCTGATCCGACTTCCGGGGCTGGTGCAGGAAGAAGCGCGCCGCGTGCGCCAGACCATGGCGGCCGAAACCGAACAGCTTCTCGACCTATCGGCGCGCACCATGTCGACGCTGCATGCGCGCTCGACGCAGAAGATCACGCCGCCCGATCTGGGCGGCCCCATGAAGCCGCAGGCCGAGCCGGAAAGCGAAGGGCTCAAGGGCCTGGCCCGCAAGCTGACCACGCGCAAGTCGCCGGACCGCAGCGCGCGCGACGGCAAGACCTGGGAAATGAAAACCCTTCTGGCGGCGGCCGAGCAGAACAATGGCGATATCCGTCTTCCCGCCCGCTTCGGCGCCAAGCCCAATCTCGACAACGCCGCCACCTTGGGCGCGCTGGAACTGGCGCTGGCCGACATGGCCATCGACCTGTCGGCGCTGGACGATGCCCAGCCCGGCGATGAGGACTGGAAGCGTTATCTGGCGGGTGACCGCGCCGTGTTCGCGCGCCGCCTGGCCGAGACCATCGACGAAGAGGCGGTGGACCGCATCACCATTCTCTATCGCGACGACAAGCGTTTCCACGATGCGGCCGATGCCTATCTGGCGGAGTTTGAAACGCTGCTGGCGCGGGCGCGCGAAGGCGACGGCGGCGGCCTGCTGACCTCGACGCTGCTGTCGGCGGATACCGGCAAGGTGTATCTGGCGATCGCTTACGCGTTAGGGCGTCTCTAAGCACATCTGTTATTCCCGGCCGAGCGCAGCATCGCTGCGCGAGGGGAAGGGAATCCATCTCAAAACGTGCGCATGTTTCAACATGGATTGTTTGTACGCTGCCGCTACAAACTCCCTCGCGCTTCGCGCTCGCCGGGAATGACACTCAGACGCGTTTCAGCCGCGCCGCGTAAAAGCCATCCATGCCGCCCTTGTCGCCCAGGTAACAGGGCAGGGTGCGCAGGTCGCCATCGGGCGTGATCCAGTCGCTGTTGCCGAAGACTTCATCCGCCCTGATGGGCGCGCGCGCAAACTCCGGATGCTGCGACAGGAAGACCGCGATCTGCTCTTCACCCTCTTCGCGTTCCAGCGAGCAGACCGCGAAGACCAGCGTGCCGCCGGGTTCGACCAGCGCGGCACCGCTTTCCAGAATCTCATACGCCGCGCCCGCCGATATGGTGACGTCGGCGGCGCCCTTGATCCAGGGCAGGTCGGGATGACGGCGGATGGTGCCGGTGGCCGTGCAAGGCGCGTCGATCAGCACGAAGGGCGCCTTGGTTTCCACATCCCGCGCGTCGGCGGTCACAATGTCTGCGCTCAGCTTGGTGCGCGCCAGATTCTCGCGAATACGCTCGGCGCGAGTTGCATCGATCTCTACCGCGATGACATTCGCGCCGGCTGCTGCAAGCTGCATGGTCTTGCCGCCCGGCGCGGCGCACAGATCGATGACGGTCTTGCCGCGCACATCGCCCAGCAGCATGGCGGGCAAGGTCGCGGCAGCGTCCTGCACCCACCACGCGCCATCCGCAAATCCGGGCAGGTCTTCGATACGGCCTTCGTCGCTCAGCCGGCGCACAGTGCCGAACAAAGCTTCGCTGGCGGGCGTCACCGCGTCGGGCGATTTCAGAACAATGTCGATGGGGGCTTCGCGCTGATGGGCGCGGGCGATGATGCGCGCGGTGCCGGCGTCATACTGCGCGGCCCAGCGTGTCCACAGCCAGTCGGGCGTGGAAAGCCGCTCGCGGTCCAGCCCCGACAGAACCGCTTCGCCTTCCTTGGCGACCTTGCGCAGCACCGCATTGACCAGGGGCTTGAAATGCACCGCCTTGGAATCTTTCGCTGCCAACTGGTTGGCGGCATCCACAGCCGCATGTGCCGCGACTTTCAGGATCAGAAGCTCGCACGCGCCAAGCAAAAGAACTTCACTGGTCGCGCCCGCCTTGTGCGGCACCAGCGGCTTGGCGATGAACTTGCGCAGCACCGCATCCAGCGCGCCCATGTGGCGCAGGGTTTCGCTGACCAGCGCGCGGGCGAAGCCCGCGTCGCGCGGCGAAAGACCCGCAAGCTTGTCCAGCCCGGCGTCAAGCGGACGACGTTTTTGCAGTACCCCTGACAGAATCGAAAGCGCGGCCCGGCGCGCCGGTAGCCCAGCATCATTCATGGGCGCTGTTAAAGCAGTCGCCGCCCTTGCGGCCAAGCTTTAACGGGCATTATCTGCGCACTTCGTATGCGAGCGAGGTGCGACCATGACGGCGTTTGATCTGACGGGAAAGGTTGCCCTGGTGACGGGCGGCAATGGCGGCATCGGGCTGGGCATGGCCAGGGGGCTCGCCAGCCTGGGCGCGACCGTGATGGTCGCGGGGCGTGACGGCGAAAAGAACCGCCGCGCGGTGGCGCTGCTGGGCGGCAAGGCCGATGCTATTGCTGTCGACCTGGCGGACGAGGCCGGGGCCAGGGCGGTGGTGGACAAGACGGTAAAGAAATTTGGCCGCCTGGACATCCTGATCAACAATGCCGGCATCAATATTCGCAAACCCCCGCAGGACTTCGCGCTGGAAGAATGGCAGCGTGTGCTGGACATCAACCTGACCAGTCTGTTTGTCTGCTGCCAGGCCGCCTATCCGCACATGAAGACGCGCGGCGGCAAGATCATCAATATCGGCTCGATGACATCGATCTTCGGCGCGTCTTTCGCCGCGCCCTATGGTGCCAGCAAGGGCGCGGTGGTGCAGTTGACCAAGTCACTGGCGGTCGCCTGGGCGCCAGACAACATTCAGGTCAATGCCGTGCTGCCCGGCTGGATTGATACCGAGTTGACCGAGACGGCGCGCGAGCAGGTCGCAGGGCTGCATGAGAAGGTGGTGGCCCGCACGCCGGCAGGACGCTGGGGCACGCCGGACGACATGGCGGGCATCGCGATGTTTCTGGCCGGTCCCGCCTCAGACTTCGTCACCGGCACCGCTATCCCGGTGGATGGCGGTTACGCGGCGGCGGCTTAGCCCCAGGGACTTTTCGGCTGCGCGACAGCCTGACGGCGGCCGCCGATCCACGGGCCATTGCCTGCGGTGACAACTGCGGGCTGGCTGCTGCCCGTCATCGCGTTCAGGCGCGCGATGCGGTCTTCGGTGGCCGGATGGGTCGCAAACAGGCCCGACAGGCCGCCATGCAGCGGGTTGATGATGAACAGATGCGCGGTGGCCGGGTTGGCGTCGGCTTCCGGGTTGGGCGTGCCGCTGCGCACGCTGCGCTCCATGCGCGCCAGCGCGCCGGCCAGCCATTGCGGGCGGCCCGAAATTTCCGCGCCAGCGCGGTCGGCTTCATATTCGCGCGAACGCGAAATCGCGGCCTGCACCAGCATCGCGGCGATGGGCGCCAGCATCGACACCACAAGCGTCAGCGCCAGGCCGCCAGGCTGGTTGCGGCGGTCGCCGCCCATGAACATGGCCATGTTGGCCAGCATCGAAATCGCGCCTGCGATCACCGCGGTGATGGTCATGGTCAGCGTGTCGCGATGCTTGATGTGCGCCAGCTCGTGCGCCGCCACGCCCGCCAGTTCTTCAGGCGTGAGTTGTTCCAGGATGCCGGTGGTGAAGGCCACGGCGGCATTTTCCGGATTGCGGCCCGTCGCAAAGGCGTTGGGCTGCGGATTGTCCATGATGTAGACCTTGGGCATCGGCAACTGGGCGTTGGCGGCCAGCCGCTGAACCATGGCGAAGATTTCCGGCTCGCTGGCGGCATCGACCTGGCGCGCGCCATACATGCGCAGCAAGACCTTGTCGGAATTCCAGTAGGCGAACAGGTTCATGGCCAGCGCCATGCCGAACGCGATCAGCACGCCTGAGCTGCCGCCGATCATGGCGCCGACCGCCACAAAAATGCCGGTCATCAGGGCCAGCAACATGCCGGTGCGAAGGGTATTCATCTGTCTTTGGTCTCCTTGACCCACTTCATGTAAGATCGGCGCATGGCCAATCAAGCATCGCCTTCGCCCCAGGACGTCGCCGCCCGCATCGCGGACGCGGCCGCCCGCGCCAATGCGGAAGCTGAGGCCCGCCGCGCCGCCGAGACTAAACAGGAATTGCCGCCGGAATTGGGCGGACGCAAAGGCCCTGAGCCCACCCGCTACGGCGACTGGGAAAAGAAGGGCATCGTCTCGGATTTTTAATCTTCGAAGGCGTCAGCCGTTAACGCCTCCAGCTCGGCCCGAACATCCGCAGGCCAGGCTTCGATATGGGCGGCGAACTCGTCTTTCTGCCCGGCATACAGCGCCCGCATGGCTTCCTCATATCCCGGCGCATTACCCACCAAAGCCGTGGCGAAGCGGTAGGCGGCGTCGCGCTTCTGGCGCATCTGGGCTTTGGGGTTGCGGCTGGCCTCTTCCACCAGCTTGCGCAGCGTCACCGAAGCGCCGCCCGGCTGGGTCGCCAGCCAGTCCCAATGCCTGGGCAAAAGCGTGATTTCCCGTGGCACCACCCCCAGTTTGGGGCGGCCCGCCTTGGGCGCATCGTCGGCGGTGGGCGGGAAGCGCGGGTCGATATCAACCACCCGGCCGGTTTCACGGTCGAAGATCACGGCGTTGGCGGCGGACAGGCTGGCGGCATACGCCTCAGCCAAAGACCCGGACGCCAGGTGATCGAAGCCGGAAAAGGCGGAATAACTCATGTGCTTTAATTACCCGGGTATAATATCATGGTCAATACTATCCGGGTAAAAACATATATCATCCAAGCCTTGATGCCGACACGCCCGAGGTTCATTTATCGGGGGAGATCAAAGAGCGCCGCCATGTTCATCCAGACGGAATCGACCCCCAATCCCGCCACCCTGAAATTCCTGCCCGGCAAGGATGTGATGGGAGAAGGCGCCGTGGCCGATTTCCCGGATGTGTCGTCCGCCGGGCGCTCGCCGCTCGCCAAGGCGCTGTTTTCCATTCCCGAAGTCAGCCGGGTGTTTTTCGGCGCGGACTTTATTTCGGTGACCAAGCGCGACGGCGACTGGAAGCATCTCAAGCCCGCCATCCTGGGCGCGGTGATGGAGCATTTCACGGCCGGCCTGCCGCTGCTGGAAGGCAGCGCCGAGGAAGCGGAAGAGACCTATAGCGAGGCGGATTCCGAAATCGTCGGCCAGATCAAGGAACTGATCGAAACCCGGGTGCGTCCCGCCGTGGCGCAGGATGGCGGCGATATCATCTTCAAGGGCTTTGATGGCGCCAGCGGCGTGGTCTCGCTGAAGCTGCAAGGTTCGTGCGCGGGCTGCCCGTCGTCGTCCATGACGTTGAAGAACGGCATCGAAAACATGCTGCGCCATTACGTGCCGGAAGTGACCGCGGTCGAATCCGTGTGATAGCCTCAGGCATGAGCAATGCCGAACCCTATCTGGCGCAAGCCGATCACGCGATTTCCGACGCCGCGCTGGACACGATTTTCCGCAGCGCCCGCACCCTGCGCCAGTGGCAGGACAAGCCGGTTTCGCCCGCGCTCCTGATGGCGCTGTATGACCTGATGCGCTGGGGCCCAACCGAATCCAACATCACCCCGGCGCGGTTTCACTTCGTGGTGTCGAAAGACGCCAAGGCGCGGCTGGAGCCGTTGCTGGATGAAGGCAATCGCAAGCAGACCATGGCTGCTCCGGCCACCGCGATCATAGGGTATGACCTGGATTTCGCCAGCACGTTGCACAAGCTGGCGCCCAGGGCCGCCGACAGGATGTCTGAAAGTCTTGCCCAGGATCCGCAGAAAGCCCGCTTCATGGCGATGCGCAGCGCCGGTTTGCAAGGTGGTTATCTGATCGTGGCGGCGCGCGCGCTGGGGCTGGATTGCGGCCCCATGTCGGGCTTCGACAATGACGGCGTGGACAAGGCGTTCTTCGCGGGTACCGCGATAAAGTCCTATTTTCTCTGCAATCTGGGCTACGGCGTGGCGGAAAGCGTGCGCCCGCGCGCCGCGCGTCTGGGCTTCGACGAAGCCTGCAAGATCCTCTGACATGCTGCTTGCGGTGGATACCGCGCTCGGCGGCTGTTCGGTTGCGCTGCTGGACGGCGAAAAGATCCGCGCCCATATCTTTGAAGCGATGGACCGGGGCCATGCCGAACGCCTGGCGCCGATGGTCGATGAGGCCATGCGCGGCGCGGCGACGGATTTTGCGGCGCTGACCCAGCTTGCCGTCACCACCGGCCCCGGCACTTTCACCGGACAACGTGTCGGCCTGGCCTTCATGCGCGGCTTGCGGCTGGCGCTGCATCTGCCACTCACCGGCGTCACCACGCTGGAAGCCATCGCCCTGGCCGCGATGGATGAAACAAGCCAAGGCAGAGCCGCGGTGATTCACGATGCGCGGCGCGAGGAAGCCTATCTGCTGCTGCGCGACGGCGACGACGTTATCCAGCAACCCTGCGTGCTGCCCTTTGCCGATGCGGTGGCGCGCATTCGCATTTTTGGCCCTTGCGCGATTGCCGGCACCGGCGCGGTGACCGCGCAGGAAACGCTGGGCGCCGATTTCACGCTTTCCACCATTCGCCAGCCCGATGCCTTGTGGGCGGCGCGGCTGGCCCGGGCGATGCCGGTGCCGACGCAAGCACCGGGCCCGCTATACTTGCGCGCGCCCGATGCCAAGCTGCCCGGGGGAAAAGTTCTTGTTTGAAGTCCTGCCATTCGATTCCCGCGCCGGCACCTACACGCTGGCGGCGCTGCATGCGGCCTGTTTCCCCGATCCCTGGGATGCCGCCGCCATCAGCGCGCTGCTGGTGAAGCCCGGCACCTTCGCCTTTGCCCATGAAGACGGTTTTGTGCTGGCGCGCGCCGTGGCCGACGAGGCGGAGATTCTCACGCTGGCGGTACATCCGTACAAGCGCGGCAAAGGCCTGGGCCGCGCCTTGTTGCAAGCCACTATCAGCAAAGTGCGCAGCATGGGGGCCAAAAGCGTGTTTTTGGAAGTTGGCGTCGAAAATCCCGCCGCCCGCGCCCTGTATGCCAGGCTGGGCTTCACAAAGGTGGGGGCGCGAAAAGGCTATTATAATGGCGGCGATGCTCTGGTACTGAGGCTTCCGCTCCCGGACGATTTCGCCTAACCTTCGGCCCATCATGACCCGCATCGAAAAACTCTGTGTCGACAAAGGCCTGCGCATGACGGACCAGCGCCGCGTGATCGCGCGCGTGCTGTCGGACGCCATCGACCATCCCGACGCCGAAGAACTGTATCGCCGTGCGTCCGCGATCGACCCGCACATCTCCATCGCCACCGTCTATCGCACGGTGAAGCTGTTCGAGGATGCCGGCATCCTGGAGCGTCACGATTTCCGCGACGGCCGCTCGCGCTATGAAGAAGTTCCCGAGTCCCATCACGATCACCTGATCGATGTGGCGACCGGCAGCGTCATCGAATTCCGCAACGAGGAAATCGAAAAGCTGCAGCGCCGCGTGGCCGAAGAGCTGGGCTTTGAGCTGATCGACCACCGCCTGGAGCTGTACGGCGTTCCCAAGGGCCGCAAGCCGCAAAACTGATGCCGCGGCTGCGCGCCACCGTCATCACGGCGGTTTTCTTCCTCATCACGCTGATCGGCATGCCGGTGCAGTGGCTGCTGCTGAAATTGCGGCTGAAGGCGGCGCGCAGCTTCCCCAATTTCTATCACCGCACCGTCGCCGCGCTGTTCGGCATCCATATCAAGGTGACGGGAAAGCCCGTGACCGGCGAAGGCGTGCTGCTGATCGCCAATCACACCAGCTGGGCCGACATCATCATCTTCTCGGCGGTGGCGCCGATCTCGTTCGTGTCCAAGGCGGAAGTGGCCATGTGGCCCTTCTTCGGCACGCTGGCGCGGCTGCAGCGCACTGTGTTCGTCGATCGCAACCGCCGCAGCACCACCGGCGAAACCCGCGACGCCATCCGCGACCGGCTGATCGCAGGCGACGCGCTGGTGTTGTTCCCCGAAGGCACCAGCCACACCGGCAACGGCGTGTTGCCGTTCAAGAGCGCGCTTCTGGGCGCCGCCGAAGCGGTGCTGGCCAATGGTTGCCACGTGAAGGTGCAGCCGGTCTCGACCGCCTTTACCGGGGTGCATGGCCTGCCCATGGGGCGGGAAAACCGGCCTTTTTTCGCCTGGTATGGCGATATGGAGATGGTGCCGCACCTGTGGGAGGCCCTGCTGGCCGGACCGCTGGATGTGGTGGTCCAGTTCCACGAGCCCCTCAGCCTGGACATGATGGACCGCAAGGAACTGGCTCGCCGGGCCGAAAATGTGGTGCGAACCGGGCAGGCCCAGGCCCTTGCGGGCCGGGCTTAATCTTGAATTTCAGCCCCCCGGACCCGATAACCCCTCCCTCCGTATGAAGAAGCTCTTCGTCAAAACCTATGGCTGCCAGATGAACGCCTATGATTCCGCCAAGATGGCGGATCTGCTGGCGCCGCTGGGCTATGCTCAGGCCGATGCGCCCGAAGGCGCCGACATGGTGATCCTCAACACCTGTCACATCCGCGAACGGGCGGCCGAGAAGGTCTATTCCGAACTGGGCCGTCTCAAGCAGATGAAGGCCGCCAAGGCCAGGGACGGCGGCAAGATGCTGCTGGCCGTGGCCGGCTGTGTCGCACAGGCTGAAGGCGAAGAGATCGTGGCGCGCGCGCCGCAGGTCGACATGGTGGTGGGGCCGCAATCCTATCACCGCCTGCCGGAGATGATCGCCCGCGCGGCGCGGGCCGGAGGCCATGCGCTGGAAACCGATTTTCCCGCGCTGGAAAAATTCGATTCGCTGCAGCCGCCGCAGGCCAGCGGCGTCAGCGCCTTCCTCACGGTGCAGGAAGGTTGTGACAAGTTCTGCACCTTCTGCGTGGTGCCTTACACGCGCGGCTCCGAACATTCGCGCAGCCCCGAAACGATTCTCACCGAAGCGCGGCAGCTCGCCGACAAGGGCGCGCGCGAACTGGTGCTGCTGGGCCAGAACGTCAACGCCTATGACGGTGGCGGCTGGAGCCTGGCGAAACTGTGCGAGGCCATCGCGCAGATCGATCAGATCGAACGCATCCGCTACACCACCAGCCATCCGCGCGACATGGGCGACGATTTGATCGCGGCCCATGCGGACAATCCCAAGCTGATGCCCTATCTGCATCTGCCGGTGCAGTCGGGCAGCGATACGGTGCTGGAGGCGATGAACCGCCAGCATACGGGCGACGATTATCGCCGGTTGGTGGAGCGCATCCGCAAAAGCCGTCCCGACATCGCCATGACCTCGGATTTCATTGTCGGCTTTCCCGGCGAAAGCGATACCGATTTCGATGCCACCATGCAACTGGTGCGCGACATCGGTTACGCCACGGCCTTCTCGTTCAAATATTCCAAGCGACCCGGGACGCCCGCATCCACCATGCGCAAGCAGGTCGCCGAAGATGTGAAGGCCGCTCGGCTGGACGCGCTGCAAAAGCTGCTTTTGTCGCAGCAATACGCCTTCGACGATTCGCAAATCGGCAAGATCATGCCGGTGCTGTTTGAAAAGGTGGCGCGCGAGGAAGGCCAGATCATGGGCCGCACGCCGTATTTGCAGCCGGTGCATGTGAAGACCGACGCCGCGCTGATCGGCCAGGTCGCCAGCGTGAAAATCGAAAAGCGTACTGCCAACAGTTTGCACGGAGTGCTGGCTTGAGCGCCAGGAAGACGCCGGCCACGACCCTGGAGTTTCCGGACAACAAATTGCTGCGCGCGCTTTGTGGCCCGCACGCCAAGAATTTCGCGCGCCTGGAACAGAAGCTGAATGTCGGCATCGATCTGCGCGGCAATCTGGTGGCGGTCGAAGGCGCGGGCCGCGAACGCGCCGGAGCCATCCTGCGCGCGCTGTATCAGCGGCTGGAAGCGGGCGAAAGCGTCACGCTGGCGGAAGTCGATGCGGAAATCCGCTTCACCGATGAAGCGCGGGTCGCCGCGCCTGGTGCGATCAAGACCGCATCTGGGCGCGCCGTGCGGCCGCGCTCGCCGGTGCAGGCGGGCTATATGGACATGATGCGCGCCTGTCCGCTGGTGTTCGGCATCGGCCCGGCGGGCACCGGCAAGACCTATCTGGCGGCGGCTTTTGCCGCGCACATGCTGCATGAAAGGCGCGTCGAACGTATCATCCTGTCGCGGCCCGCGCTGGAAGCGGGCGAACGGCTGGGCTTTTTGCCGGGCGATCTGAAAGAGAAAATCGATCCGTATCTCAGACCGCTCTATGATGCGTTGTTCGATGTTCTGGGTGATGCCGCCGGGCGGCTGATGGAGCAGGGCATTATCGAAGTCGCGCCACTCGCCTTCATGCGTGGCCGCACGCTGAGCCGCGCCTTTGTCATCCTGGACGAAGCGCAGAACACCACGCCGGCGCAGATGAAGATGGCGCTGACGCGGCTGGGCGAAGACAGTCACATGGTGGTCACCGGCGACGTGTCGCAAAGCGACCTGCCGGGCGGCGCGGCGCTGGGCCTGAACGAAGCGCTGTCCTTCCTGGAGGGTGTCGAAGGCGTCGGCGTCACGCGCTTCAGCGAAAAGGACGTTGTGCGCCACCCGCTCGTGGCGCGGATCGTCGCCGCCTACAATCGCGGCGGCCAAGGCGTGAGCAAAAAGCCATGAGCGCGATCACGCTGATGGTCGAAGACAAGGCCTGGCGCACCCATCGCGGCCTTCAGGCCCGCCTGACACAAGCCGCCGAAGCGGCCCGCCGCAGCGCCAAATTGCGCGGGGATTTCTCCATCCTGCTGGCGGGCGACAAGCGGCTGCGCGCCCTGAACCTGGATTTTCGCGGCAAGGACAAGCCGACCAATGTCCTGTCTTTTCCTGCTGGCGGCGCCTATGCGGGTGACATCGCCATCGCCTATGGCGTGACGAAAAAAGAAGCAAAAGCAGCGGGCAAGAGCCTGGCCGACCATGCCAGCCACTTGGTGGTGCATGGCGTTCTGCATCTGGCGGGGTATGATCACGAGCGTCCCCGGGATGCGAAGCGCATGGGGCCGCTGGAAGTGAAGATTCTGAAGGCGCTCGGCATCGCCGATCCCTATGCCGCAACCGACACGGCGCCCAAGACCGCCAAGGTAAAATGAGCGAACATCCCCCAATTCTGAAACGCCTCTATCACGCTCTGACCGGCCAGGACGCCTCTTCGGCGTCGATCCGCGAAAGCCTGGAAGAGGTGATCGAGGAGAGCGAGCGCGAGTCGCCCGCCATTTCCGCGCAGGAGCGCGTGATGCTGGGCAACCTGCTGCGCTTCGGCGACCCGCGGCTCAGCGACGTGATGGTGCCGCGCGCCGAGATCATCGCGGCGGACGAAAGCTTCAGCCTGGACGAACTGGTGCAGGTATTCCGCGAGGCGCAGCATTCGCGCCTGCCGGTCTATCGCGGCACGCTCGACGATCCCACGGGGCTTGTGCATGTGAAGGATGTGCTGGCGCGGCTGAACGCGGAAGAGGATTGCTACCGCCTGACGCCCAGCACGATCGCGCAATTGCGCCGCCCCATCCTGTTCGCGCCGCCGTCGATGCGCGCGCTCGACCTGCTGCTCAAGATGCAGCAGACCCATACTCATCTTGCGCTGGTGATCGACGAATATGGCGGCACCGACGGGCTGGTTTCGATCGAGGACATCATCGAGGAAATTGTCGGCGACATTGCCGACGAACATGACGAGGCCGATGTCATCGTCAAGCAGGACGGCGATGGCGTGATCGCCGACGCCCGCATGGACCTAGACGATTTCAAGGCCCAGACCGGCCACGATCTGGAAGTGGTGGACAGCGAGCAGGATATCGACAGCCTGGGCGGGTTGGTGACATCGCTGCTGGGGCGCGTGCCCCAGCGCGGCGAGATTGTCGCCCATCCGAACGGCTATGAATTCCAGGTGCTGGAAGCCGATCCGCGCCGGGTGCGCCGTTTGCGCGTCAAGCTGCCGCCCAAGCCGGAATGAGTCTGGCGACGCGCATGGGGACCGGGCTTCGCGCGCTGACCGGCTGGCGGCGCGCAGCGGCAGCCTTCGGGCTGGGTGCGTTTTCCGCCACCGCTTTCGCCCCCCTCGGATTCTTTCCCGCCATCCTGATCGCCTATGCCGGATTGCTGCTGCTTCTGGATGGCGCGGATACCGCGACCAAGCCGCTGCGCCGCGCCTTTTCCATCGGTTGGTTCTTTTTCCTAGGTCAGTTTCTGATCGGCCTGCACTGGATCGGCTATCCGTTCCTGATTAACCCGGACGCGCATCTTTGGATGATGCCGTTTGCGCTGGTATCAATGCCGGCGGGGCTGGCCTTGTTCGGCGGGCTGTTCTGCCTGCTCGCGGTGTATTTCTGGCAGGACGGTCCGGCGCGGATTTTCGTGCTGGCGGTGCTGCTGGCCATCGCCGAATGGCTGCGCGGGCACGTCTTCACCGGATTGCCGTGGAATCTGTCCGGCTATGGCTGGGGCGCATCGCTGGAAGTGTTGCAGTCCACCAGCCTGTTCGGCGTGTATGGGCTTTCCTTCCTGACGATTTTGTTCGGCGCCTCGCTGGCCGAACTGGCGGACCGGCGCTGGCGCGTGCCCGCCGCGATGCTGGCGATGTTTGTCCTGCTATGGGGGTTTGGCGCCTGGCGCGTCACCGCCACAACGATCACCGATGTCCCGGGCGTGTCGCTGCGGCTGGTGCAGCCCAACATTCCCCAGCGCGAGAAATATGACCGCGCGCTGATGCTGCGCAACTGGCAGCGGCTGATGGATCTTTCCGCGCGCCCCGCGGACAAGGCGCTGGGCCGGCCCACGCATATCATCTGGCCCGAAGCGGCGAACGGCTTTCCAGTGGCGCGCGCGCCCGGCGCACTGGACCAGATCGGCCTGTTCACCGCGCGAGGCCAGACGGTGATGACTGGCTCCGACCGCATCGAGCGCGATGGCGATGGCGTGCGCTATTTCAACAGCCTGTACCTCTTCGCGCCGGGCGGCGTGCTGCCGGTGGTCTATGACAAATTCCACCTGGTGCCCTTCGGCGAGTATGTGCCCTTCGCGCGGTTGCTGGGTAGCCTGGGCGTCACCAAGCTCACCACGGGCGGCGGCTTTTCCAGCGGCGACGGCCCCAAGCTGCTGGCGGCCGCGGGCGCGCCGCCAGTGACGCCACTGATCTGTTACGAGGTGATCTTTCCGCGCGCGGTGACTGATCCCAAGGCGCCGCGTCCCGGCTGGTTCGTCAACATTACCGATGATTCCTGGTTCGGCCCCTGGGCGGGACCACGCCAGCATCTGCTGATCGCCCGCACGCGTGCCATCGAAGAGGGCCTTGCCATCGCCCGCGCCGCCAATACCGGCATCAGCAGCGTGATCGATCCTTTGGGCCGCATTCGCGGCGCCTTGCCGTTGAACCAGTCCGGCATCGTCGATGCCGCGCTTCCCGCAGCATTGCCGCAAACGCCCTATGCGCGTTTCGGCGATCTTTTGTTTCTGCTGCTTTTGGTTACCGGGGCATTTGCCGCGTATCTGTTGCCGCGCAAGCCGTGATCCTTGTCGCAAGAATGAAATTAAGTGTTTGCGATGGCTCCCGGATGAGGCAAGTTCCCGTCCGCATTTGATATGAGTATTCGGGCGTGGCCAAGAAGCAGACCAACCCCATCGACGTTCAGGTTGGCAATCGGGTGCGCATCCGCCGCATGCTGATCGGCATGAGTCAGGAAAAGTTGGGAGACCTTCTGGGTCTGACTTTCCAACAGGTGCAGAAATATGAAAAGGGCGTGAACCGCATCGGCGCGGGCCGCCTGTATGAAGTGGCGCGCATCCTCAATGTGCCGGTCGATTTCTTTTATGAAGGCGTCGCCTCGTCCGGTCCCGATCCCGAAGCCGCCCCGCCGGTGATGGAATTTGTGTCCAGTGGCGAAGGCCTGCAGCTCGCTCTGGCTTTCATGAAGATCAAGGAAGCGCGGGTGCGCAAGCGCGTGCTCGACTTGGTCAAGAGTCTCGCCGAAGAAGAAGAACAGAAAGTCTAGGCCTTCGGGCGCGAGGCTTTCTCGGCCAGACCCGACGTGCCTTCGCGCGCTTTCAGCACTGCATAGACATCGTCCGGCGTGATGCCGCTGGCCGCCCACAGCACCATCAGGTGATACAGGACGTCCGCCGATTCCTTGGCCAGCTCGGTCTTGTCGCGGCGAATCGCGGCGATCACCGCTTCGGTGGCTTCCTCGCCGAACTTGGCGGCGCATTTCTCCACCCCCGCCGCCAGCAGCTTGGCGGTATACGACTGGCCGGCGTCACCACCCTTGCGGGCGGCGATGGTGGCGAACAGCGTGTCGAGAACATCGGGCATGGTGCGCCAAGTAACACGGTCAGGAGGCGAGGAAAATCCTGTTGACACAGATTACTCTATCGAATAGAGTAATCTGCAACTGGGGGGTAGCCATGATCACCGCCGAACAAGCCGCCGATGTCTTGAAGGAAGTTGCCACCACCGAACGGCGCAGCGCCGAGGCATACAGCTACAGCCAGACCGCGCCGCATTGCTTCGTCTGGGGGGCAGTGTGGTTCCTGGGCTATGGCGCTGAAGCCCTCGCGCCCATCGCGCATCCTCAATGGATGTGGCTGGGCTGGTGGTGGCTGGCGCTGAGTATGAGCGGCGCGCTGGCCAGCACGCTGATCGGTGTGCAGCAGGGCTCGCGCCGCAACAGCAACGCCTGGCGGATGACCGCCCTGTTCGCCATCATGTGGCTCTTCACGCTGGCGCTGTTCCAGATCATGCATGCCCGCGAACTGCAGATCGCGGCCTATTTCCCGCTGGCTTTTTCGGCGATCTATGCAGCCATCGGCCTGTGGCTGGGGCTGCGATACATCCTGGTCGGGATCTTCATGGCGGTGTCGACGCTGGGGGCCTATTATTTCCTGCGCGAACATTTCCTGCTCTGGATGGCGCTGGTGGGCGGCGGCTCGCTGCTGCTGACTGGCCTTTGGATGCGGAAGGCCTGAGATGGACCAGCCCGATAATCTCATTCATCAGCCAGTGCGGCTGAAGATCATGGCGGCGCTCAAGGCGCTCCCCGCCGCTGAGCAGATCGAGTTCGTGCGCCTGCGCAAGCTGGTGGACGCTACCGAAGGCAATCTCGGCGCCCATATCCAAACGCTGGAACATGCGGGCTATGTCGCGGTGGAAAAGGACTTCGCCGAAAACCGCCCGCGCACCCGCGTCAAGCTGAGCAAGCATGGCCGCCGTGCTTTCGAGGATTACACTGCCTTCCTGCGCGATCTGATCGACGGCGCGTCCTAGATGCCGATGCGGGCGCGGATGTCGGCTGGCGTCAGCCCCGCTTCGCGCAGGGATTGCAGTGTGACCGCGCCGTCGCGCTTGGAGAACTTTCGGCCCTGATCATCCAACACCAGCGGGTGATGGGCATAGACTGGTTCGGGCAGCTTCAGCAGCGCCTGCAGCAGGCGCTGGATATGGGCCGCCGACAGCAGGTCTTCGCCGCGTGTCACCAGCGACACCTGCTGATAGGCGTCATCGACCACCACGGCCAGATGATAGGATGTCGGCATGTCCTTGCGCGCAATCACGATATCGCCGAAGCGCAGGGGATCGACCGGATGGATATGACCATGCTCCCTGAAGGTCAGCGGACCGGTCTGCTTTGTGGCCTTGCTGACATCCAGCCGCAGGGCATGGTTTTCGCCGGCCGCGATCCGGCGCAGGCCTTCTTCCACCGACAGGCTTTTGCAGGTGCCGGGGTAGAGCGGGCCTTCGGGCCCATGCTGCGCTTCGCCGGCGCGGGCGATTTCCTGCGCAATCTCGGCGCGGGTGCAGAAACACGGATAGACCAGTCCGCGGGCTTTCAGGTTGGCCAGCGCCTCGGCATAGGCGCCCATGCGGGTGGACTGGCGCAAGGTGGGTTCGTCCCAGGACAGGCCCAGCCATTTCAGGTCGAAGAAAATCGCCTCGATGAACTTGTCGCGGCTGCGGCCCTTGTCGATGTCCTCGATGCGCAGCAAAAAATCGTCACCGCTTTCATGGGCGATGATGGCGGCCAGGGCATGGCCCAGATGCAAAAGCCCGGTTGGACTGGGTGCGAACCTTGTGACAATCATCGCTCTGTCATAACAAAAAGAACGACATCATGGCACTGACCGGTCCTACTTTGGCGCCTGCGCGCCGCCCCGCCACCCATCTGGTGGTGCTGGTGCATGGCTATGGCGCTGACGGCAACGACCTGATCGGCCTGGCGCAGCATTGGCAGGGCCTGTTGCCGACGGTGGCCTTTGCCGCGCCCAACGCGCCCACCCGCGTGCCGGGCGCGCCCGGTTTCCAGTGGTTTCCCATTTCGCGCATCGATCCGCACGAAATGCAGAAGGGCGTGGAGATCGCCGGGCCGGTGCTGGAGGAATATCTGGACGCCGAACTGGCGCGACTGGGTCTGCCGCCCGAGAATCTCGCGCTGGCCGGGTTCAGCCAGGGCACCATGCTGTCGCTGCATGTGGGCCTCAGGCGCAAGGCCAAGCCGGCCGCCATCGTGGGCTTTTCCGGCATGCTGCCGGCGCCGCCGCCGACCGACGCCGCGCCCTATCCGCCCGTTCTTTTGACCCATGGCGACAGCGACCAGGTGATCCCGCCCCAGGCCCTGTTCATGGCCGCAAACCAGCTCGGCCTGTCGGGGGCTTGCGTGCAATGGCATCTGGCGCGCGGCGTCGGGCATGGCATCGACCCCGATGCGCTTATGATTGCGGGACAATTCCTCAATGCCGGTTTCCGCGGCCTGTTGAAAACGACCGGCGAGACACACTGTGTCTGCAAACCGTCATAGCGAATCAGCTAGCCTCTTGAGCAACGAAAGGGCTTGGCCCTAGAGTTCAGGTCGCGAAAGGGGAATTGCCTTCAGGGAATTTCTTCCGTGTTAGCCGCTGCGGTGACCTCCGGCAATTGTCCGGCGCTGGTGCTCAACGCTGACCACCGGCCCCTGAGCTATTATCCGCTGTCCCTCTGGTCCTGGCAGGACACCATCAAGGCCGTCTTCCTCGACCGCGTTACCATCCTGGAAGAGTATGACCGGGTGGTGCATTCGGCGCGTTTTGAAATGCGCCTGCCGTCCGTGGTGTCGCTCAAGACCTATATCAGGCCCGCGCGCCGCCCCGCCTTCACCCGCTTCAACGTGTTCCTGCGCGACCAGTTCGAATGCCAGTATTGCGGCGATCCCAGGGACCTGACCTTCGATCACATCATTCCGCGCAGCAAGGGCGGGCGCACCACCTGGGAAAACATCGTCACCGCCTGTTCGCCCTGCAACCTGACCAAGGGCGGCCGCATGCCAAACCAGGCCAAGATGCATCCGCGCATCAGGCCGCATCAGCCCAGCGTGATCGAACTGCGGGAGAATGGCCGCCGGTTTCCGCCCAACTATCTGCACGAAAGCTGGACCGATTACCTGTATTGGGACTCGGTTCTGGAACCGTAGCTGCCTGTCATCCCCGGCGAGCGCGTAGCGCGAGGGAGTTCGTAGCGGCAGCGTACGAACGATCTATTCCTGCACCGCGCAGATTTCAGCATGGATTCCCTTCCCCTCGCATCGCTGCGCGATGCTCGACCGGGAATGACAGTCAGATTTTTTCCGACAGCTTGATGGCGACGCGGCAACCGGCCTTGATGGTTTCGCTGAGCAGCGTGTAGCCGGGCGCCTGCTGCGCGCCTTCCGCCAGCGCGGTGTCGCGATGGGCGGCTTCATCGGCGCGGAAGTCTTCGATCTTCTCTTTCAGCGCCGGATCCTTGCCATCTTCCAGCGCCTTGATCTGGGCGGCGTAGTGCTCGTCAATCACTTCCTCGACCGCGGCGGTGCAGGCGAAAGCGGCTTTCTCGCCCAGCATGGCGGTGGCCGCGCCCAGCGCGAAACCCGCCACGCGCCACACCGGCTCCAGCGCGGTGGGCCGCACCTTGCGCTCGTTGATCAGCGCGTCAAAGGCTTTCAGATGGCGCTGTTCCTGCTGCGCCATATGTTCGATCATCTCGACGCTGCGCTCCGTCCCTTTGCGGCCGCGCAGCACTGCGAGCTGGCCTTCATAGATGCGCACCGCGCCATACTCGCCGGCATGGTCGACCCGGATCATGGATTCGATGTCGGCGGCGCTGCCGGGAGCGGCAGGTTTGGGTTTGCGGCTCATGCGTGCTTCCTAAGCAGCAAGGCGGTGCCGATGGCGGCCACGCCCAGCGAGAACAGCGCGTTCAACGCCGCCAGCGACAGGCCGAACAGATCCCAGGTCACGGTGTTGCAGCTTATCTCAGGATCGGGCGCGCCTGATCCCATCACATAAGGCTTCGCCACGGAGCAGGCGGTTGGTCCTGGAAATACACCTTCCTGCATGCCGGTCTGATAGGCGCCAATCAGGCCCGTCACCGCCAGAAGAAGGACTGCGGTTACGGCAATGCCGCGCGGGCCTTTCTGTGTGGCCGCAACAAGCGCCAGAACGGCGGACACGCCCGCGATATAAGGCCATAGCGGCGGCGCGGTCAGCACCAGGCCGATCGCGGCCGTCAAAAAAATCACGCCGGCGCCCAGAACGCGGCTGTCCCATTTCCACACGCTTGTACCCACAGCTGCGATGATGGCGGCGGCGATATGGGGCCAACGCTGCCAATGGCACATTTCGCACGGCGGCAGATGCTTGAAATACTGGAACCCTAACGCGCCCAGCAGCAGCGTCAGCGCAACCGCGCCCATCAATCTTGCAATTTGTTCATCACGAATCATGACGTGGAAATTTCTTCCGGTGAACGCGCAATCCGGGCTACATATCACACCTCATCGCGCGAGGCATCACCGGGTGTTTTTCAAGTCCAAGCCCAAACCCGAGCCAGTTCGCCGCGAGCTTCTGAAAATCGACGGCCAGATGCTGGAAGTGAAAGTGCGGCTCAACCCGCGCGCCCGGCGCATGATCGTCAAGGTCCATCCCGCCACCGGCGAAGTCAGCGTCACTGCGCCGTCGCGCCGCGGGCTGGCGGTGGCGCTGGAGTTCGCGCGCGGCGAAACCGCCTGGATTTCCGGCCAGCGCGCCAAGGTGCCCGGCGCGGTGACGCTGGCGCCCGGCGCGGTCATTCCTTTCAAGGGCGTGGCCCATGAAATCCGCGCCAGCGCCAAGGGGCCTGCGCCCGTGTGGCGCGAAGATGGCGTGATCTGGGTGCGCGGCCGCCCCGCCCATGCCTCGCGCCGGGTGGTGGATTTTCTCAAGCACGAAGCGCGCGCGGTGTTCGAGGAACGGGCACTGGTCCATGCCGCCAAACTGAATGTGAAGCCGTCGCGCATCACGGTGCGCGACACGGCCAGCCGCTGGGGCTCCTGTTCATCGACCCGCTCGCTGTCTTTTTCCTGGCGGCTGATTCTGGCGCCCGATTTCGTGCTGGATTACGTGGTGGCGCATGAAGTGGCGCACTTGCGCGAAATGAACCACAGCCCGCGCTTCTGGGCGCATGTGGCGTCACTGGTCGATGATCTGGACGCGCCGCAGGACTGGCTGCGCAAGCACGGTCGTGAACTCCAGCGTTACGCCGCCAATTAGTGATTGAAGGGGCGCATCCGCGCCCGTTAACCGCCGAACAGGCCGCTCAGGATGCGCTGGAAGGCGTCGGGGTTTTCCTTGCCGCCGTCCTGCGGCTCTGGCGCATCGGGCGCGATGACGCGCTCCGCCGAGGCCACCAGCGTGGTGCCGATCAGGGGACGCGGCGGGATATTCTGGCTCGCAGTCTCCATGAAGGTCTTGAAGATGCGCGCCGGCAATCCGCCGCCCGTGGCTTTCACCATCGGCGAATTGTTGTCGTTTCCGATCCACACGCCCGTTACCAGATCGGCGGAGAAGCCCACGAACCAGGCGTCGCGGAAATCCTGTGTGGTGCCGGTCTTGCCGGCGCTGTCGCGGCCCTCCAGCCGTCCGGCCTTGCCGGTGCCGGTGGCCAGCGCTTCCATCATCAGCCGCGTCATCTGGATATTGTCGCCCACGCTCATCACCGCATCATGGCCGGGGGCCTTGCGCTCATAGAGGGTTTTGCCCGCCTTGGTGCGCACGCGCAGGATGCCGAACGGTTCGACCCCGATGCCGCCATTTGCAAACGGCGCATAAGCACCGGTCAGCTCCAGCGGTGTGACGCCGGATGTGCCCAGCGCCAGCGAGGAAACTTCCATCATCGGCGAGGCGATGCCCAGCCGCCGCGCGGTGCGCGCGACCACCTTGGGGCCCACTTCGGCGGTGAGCTGGGCGGCGGCGGAGTTGGACGAACGCGCAAAGGCTTCGATCAGTGGAATCTCGCCCATGAAGCGGCCTTCAAAATTGGTCGGCTTCCAGCCTTTTATGTCGATCGGCGCGTCGTTGATGGTTTCATCCGTGGTGTGGCCATGTTCCAGCGCCGCCAGATAGACGAAGGGCTTGAAGGCGCTCCCCGGCTGGCGCAACGCATCGGTGGCGCGGTTGAAGGTGGACGCGCCATAGTTGCGCCCGCCCACCATCGCGCGGACCGCGCCGTCGGGCGTCATGGCGACCAGCGCCGCCTGTCCGGCATTCAACGCGTCACCCTCGGCGCCCAGCCTGCGCGTCACGGCGCGCTCGGCCAGCGTCTGGGTTTCCAGGTCGAAGCTGGTTTCCACGATGATCGGTTCAGTGGTGTCGGCGACATGGTCGCGCAGGCGCGACACGATCCAGTCGGCGAACCAGCCCGCCCCCGGTGTGCCGGTGACATGCACGATGCGCGGCCGTGTCGCCTGCGCCATGCTGCGGGTCTCTTCGTCGATGAAGCCGGCATCCTGCATGGCCCTGAGCACGATGCGGGCGCGGGTCAGCGAGGCATCGGTATCGGCGATGGGGTTGTAACGCGCGGGCGCCTTGACGCTGCCCGCGATCATGGCGGCTTCCGTCAGGCCCAGTTCGCTAGCGTGCTTGCCGAAGAATTTCTGCGACGCCGCTTCGATGCCGTAAACGCCTGCGCCGAAATAGACGCGGTTGAGATACAGCGTCAGAAGCTGGCTCTTGGTGTAACGCGACTCCAGATACAGGGCCAGCATGGCTTCCTGCACTTTGCGCTCATAGGTGCGGCTGGGGCTGAGAAACAGATTCTTGGCGAGCTGCTGCGTCAGGGTCGATCCGCCCTGCACCACGCGGCCCGCCATCATGTTGGTGGTGGCGGCGCGCACCAGACCGATGGGATCGACGCCCAGATGGTGACGGAAGCGCCGGTCTTCGATGGCAACGAAGGCATTGGTGACGTAATCGGGAAGCTCTTCGGCTTTCACCATCTGACCTTGCGTGAGGCCGCGCCGCGCGATCTGGCGGCCGCGATCATCCAGGATGGTGATGTCCTGCGACGGGCCGCTGACCATCAGGTTGTTCACGTCGGGCAGGCTGGACAGGAAGTGTGAGAAGAACAGCCCGCCGAAGATGATGCCCCAGGCGCCCAGCATCACCACCACATAGGGCCAGGTGGCGCGGCGGCGTTTGGGTGCAAGTGGCTCGGAGTCGGCATGCGCGCTGGACGGGCGCGAGGTCGAATTGGGCGCGCGGCGTCGCGGTTGCCGCGAAGGCGGCGGAGCGGGTGGTTTGGGCGGTTGCCGGGCCATCCGCCAGTTCTAGAAGCCGGGGGTTAACGCGCGTTAAACAAGTTCTTAACGGCATGCCTGGGCAATTATGAAAATCCGGGAGCGACCGCGAACCCGAGGCAAAGCCGAGGGCCTCGCGGCGCGACCCAAAAAAATCAGGCTGAAAGCCTGTACCCCCCGCCCTCGGTCAGCAGGATCTGGGCGCGGGCGGGGTCCTGCTCAATTTTCTTGCGCAGGCGGTAAATGTGGGTTTCCAGCGTGTGGGTGGCCACCGCCGGGCCATAGCCCCACACTTCATGCAGCAGGATGTCGCGCGGCACGGTTCCGGCGCTGGCATGGAGGAATTTGAGAATATTGGTTTCCTTCTCGGTCAGCCGCACCTTGCGTCCGTCCGCCTCCAGCAGCTTGGCCGACGGATGGAAGCTGTAAGGCCCAATCCGGACCACCGCGTCGCCGCTGGCGGCGTGATGGGTGAGAAGGGCGTGCATCCGCGCCAGCAGGGCGGAAAACCGGAACGGTTTGGCCAGGCTTTCCTGCGTGGCGCTTTCGCCCAGCACCAGCAGCGGCGCGCTGAGGCCCGCTTCGCGCAAGGCGGCCGCGGCGCTGTCGCCATCTTCCAGCCCGATAATGGCGAAGGCGAAGGTTCCCGTGCGGGCGGCATGCGCTGCGTCTTCGACACTGCCGGCAGCCACCACCTCGCAGCCTTCATGCTGAAGCTGCTCGGCCAGGCTGGCGCGCAATACGCAATCGCTTTCTGCCAGAAGAATTCGGGTCGGCATGGATGCTTTACGGTTTGGGGTGGCGAAGACTAGCCCGCAGCGGCGCGGCGCGGCAAATCTTGCCGGGCTGCCTGCGTATACAGTTGCATGAAAATCCAGCAACGCCGCGGAAAAATTGCTGGCGTAGGGCTTGCTTCGGTTCGAGGTGATGATGACCTTTGACCCCGTGCGCAAGATGATGGTGGCCATGCCGCCATACGGCCGCATGCGCACCGAAGCGCCCAAGCCGGCGCAAGATCCGGTCACCGACCTGAAGGTCGCCGATGCCAAGGCCGCGCCCGAGGAAGAAGATTTCTTCGATCACCTGTGGGACGTGGTCAATCCGCTGCAGCACCTGCCGGTGATCGGCACCATTTATCGCGCCGCCACCGGCGATCGCCTGGACCCGGTCGAAAAGATCGCGGGCGGCACGCTGTATGGCGGGCTGTGGGGTGCGGTGGGCGCCGTGGCCAGCCTCGCGTTTGAATCCATCACCGGCAAGAGCGTGGAAGACACGGTCATGGCCTGGCTGGACAGTGATGACACCGCCGCCCCGACCCGCATCGCGGCGGCCAACATCACGCCCCGATCGTCGCTGCCATCGGGCGAGCTGCCGAACCTGCCGGATGCGCAGACGGCGTCCAAGGCGCCCGATACGCTGGAACTGGCGCTGAGCGGCGCCATGACCGCCAAGGGCGTGGATGGCGACGTCGCCAACCGCGCGCTTTACGCTTATCGCCGCAGCATGAATGTCGGCGCACTCTACACACCGGTTACGGCCAGCCTCCATTGAGGCTATTCTCACAGCCATGAATCTGATCGTCACGTCTGACGCGGACGGCGCCTGGCTCGACTGGGGCGCAGGGCATCGCCGCTGCGCCATCGGTCCGGGCGGCATCGCCGTGAAGGGCGGCGAGGGTGACGGCATCACGCCGCGCGGCACCTGGCCGGTGCGGGAGGTTTTCTATCGCGCTGACCGCATCGCGCAGCCGCGAACGGCTTTGCCGCTATGGGAAATTCAAAAAGATGACGGCTGGTGCGATGCGCCTGAAGATTCCAGTTACAACCGGCTGGTGAAGCTGCCTTATGCGGCCAGCGCCGAGAATATGTGGCGCGAAGATCATCTCTACGATCTGGTTCTGGTGCTGGGTTACAATGACGATCCGGTTTATGCGGGCAAAGGCAGCGCCATCTTTTTGCATCTGGCGCGGCCCGATTTCTCGGCCACCCATGGCTGCGTCGCGCTGGCCTATGACGATGCCCTGGCTGCTATCGAACAGCTTCAGCCAGGCGACAGCGTTCAGATTTCCTGATCATTGACGGGCGCGCGCGTCCCGAAGATCGCGGTGCCCACGCGCACATGCGTGGCGCCGAATTTCACCGCCAGTTCGAAGTCGCCGCTCATGCCCATGCTGAGTGTGGAAAGGCCATTTTCACGCGCGATCTTGGCCAGCAGCGCGAAATGGGGCGCGGCGTCATCGTCGGCGGGCGGAATGCACATCAGGCCTTCCACCGGCAGCTTCTTGTCACGCGCGTAAGCGATCAGCGCCGCCGCGTCGCGCGGGAAAACGCCAGCCTTCTGCTCTTCTTCGCCGGTATTCACCTGCACCAGCAGGCGGGGAATCTTGCTGCCCTTGTCCTGTTCGGCAGCCAGCGCGTCGGCCAGCTTTTCGCGGTCCAGCGTCTGGATCACATCGAAAAGGCCGATGGCGTCACGCACCTTGTTGGTCTGCAGCGGGCCGACCAGGTGCAATTCCAGATTGGGAAACTGCGCCTTCAGCGCGGGATATTTCTTCTGCGCTTCCTGAACCCGGTTTTCGCCGAACAGGCGTTGACCGGCATTCAAGGCTTCGCGCACGCCTGCTTCATCCACCGTCTTGGCGATGGCGACCAGCGCGGTTTGCGGGGCAGGGGCGATCGCCACCTTTCGCGCCGCGTCGATGCGGGCCAATATGGCGGCCAGATTTTCCGGGATGCTCATGACCGCGAACCTAGCAAGGCATCAGGCACGCCTCAATGACGAGATGCCGCTGGTGCTGGTGACCGATGACCGCAAGGCCGATTGGGCGCTTGCCGCCTCGCGCCTGCCGCACGGTAGCCTGGTGCTGGTGCGTGGCCGTGACGCCAGGGCGCGCGAGAAACTGGCGCACAGCCTGCATGGCATCGCGCCGCTGCTGATCGCCGATGATCCCGAACTGGCAGCGGACATGGGCGCAGGCCTGCATCTTCCCGAAGCGCGCATTCGCGAGGCCGCGCATTGGCGGGTGCGGCACCCGGACTGGATCATCACATCCTCCGCGCACGGCTTACGCACGCTGATGCATGCGCGCGAACTGGATGCGGTATTTTTGTCGCCGGTCTTTGCCACCACCAGCCACAAGGGCGCCGCGTCTCTCACGCCCGCGCGCGCCGCCTTCATCGCGCAGCACGGCATGGTGCCGGTCTATGCGCTGGGCGGCGTGACAGCGCGCAACGCCGTGCTGCTGGCGCCTGCGTTCAGCGGCATCGCGGCGATTTCGTCACTGCTCTGATGTCTGCAGACTGAGATTGAGAAACACCGCATCCATCTTCAGTTGCGGCGTGCCGCTGAAGAAATTACCGGCATTGCGGCCATAGCCCAACCGTTGCCAGCCGGCGCTGACGTTCAGGCTCGGCGACAGGCGGTATCCGGCGGAGGCTTGCCAGCCGTTCAGCCCCAGACGCGGCAGGCCCGCAATTCCCACCTCCTTGGCGACGCCGTTGCCATACTCTACGCCCAGGCGCCACACGCCATCGCCGAGCATCGCGCTGGCATGCTGGGCGCGCGTGATTGACGGTTGCCAAGTCTGCTTGACGTTGAAGGCATAGGCGTTGCTCTGCCGCCAGGCGCCACCCAGCGATGCGGTAAGCTCTTCGGTCAGCGGATAGTCCACTCGCAAACCGAATCCGAAATCGCTGGTGCCTTGCTGGCCCGGCAGCTTGCGCTCGCCGCGACTCTCGGACACCGCCGCCGATGCGGCGATGCCCGCGCCCGCAAACTCGGTTTCATAGCGCAGCGCTGCTTCCCAGAAGGTCGCCTGTCGACCCGGCACATCGGGTCCGGCATCCAGGAACGGAAGCTGCTTGCCTTCGGTCGGCGCGAAGGACAGCGCAAGCTGCGCCCCGAACAGCGACGGGCTGGTGTAGACGAACTTGGCATAGTTGCTGGACGCGCTGACCTGGGTGCGCAGCGGGAACAACGCCCGCACGGCCCGGCCCGTGCCGGGATCGCGATGAAAGCTGGTGCGCGGATTGTCCAGGCTGACGGCGGCATCAACCTTGGGGCCGCCAGCCGCCAGCGCTGTGCCCGCGCCGTCGCTGATGCCGATCTCCAGCGTGCCCAGACCGGTGCGGGCCGAGGCGCTCAGCCGTTCGATCACATCGCGATCGTAACGCCCGCGCGACAGGGGATCGGCGGCCGCGAATGTGCCGTTCAGCGCCAGGCTCAGCCCGCTGTCATAGTCGCGCCGAAGCTGGGGCATGAACAGAAAGGCGCCGCTGGCCTGCGCCCCGCGCCAGCCGGGCTGGTGGGGTGAAAACAGGGCGCCATTGGCCGCGCCGTTCAGGCGCAGTTCGGCACTGCCCACGGCAAAGGATGGGGGCGCCAGGGCCCAGTCACCCAGCGCGGCATGGGCCGGGGTGGCGAGGGGTATCGCGGCAACCAGCACAGCCACCAGCCCCGTGCCCCATCCCGTCTTACCAAAATGCAATCCGCACCGCCTCTAAGTCCTTATGAAATAAGCCAAACTGGGCACCGCTGCGCAAGCGTTGCGCCGTTGCGCCAATTCGGCACCGCCGCTATAAGCCCTGACGGCCCTGTGCCTTTTCAGACCCTGGGAAAATTGATGTCCATGCGAGTTCTGCCTGCCTTGCTGTCTGCGCTGGTCCTGGCCGGCTGCGGTTCTTCCAATGACGGCACCCGGGACATGGAAGCCGGAACAACCGGCATCGCCAGCGGTTCCGCCCGCATGACGCTGGGCGTCAATTCCTTCCTGTGGCACGCCTCGCTCGACACGCTGCGCTTCCTGCCGCTGGCCTCGGCCGATCCGTTCGGCGGCGTCATCATCTCCGAATGGTATGTCGCGCCCGCCAGCCCCAATGAACGCCTGAAAGTGACGGTCTACATCATGGACCGCACGCTGCGCGCCGACGGGCTGAAGGTCGTGGTGTTCCGCCAGGTGCGTCAGGGCAATACCTGGGCCGAAGCCCAGCCCAGCCCGGATACCGCGCACAAGCTGGAAGACTCCATCCTCACCCGCGCCCGCGAACTGCGCCTCGCCAGCGTCAGCGCCAACTAAGGCCTCGCGACATGGCGCGTTACAACGCCAAGGAATCCGAAAAGCACTGGCAGCAGGAATGGGATGCGCGCGCGCTGTTCGCGACGCCGGCCCAATCCGACAAGCCAAAATATTATGTCCTGGAAATGTTCCCCTATCCATCGGGGCGCATCCATATGGGCCATACCCGCAATTATACCATGGGCGACGTGATCGCCCGCTTCCGCCGCGCGCAGGGCTACAACGTGCTGCACCCGATGGGCTGGGATGCGTTCGGCCTGCCGGCGGAAAATGCGGCGCGCGAAAAGCGCGTAAGCCCGCGCGACTGGACGTATGAGAACATCGCGGCGATGCGCGAGCAGCTCAAGATGATGGGGCTGAGCATCGACTGGAGCCGCGAGTTCGCCACCTGCGACCCGGAATATTATCACCAGCAGCAAAAGCTGTTCCTGGAGTTCTACAAGGCCGGTTTCGTTTATCGCAGCGAAGCCGATGTAAACTGGGACCCGGTCGACATGACCGTCTTGGCCAACGAGCAGGTGATTGACGGGCGCGGCTGGCGCAGCGGCGCCATCGTCGAGCGCCGCAAGCTGAGCCAGTGGTTCTTCAAGATCACCGCCTTTGCCGACGAATTGCTGCAGGGTCTGGAAACGCTGGACCGCTGGCCCGAAAAAGTCCGCACCATGCAGAAGAACTGGATCGGCCGCAGCGAAGGGCTGCGCTTCCAGTTCACGCTGTCGAACGATCACAAGCTGGACGTCTTCACGACGCGCCCCGACACGCTGTTCGGCGCGTCTTTCGTGGCGCTGTCGCCCGACCATCCGCTGGCGCAGGAGCTGGCGGCCAAGGACAGCAAGCTTGAAGACTTCATCGCCGAATGCCGCAAGACCGGCACGGCGGAAGCGGAAATCGAAAAGGCCGAGAAGCTTGGCTTTGATACCGGGCTGACCGCCGCGCATCCGTTCGATCCCAACTGGAAGCTGCCGGTGATGGTGGCGAACTTCGTGCTGATGGGTTACGGCACCGGCGCGATTTTCGGCTGCCCGGCGCATGATCAGCGCGACCTGGATTTCGCCCGCAAATACAAATTGAACGTCACGCCGGTGGTGGTGCCGTCGGACGCCGATCCCAAGACGTTCGATGTGGGCAAGGAAGCCTATGTCGGTCCCGGCAAGCTGGCCAATTCGCGCTTCCTGGACGGCATGACGGTGGAGCAGGCCAAGGCCGAAGTCGCCGCGCGTCTGGAAAAAGACGGCATCGGCGAGCGCACGGTGAATTTCCGCCTGCGCGACTGGCTGGTGTCGCGCCAGCGCCCCTGGGGTTGCCCGATCCCCATGGTTCATTGCGAAAAGTGCGGCGTGGTGCCGGTGCCCGTGGATCAGCTTCCGGTGCGCCTGCCTGACGACATCAATTTCAACGTCAAGGGCAATCCGCTGGATGCCGATACGGCATGGAAGGCGACCACCTGCCCGTCCTGCAAGGGCGCTGCGGTACGCGACACCGACACGCTCGACACGTTTGCGGACTCGTCCTGGTACTTCCTGCGTTTCACCAATCCGCACGCCGATGGGCCGGTGGACAAGACAGACGCCGATTACTGGATGCCGGTGGATCAGTATATCGGCGGCATCGAACACGCGATCCTGCATCTGCTTTATGCGCGCTACTTCACCCGCGCCATGGCCAAGCTGGGCCTGGTGCGCGAGCCCGAGCCGTTCGCGGGCCTCTTCACGCAGGGCATGGTCTGTCACGAGACCTACAAGGATGCGAGCGGCGCCTGGGTGACGCCGGAAGAGATCGAAAAGCGCGCCGGCCAGGCCTTCCTGATCGGCACCGACACCAAGGTCACGGTCGGCCCGTCCGAGAAGATGTCCAAGTCGAAGAAGAATGTGATCGCGCCCGAAACGATCATCGCCGATTACGGCGCCGACACCATCCGCTGGTTCATGCTGTCGGATACGCCGCCGGAACGCGATATCGAATGGACCGATACCGGGGCCGAAGGCTGCTGGCGGTTCGTGCAGCGCATTTACCGGCTGTGCGCCGAAGCGACAGACCTGCCCGCGCCCGGCACGCCGGTCAGCGGCGACGATGCTGAATCCAAAGGCTTGCGCCAGGCGGTGCACAAGGCCACGCAGGCCGTGACGGAACACCTGGAAAATCTGCGCTTCAACAGCGCCGTGGCGCAGCTTTACACGCTGGCCAATGCCATCGGCGCGGCGCCCAAGGCCAATGGTTCCGTGCGGCGCGAGGCGCTGGAAGCCATTGTGCTGCTGTGCGCCCCGATGATGCCGCATCTGGCGGAAAGCTGCTGGCAGGCGCTGGGTCATGCCAAGCTGGTGGCGGAAACGTCCTGGCCCAAATATGATCCGGCCCTGACGGCATCGGACACCGTCACCATCGCCATTCAGGTCAATGGCAAGCGGCGGGGCGAGATCAGCATGGCCAAGGATGCCGACAGCAAGACGGTCGAAGCCGCGGCGCTGGCAGACGAGGGCGTGATCCGCGCCCTGGAAGGCAAGGCGCCCAAGAAGGTGATCGTCGTGCCGAACCGCATCGTGAACATCGTCGCATGAACAAGCTGGCTGCCCTTGCCGCCTGCCTGATGCTGCCTTTGCTGAGTGCCTGTGGTTTCCAGCCGCTCTATGGCAACAACACCGCGCCGCAACTGTCATCCATCTTTGTGGAGGATATTGCCGAGCGCAACGGCTTTGAACTGCGCACCCGGCTGATCGACATTCTGGATTCCGACGGGATGCAGACGAACAAGCGCTATCGTCTGAAAGTTACCTTGAGCGAATCCAGCCAGGGCATCGCGCTGCAGAACGACGCCGCCATCACCCGCTACAACAACCGCATGGAAGCGCGCTTTGTGCTGAGCGACGCCGGCGGCAAGGAAATCTATCGCGGCACGCAGAGCGAGCTGTCGTCCTACAATGTGGTGCAGTCGCCCTATGCCACGCTCGCCGCCGAACAGGATTCCGGCAAGCGCGCGGTGCAGGACATGGCCGAACGCATCCGCTTGGAACTGGCGGTCTGGTTCCGGCGGCAGAAATGATCGTCAAGAACCACGAAGCCGACCGCTATGTGGTGTCACCGCCCAAGGGACTCAGCATCGCGCTGGTCTATGGTCCCGATGCCGGTCTGGTGCAGGAACGCGCCGAAAAGCTGCTCAAGACCGTCACGCCCGATCTGACCGATCCCTTCAATGTCGCCGATCTGAACGAGGCCACGCTGTTGAACGATCCGGCGCGGCTGGCTGATGAAGCCGCCGCCATTTCCATGATGGGCGGCCGCCGCGTGGTGCGGGTGCGCGGGGCGGGCAACGACCTGGCCGATGTGGTTGAGTCTTTCATGGACGATCCCAAGGGTGATGCCCTGGTGGTGATCGAAGCGGGCGACCTGGCCAAGACATCGGCCTTGCGCAAGCTGTTCGACGATCACAAGACCGCCGCCGCCATCCAGTGCTATCCGGATTCGGTGCGCGACCTGGCCGATGTGGTGCGTGACGCGCTGCGCGCCGAAGGCATGTCCATCGCGCCCGATGCGCTGGAAGACGCGGTGTCGCGGCTGGGATCCGACCGCGGCGTGACCCGCAAGGAAATCGAAAAGTTGCTGCTCTACATGCACGGCAAGAAACAGGTGGCGCTCGAAGACGTCCGCGCCGTGATGGGCGACGAAGCCGAAGCGCGCAGCGAAAGCGCCTGCGACGCGGCGGCAGGCGGTGATCTGGTGAAACTGGACCGCGAGCTGGAACGGCTGTGGGTGTCCGACACCAATCCGGCCCAGGTGATCCGCAGCGCCATGGGGCATTTTCAGAAGCTGCTGCAGGCGCGCGAAAGCACAAGCCGCGGCGAATCCATCGACACGGTGATGAAACGACTGCGCCCGCCGGTGCATTTTTCGCGCAGCACCGCCTTCAAGGCCCAGGCCCAGCGCTGGAACACCGACAAGCTGGGCGAGGCGCTGGACATGCTGCTGGAGGCGGAAGTATTGACCCGCACCACCGGCGTTCCGGCCGAAGCCGTCACGGGCCGCGCGCTGATGAACATCGCCGCGATGGCAAAGGGGCGCATGTAAATGCTGAAGGTCCGGATCATTCCCTGCCTCGACGTGAAGGACGGCCGCGTCGTCAAGGGCGTGAACTTTGAGGGCCTGCGCGATGCCGGCGATCCGGTGGAGCAGGCGATTCTTTATGACAAGGCCGGGGCGGACGAGCTCTGCTTTCTCGACATCACCGCCTCCCATGAAAATCGCGGCACCATTCTGGATGTGGTGCGGCGCACCGCCGAGGTCTGCTTCATGCCGCTGACCGTGGGCGGCGGGGTGCGCACGCTGGAAGACATCCGCGCGCTGCTGCTGGCGGGCGCCGACAAGGTTTCGATCAATACAGCCGCCGTGTCGCGGCCCGAATTCGTCAAAGAGGCCGCCGAGAAGTTCGGCAGCCAGTGCATCGTCGCCGCCATCGACGCCAAGAAGGGCGAAAAGGGCAATTACGAGATTTTCACCCATGGCGGGCGCAAACCGACCGGCATCGACGCGGTGGAACATGCCAGGAAGCTGGTCGGCTATGGGGCGGGCGAAGTGCTTCTCACCTCGATGGACCGCGACGGCGTGAAGTCGGGCTATGACCTGGAACTGACGCGCGCGGTGGCCGATGCGGTGCCGGTGCCGGTGATCGCTTCGGGCGGCGTCGGCAATGCGCAGGATCTGGTGGATGGCGTGGTCAAGGGCCATGCCAGCGCCGTGCTGGCGGCCTCCATCTTCCATTTCGGCGAAGTGAGCATCGCGCAGGCGAAACAGGCGCTGGCGGCCGCCGGTTTGCCGACCCGTCCCATTTAATCGTGGTTTTATGGTCGCACCGGACGGCGCTCGCTACGCTCGCGTCGCCGGCTCCTCCTGCTGCGATTGATAGCGCGGATGAATTGGTCCTAGGCTCGCGGCCATGGACGACAATCGCGCCACCATCCATTTCCTGACCAGCCGCACGCTGGGCCCGGCCCAGCCGGCCAAGGCCGCGCCCTCGCATGTCTTCCCGGCCATGCGGCCCGAGGAAGCCTTCCGCGCCACTCTGTCCGACTGTCTGGCCCAGATTGCCGCCAATGCCGGGACCTTGCGGGCGGGGCGTTCGGTGGAAGGCCTGCATCAGTTGCGCGTGGCCTTCCGTCGGCTGGAAGTGGCGCTGGGCGCCTTCGGTCGCGAATTCGGCCAGGACTGGCTGGAAGAGCTGCGCAGCCGCGCCAAGATCCTGTCGCACCGGCTGGCCCATGCGCGCGAGCTGGATGTCTTTGTCGAGGAATTGCTGGAGGCTGCGCCCGACAAGGATGGGGCAGGTTTCGCGGCGCTGCGGGCCCGCGCCCAGGCCGCGCGCGATACCGCATGGCAGGGCGTGCAGGCCTGCATCCGCGCGCCGGAGTTCGAACGATTCACCGATGATGTCGCGGGCCTGGCCCAGTCGCGGGTGCCGCTGACCCGCCCGCGCCGCCTGGCCAAAACTGCGTCGCGCATGCTGGACCGCCAGATCAGGCGCGTGAAAAGGCGCGGCAGCACCGCACAGTCAAAAGAGGAAGGCGATCTGCACCGCTTGCGCATCGCGCTGAAAAAGCTGCGCTACACGGCGGAGTTTTTCGCGCCGCTCTACCCGAAATCCGATGTGAAACGCTATCTGCGGAAGGTCAAGGACCTGCAAAACCATCTGGGCCAGCTCAACGATGTCGCCAATGTGCGCAGCGTCATCGCCGGCCTGTTGCCGCTCAAGGGGCGCAAGGAAGACGAAGCCGGCTTGCGCTTCGCGGCCGGGGCATTGGTGGGCTGGTACGGCGCGCAGACGCCAGGGGCCATCTGCCAGGCGCTGAAGCGTTACGCCAAGTTCCGCGAGGTCACGCCGTACTGGGTGAGGTAGCGGCGCGCGTTAGCGCGTGAGCAGGTCCGGTGGACCTGCGAAAGCGACGAACGCCGCGAGCTAAGGCGAGCGGCCGGGTGCGGCAGCACTGAAGTCCAGGTTAAGGCTTTCGACCTTCGGCCTTCCGCCGGTTTCCAGCGACAGCACCAGTATCTTGGACACATCCAGATCGGCGGGCATGGGCGCGTCCATCGCCCAGCCGGTGGCCAGCGTGTAGGCGGCACGCAGCACACCCAGATGGGCCACCGCCGCCGCATCGCCTTCGCCTGCCGCGACATCGTTCAGGAAGGCGCCGACCCGTTCATGCAGCTCGCCGGTGGATTCGCCCGCCATGGGGCGAAAGGCGATGCCTTGTTGCGAACCGGCCTTGATGAAGGCGTCGTCGCCATGCGCGGCAAAAATCTGGTCGCGGGTCAGACCTTCCCACTGGCCCCAATGCTGCTCCATCAGCCGCGCATCGTGCACCACACTCCCCAGCGCCAATGCTTCGGCGGTCTGGCGCGCGCGCAGCAGGGGGCTGCAATAGACGCGCTGGACCGCGAAAGGCAAGCGAAGCCCGCGCATCTTTGCCAGGCCCGCTTCGCTGAGCGGAATATCGGTATGGCCCTGGATGCGCCCGGCGGCGTTCCATTCGGTGGGGCCGTGGCGCAGCAAGGCAAGCTTCAAACGTCAATCTCCACGATCACCGGCACATGGTCGGACGCCTTCTGCCAGCCGCGCATCTTTTTCACGATGCGCTGCGATTTCAGCGCGCCTTTCAGGCCCGGGCTGATCCAGACATGGTCCAGACGCCGTCCCCGGTCGGAGGCTTCCCAGTCGCTCGCGCGATAGCTCCACCAGGAATAAATCTTCTGGTCGGGCGGAATGAAGTGGCGCGTGGAATCCGTCCAGTCGAAGGCCGCCTGCGCTTCGCCCAGCAGCCGCGTCTCCACCGGCGTGTGGCTGACGATGTTCAGAAGCTGCTTGTGGCTCCACACGTCATGCTCCTGCGGCGCGACGTTCAGGTCGCCCATCAGCAGGACGGGATTGTTCTTTTTGGCTTTGCGCGCCGAAAAGAATTTCTCCATCCCTTCCAGAAAGTGCAGCTTGTGGGCGAACTTGGGATTGGCCTTGGGGTCGGGAATGTCGCCGCCCGCCGGCACGTAGAAATTGTGCAGCTCGACCCCGCCTTCCAGCGTCACGCCCATGTGACGGGCATGGCCTTCGCGGCAGAAATCCTGAACCCCGGTTTCGCGGAACGGCACTTTCGAAAGGATCGCGACCCCGTGATAGGCCTTCTGGCCGTGGATCGCCTGATGGACATAGCCCAGCTTGTGAAAGGGCAGCTTGGGGAACAGCTCGTTCATCACCTTGGTTTCCTGCAGGCACAGCACATCGGGCTGCTCGTCGCGCAAAAAACGGGTCACAAGCTGGATGCGGTGGCGCACGGAATTGACGTTCCAGGTGGCGATTTTCAAACTTTGCATCCCTTCCATGCTGCACTTGCACTGCAGAACAGTGTTCAGACGTAATTTAATTGCAAATTAAACAACTTCAATATGTTAACGAACGTTTCTGTCGTCTGATAGTCACAAAACGCATAGCTCAGCATCATTGATTTGCAATACTTGGCTTCCTATATCGCACTGCAACAAAGCAGTTGTGATTTCAAAGGAGCAGACCATGACCAACAATTTCCGCACGGAAACGCAGGAAGAAACCGTCACCAACACCGTCGCTGACATCTTCAATGTCGCCGCCATCGCCCTGACCGGCTTCCTGGGCCTCCTGACCGTCGCCGCCACCATCTAACTGGCGGCAAGCGGCCACCTGGCCCCGGCGGGCATAGCCCGCCATTTTAAGAATGGGGCACATTGGCCAAAGGCCAACGTGCCCTGGGAGAGATCGCAAGATCATCGCCGCCGGATCCGGCCGATAAACGTTCCACGCCCGCCCAGGCGATCATCGCCGCATTGTCGGTGCAAAGTCTGGGCGGCGGGACGCGGAGGGTGAAATCTTCCTCTCCGCACAGTTTCGCCAGCGCTTCGCCGATCGCCTGATTGGCTGCGACGCCGCCGGCAACCACCAGTGTACTGCCTTGCGGAAAATCGCGGCGGAACATCTGCATCGCGATCCGGGTGCGGTCGCGCAGAATATCGATCACCGCCGCCTGGAACGACGCGCTGACATCCTCGGCGCTGGCGTGATGGTCCTGCACCAGCTGGCGCACGGCCGTCTTCAAACCGGAAAAGGAAAAATCGGCGCCGGCGCGTCCCTTCAAGGGACGTGGCAGGTCGTGCGCGCGTGGACTGCCGCGCCTGGCGGCCTCTTCCACCGCCGGGCCGCCGGGATACGGCAAACCCAGTATTTTCGCGGTTTTGTCGAAAGCCTCGCCCACCGCATCGTCGATGGTGCTGCCATACAGGCGAAAGTCTTCTGGTCCGTCCACGCCGACCAACTGGCAATGGCCGCCCGATACCAGCAGCAGCAAAAAGGGAAATTCCACGCCATGGGTCAGCCGCGCCGTCATGGCATGGCCCATCAGATGGTTGACCGCGATCAGGGGTTTGCGCGCGCCCAGCGCCAGGGCCTTGGCGGTGGTCAGCCCCACCATCACGCCGCCGATCAGGCCCGGCCCCGCCGTCACCGCGATGCCGTCCATGTCCGCCAGCGTGACTTTGGCTTGCGACAATGCCTGTTCGATCACGCCATCGACGATTTCCAGATGGGCTCTGGAGGCGATTTCGGGCACCACGCCGCCATAGGGCGCATGCGCTTCGGTCTGGCTGAATACGATATTGGACAGGATCTCGCCCGGACCGGGCGCAGCCCCACGCACCACCGAGGCCGCGGTCTCGTCGCAGCTTGTCTCGATGCCCAGCAGGGTGAAGCTCTTGTCAGCCATGGGGCGCTGCTTTACGCCCAAAATGCTATGCGGCAAAGGCGCTGATCCATGCATGTGCTGGTGACCAGACCGGTGGAAGACGGCGCGGAAATCGCCGCCCGTCTGGACGAAATGGGCCATGTGGCGCTGCTGGCCCCGCTGCTCAGCACGCATTTCGAAGTCGGTCCCGAGCCTGACTTTGCCGGGGTGCAGGCCATTCTGATCACCAGCGCCAACGGCGTGCGGGCTTTGATCCGCCGCACGGCGCGGCGCGACATTCCCATCTTCGCGGTCGGGCCGCAGACCACCAAGGAAGCACAGGCCGCCGGTTTCACCACCATCCGCAATGCCGATGGCGACGCCAGGCTATTGGCTCAAGCCACCGCGCAATGGACCACGCCCGACAAAGGCGCGCTGCTGCATGTCTGCGGCGCCGAGGCGCCCGGCACGCTGGCCGCGCTGCTGGAAAGTGCCGGTTTTACGGTACGCCGCGCGGTTCTGTACCGTGTGGATGCCGCCGCAAGCCTGCCGGAGGATACCCGCCAGGCGCTGGCAACGGGCCAGGTGGATGCGGCGCTGTTTTTCTCGCCCCGCAGCGCCAGAATTTTCTGCGACCTGGCGCAAGGCCTGCCCCTGCAGACGTTGACCGCGCTGTGCATCAGCCCGGTCACCGCCCAGGCGCTGACGCGGCCGTTCCAAGCCGTACGTATCGCCGACAAGCCCAACCAGCAGGCGTTGCTGGCGTTGCTGAACTAACACACTGATAATATTTGGCTTTGCGAACGACATGGCGGTGCATACCCACGCGCTGCGGCGCGTTCCTATCGCCAGGCTTGCAAGACGGCGAGGCGCGGCATTCGTGCCCACACAACGCGCTTGCGGGCAAGCCTAACCCCTGTGCAGACTTCGCTCATGCAGCATGAAGCTTTCGCGAATACCGAGGACTTTGGCGGCCCCGATATCGTGGCTGGACCAGGCCGGGTTTCGCGCCCCGGCGCGGACGCGCCCTATACCGGCTATGAGCTGGGCAAGCCCTATGACGAGATGTTCACGCGCGAAGGCAAGGCGCGCGCGCCCTATGCCGCGCTGGATTCGCGGCTATCGACGCTGCCGCTGGAAGAACTGAACCGTCGCCAGCAGGCCTGCGAGCAAAGCTTTCTGCACCAGGGCATCACCTTCACCGTCTACAACGACAACCGCGCCACCGAGCGGATCATACCCACCGATCTGCTGCCGCGTATCGTCACCGCCAAGGAATGGGACCGCATCGAACGCGGCCTGACCCAGCGCATTCTGGCGCTCAATCTGTTCCTGCGCGACATTTACGGCGACAGCCGGGTGCTGAAGGACGGCGTTGTGCCGCGCTCGATGATCTACGGCTCCAAGCATTACCGCCGCGAGATGCGCGGGCTGCCGGTGCCGCATGGCGCTTACGTCAATATCTGCGGCAGCGATCTGGTGCGCAACGAAGCCGGCGATTTCGTCGTGCTGGAAGACAATCTGCGCGTGCCATCAGGCGTCAGCTACATGCTGGCCAATCGCGACGCGGTGCGCCGCGCCTTCCCGGCAGTGTTCCGCTCCATGGGCGTGCGCCCCATCGAGCATTACCCGCTGGAACTTCTGGCGACCTTGCGCTCGTTGGTGCCGTTCCACGAAGACGTTTCCATCGCGATTTTGACGCCGGGCGTTTTCAACTCCGCCTATTTTGAGCACGCTTTCCTGGCCCGCCAGATGGGCGTGGAACTGGTGGAAGGCCACGACCTGCTGGTGAACGACAATGTCGTTTATACCCGCACCACATCGGGCCTGAAGCGCATCGACGTGATCTACCGCCGTATCGATGACGATTTCGTCGATCCGCTGATTTTCCGCGAAGACAGCGCGCTGGGCGTGCCGGGACTGTTCAACGCCTATCGCGCCGGCAATGTGATGATCGCCAACGCGCTGGGCACTGGCGTGGCCGACGACAAGGCGGTCTATGCCTATGTGCCGCGCCTGATCCGCTATTACCTTGCTGAAGAGCCGATCTTGGACAATGTCGAAACCTTCCTCTGCCGCGAGGAAAAATCGCTCAGCCATGTGCTGGCCAACCTTGACAAGCTGGTGGTGAAGGCGGTGAGCGAAAGCGGCGGTTACGGCATGCTGGTGGGCCCGCACGCTTCGCAGGCCGAACGCGAAGACTTCGCGCAGAAGATCAAGTCCGATCCCGAAAACTATATCGCCCAGCCCACCATCCAGCTTTCCACCGCGCCGACCTTCATCGGCAGCGGCGTGGAGGCGCGGCATGTCGATTTGCGGCCCTTCATCCTGCACGGCGCCGAAACCAAGATCGTGCCCGGCGCGCTGACCCGCGTCGCCTTGAAGCGCGGCAGCCTGGTGGTCAATTCATCGCAAGGCGGCGGTTCGAAAGATACGTGGGTGTTGAGCCAGTAATATGTTGAGCCGCGTCGCAGACTCTTTGTACTGGATGAGCCGCTATACCGAGCGGGCCGAGCACACCGCCCGCCTGATTGCGGTGAAGCTGGAATCTATGGTCGACCAGACGCCCGAAGACGCCGCCGCAAGCTGGGCGCGGGTCACCGAGGCGCTGACCGGCGAAAAAAGGGAAGCGTCGCATGATGCGTTCGCCATCACGCAATATCTGGCCTTCGACCGCGACAATGATACGTCGCTGATCAATAGTCTGGCGGCGGCCCGCGACAATGCCCGCCAGGTGCGCGAAGCGCTGTCCAACGAGGTCTGGGAAAACCTCAACCGGCTGTACCTGCGCATGTCGCCGGTCACGATCGACTCCATCTGGGTTCACACACCGGCGCGCCTGTTCCGTGAGGCCCTGGAAGAGATGCACGCGCTGGAAGGCGTGACCTACTCGACGCTCAGTCATGGCGAAGGCTGGTACTTCCTGGAACTCGGCCGGCATATCGAACGGGTGCAGCAGTTGGGCCGCCTGCTCGACCTGCATTTCAGCGCTGCCGCGCAGAACAGCGAAAGCGGCCCGAAATATTTCGACTGGCTGGTGCTGCTGAAATTTTGCACCGCCTGGGAGCCCTATACCAAGCGCTATACCGCTTCGATCCGACCCCAGAAGATCGCCGAATTCCTGCTGTTCGATCCGGAATTTCCGCACTCCATCTGTTTTTCCGTCGACCGCATGACCGAAGCCCTGGCGCGCGTGGCGCCGGGCGCGCCGCCTGCCCGCCGCGCCGCGGTGGAACGGCTTGCGGGACGGTTGAAGGCGGCGGTGGATTTCGGCCAGGTGGACGAGTTGATGGCGGGCGGCGTCGCGCCCTTCATCGCCGACATCACCAAGCAGTGCGAGCAGATCCACAAGGCGCTGTACTCGTCCTACATCACCTATGGCGCGGAGACTGTTTTATGAGGCGAATTTTCGTCGCAAATTCGCGGGGTCTGTAATGTTCTACTCGATCCGCCATGTTACCCGTTTCCGCTACAATGCGCCGGTGCGCGAGGCAGTGATGGAATTGCGCATGCAGCCCCGCTCGGAAGGGCCGCAGGCGCTGCGCTCGTTCCAGATCGCCACCAATCCCCGCGCCCAGCTCTATGCCTATACCGATCACCTGGGCAACGCGGTCTATCACTTCAACATGCTGCGCGAGCATGAAGACCTGCACATCGAAGCGCAAGCGGTGGTGGAAATCGGCCAGATGCGCCCGCTGCCCGAACATCTCGACGCGCTGGAATGGGGCCGGTACAACGCCTTCAATCTCAGCGATGATCATTTCGACATGCTGGAGCCGTCAAAGTTCGCGCGGCCTTCGCCGGAACTTGAAGCCTTCATGCGCATCGCCGACCTGTCCAAGCCAGAAGGTGACCCGCTGACGGCGCTCAAGACGCTTCAGCGCACCATCTATGATTCCTTTGAGTATCAGAGCGGCGTCACGGAAGTGAATTCTCCCATCGAAGTGGCGCTGGAACAGCGCCGCGGCGTCTGCCAGGACTTCGCGCACATCATGACCGCCATCGGCCGGGTCTGGCGCATTCCCTGCCGCTATGTCTCCGGCTATCTCTATCACAAGGGTTCGCGCGACCGCAGCACCGCCGACGCCACCCATGCCTGGGTCGAAGCCTATCTGCCCAGCCTGGGCTGGGTCGGGTTCGATCCCACCAACAACATCATGGCCTGTGAACGCCATATCCGCGCCGCGGTGGGCCGCGACTATTCCGACGTGCCGCCGACGCGCGGCACCTACAAGGGCGGCGCGGACAGCGAATTGTCGATCGCCGTGTCGCTGGAACCGACCCAGGCCCCGGTGCGCCACGAGGATTTCTTGAAGGTTACGCGGCCGATGACGTCGCCGACCCCGACGCCCTCGATGCCCGAAAGGCTGTATCACCAGCAGCAACAGCAGCAACAATAAGCGGCTTGTGCCGTGCCTGCGCGCCTGTGATATGAAGGCGCATGACTCAACGCCGAAAAAGAGAGCTGACCGGCACGCTGGAAGTGGATGGTTGGCCGCTGCGCTGGACGCTCAAAAGCGAACAGATCTGGAGCGCCAATGGCGACCATGTTGGCCTGCGCCTGTCGGTGGAACGCAGCGACGAACAACGCCGCGAGCTGATCCTGGAATATCCGTTTCAGGAGCTGCCGGGCGGCCGCACGGCGCGGCCCGACGTCAATGTCCACCGCCTGGCCGATGACGTGCGCGCCGCTATCGCGGAAGGCTGGAAGCCCAAATCGCGCGGACGGCCCTTCACACTGATGTGTGACTAAACCAGTTCGCGGCGTTCCGCGCCCGAAGCGAACACTTCCAGCTCATCCGCCACATCCGGCATCAGGCTTTCCCAGTCCCCGAATTTCCTGGGTGACAGCACGCGGGTGCTGGCGTACCAGGGATATTCGTTCGTCCCCAGTTGCGGCCAGGTGCGGCCCGCGTTTCGCATATGCGGCAAAGAACGGCGCAAGAATCGTCGCATGGACTAAGCCGGAATCAGGTCCTAACGTCGACGTCAATGACGGAAGAAAATCGCCTTGCCATGCTGACATTCACCGCTTGGGCGGATGCCTTCACGCCCGCGGAAATCGACCGCATCGTGGCGGATGGCGACAGCCTGATGCCCGAACGGGTTCAGCTTGCGGGCACGGCGCCGGGTGATCATGTAGCGGCGGCGGAACGTCTTCGCATCACCCACACCGCCTGGATCGACCGCAACCCCGACACGCTCTGGCTGTTCGCACGCATGCAGGCCGTGGCGCAATCGCTGAACGACCAGACCTATCAGTATGACCTGCGCGGCTTCAGCGAGAATTTCCAGTACACCGTCTATCACGGCAATGAAGGCGGCCATTATGACTGGCATGTCGATCACGGGCCGCTTCCGGCGCCGCGCAAATTGTCGATGACGGTGCAGCTCACCGATCCGTCGCAGTATCAGGGGTGTAACCTGGAATTCTGCGCCGGCGGCAATGTCGAAATCGCGCCGCGTGACCGCGGCACGGTGGTGGCGTTTCGGTCTTACGTGCTGCACCGGGTGACGCCGATCACCGCTGGCGTGCGAAAGTCGCTGGTCGTCTGGACCACCGGGCCGAAGTTTCGCTGATGAGCCAGGGGAACGGACAATATGGATCGACGCTGCCCTTCGCGGCCTGGGGCGGCGCCTTCACACCCGCCGAGCTGGACCGCATCGAGGCCTATGGCGATGGCCTGACCACGGCAAAGGCCACGGTCGCTGGCGATGCGCCCCAGGGAAAAGAAGACGACGCGTCGCGCATCTCGCGCACCGCCTGGATCGCGCGCAATGCCGAGACCGACTGGTTCTATGTCCGGATGGAGCGGATCGCCCGCACCCTGAACGACCAGTTGTGGCAATTCTCGATCAGCGGTTTCTCCGAACTGTTCCAGTATACAATCTATAACGGGCAGGAGCAGGCCTATTTCGACTGGCATGTCGATCAGGGCTTTGTGGAAGTGCCGCGCAAACTGTCCTTTTCGCTGCAGCTTTCGCATGGTTCGCAATATGAGGGTTGCGACCTGCAGTTCCATGCGGGCAGACTGGTGGAAACCGCGCCAAGGGAGCGAGGCGTGGTGATTGCGTTTCCGTCTTATGTTCTGCATCGCGTGACGCCGATTACCAGCGGCACGCGAAAGTCGGTGGTGATCTGGATTACAGGGCCGAAGTTCAAGTGAAGGGCGTTGCATAGAATAAGAACAGCAGCTGGGGGGCATGCATGTCTTTTTTCAATCCCACATCGGCGCCGGTCATCATGCCGGGCGGACTGGTGGCATGGGAAAATCTTTTTACGGCGGCCGAGCTGGATGCGGTCGAACGCTATGGCGACAGCCTCACGCAGGAACGGGCGGAGCTGCAGGCCAAGGCTTCGGGGCGCGACAGCATTCGCATCACGCGGGTGGCCTGGTTTCCGCGCAACCCGCAGACCGAAAGTTTCTATGCCCGCATGGAAGAAGTGGTGCTGCGGATCAATGCGCAGTTCTTTCGGTACGACCTGTCGGGCGTAGTGACATTTCAGTACGCTTTCTATGACGGCACCGAAGGCGGCCACTTTGATTGGCACAAGGATTATGGCCGCGATTATGGCGCCCCCGATCAGGAACCTCGCAAATTGTCGCTAAGCGTACAGTTGAGCGATGGCGCGAATTATCAGGGCTGCAATTTGGAAGTTCGCGGCGGAAATGAGACCGACATCGCGCCACGCTCGCGCGGCGCGGTCGTGGCGTTCCCGTCTTACGTCCTGCATCGCGTGACACCGATAACATCGGGTGTGCGCAAATCACTCGTTGTCTGGGCGGTGGGACCGGAGTTCAAATAGGCCTGCAAAGCCTGCGCCGGAAGCTCGTCAAATGTTATTATCGCGTCCCGCGACTGTACCCGCGTCTGCGGGTGAGCATGTGGTGTGGGAAGGAGCTTTCACCAATGCCGAACTCGACCGGATCGAGGCGTATGGCGACAGCCTGGCCAAAAGCAAGGCCGATCTGTCGGGTTATCGCGCGCAATACGATTCCATCCGCGTCACCCAGGTTGCCTGGATCGAGCGCAATCCCGACACCGCCTGGCTGTATCACCGGGTGGAGGAAATCGTGCTGCGGCTGAACGAGCAGTTCTTCCGCTACGAACTGTACGCCCTGTCGGAAAGCTTTCAGTACACCGTCTATGACGGCGCCAAAGGGGGGCACTTCGATTGGCACAAGGATCACGGCAACGCGCAGGAAGCACCGCGCAAGATTTCGCTCAGCCTGCAACTGTCGGATGAAGATGCCTATCGCGGTTGCGATCTGGAAATTCATGGCGACTGGCGGCAGGCCGCGCCCCGCAAGCGCGGAACACTGATCGCTTTCCCGTCATTTATGCTGCATCGTGTAACCCCTATCGAGGCCGGCATCCGCAAGTCGCTGGTGATCTGGGCCGCAGGTCCGGAGTTTCGATGACTGTGTCAGCACCATTGGTTCAGGGGCCTTTCGTGGCCTGGGAAGGCGCGCTTTCACCCTCTGAAGTGGATGCGATTGTCACCTATGGCGATGCGCTGCTGCACAGCAAGGGCACGATCGAAGGCAAGAGCGATACGATCGAGACGGTGCGGATCACCGATCTGGCCTGGATCGAACACGGCCCCGAGACACAGAAATTCTATGAGCGGCTCGCCCAGATCGTGCAGCGGCTCAATACCGACTTCTACCGCTTCGACCTGACGGGATTGGAGAACCTGCAATACACCATCTATGACGGGCGGCAGGGCGGCCATTACGACTGGCACATCGATTTCGGGCACAAGAATTTCAAGCCGCGCAAGATTTCCCTCAGCGTCCAGCTCAGTGATCCGGCCGATTACGAGGGCTGCGAGCTGCAGTTCCAGATCGACAGCCTACCGGTCACCGCCCCGCGCAGCCGCGGCACCGTGATCGCCTTTCCGTCCTTCTTCCTGCACCGGGTCACCCCGGTGACCCGGGGGGTGCGAAAGTCGCTGGTGCTCTGGGCCACGGGGCCTGATTTCCGCTAACGCCTTCAAATGCATGGACAGGGGGGGCAGGGCTTCCTATTTTCCCGCCATGATCCGCAAACGCCCCGCTTTGCTCTGCATTCTCGACGGCTGGGGCTGGCGCGCCGACCCCGCCCCGGACAATGCCATCGCCCAGGGTTCCACACCCAACTACACCCGGCTCCTGGCCACCTGTCCGCATGCCCTGCTGGAAACCAGCGGCAATGCCGTGGGCCTGCCCAAGGGCCAGATGGGCAATTCCGAAGTCGGTCACATGAATATCGGCGCCGGCCGCATCGTGGCGCAGGATCTGCCGCGCATCGACGTCGCCATCGAAGATGGCAGCCTGGCGCGGCGCCCCGTGCTGCTCGCGCTGATTGATAAAGCCAAAAGCGCCCAGCGCGCGGTCCACATCATGGGCCTGATGTCGCCCGGCGGCGTGCATTGCCATCAGGATCACATGGCCGCGCTGGTGAAGATCGCCAGCGCGGCGGGCGTGCCGGTGTTCGTGCATGCCTTTCTGGACGGACGCGACACCCCGCCCAAAAGCGCCGGCGGCTTCGTTGCCAAGTTCCTGTCCGACATTGCCGGTCTGGCGGGCGTTCGTCTGGCGACCTTGTCAGGACGCTTCTACGCCATGGACCGCGACCAGCGCTGGGACCGGGTGGAAAAATGTACCAACGCCATCATCGATGCCTCGGCGCGCCGGTTTGACGATGCGGGCGCGGCCATCGAGTCGTCCTACGCCGAAGACATTACCGACGAATTTCTGGTTCCCTGCGTGCTGGGCGACTATGCGGGGGTGGAAGATGGCGACGTGTTGCTGTTCGCCAATTTCCGCGCTGATCGCGCGCGCGAGATTTCCGCGGCCTTGCTGGACAAGGGCTTTGACGGTTTTTCCCGCGCGAGAGTGCCGCAGTTCGGCGCGGCGGCGGGGCTGACCGAATATTCCGAACATCTCAAGACGCTGATGGCTTCGGTGTTCCCGCCCGAAGACGTGCGCGAAACGCTGGGCGAGGTGGTGTCGCGGCAGGGGCTGAAGCAGTTGCGCATCGCCGAGACCGAGAAATACGCACATGTCACCTTCTTTCTGAATGGCGGGCGCGAGCAGGTGTTCGACGGCGAGGACCGCATCCTGGTGCCCAGCCCCAAGGTGGCGACCTACGACCACAAGCCGGAAATGAGCGCCTATGAAGTCACCGAAAAACTGGAAGAGGCGATTGCCGGCGGCAAATACGATCTGATCGTCTGCAACTACGCCAATCCCGACATGGTCGGACATACCGGCATCATGAGCGCGGCCATCAAGGCGGTGGACACGATCGATGTGTGTCTGGGCCGGTTGATCACGGCTTTGGATAAAGCGGGCGGCGTGATGCTGCTCACCGCCGATCACGGCAATATCGAAATGATGGTCGATCCCGCCAGCGCCGAGCCTTACACGGCGCACACCACGCTGGACGTGCCGGTGATCGCGTATGGCGTGGACGGCACGCTCACCAACGGACGGCTGGCCGATGTCGCGCCGACGCTGCTGGATATGATGGGCCTCTCCCAGCCCGCGGCGATGAGCGGGCATTCCTTGCTGGTCAAAGGCGCGTGAAGGCCGGGCTTCCCTTTTTTCTTGCCGCCGTCCTGCTGACGCCGACTTGCGCCGCGCTGGCCCAGAAACCCAAAAAGGTGATGGCGCCCATCCGGCCCACGCCGCGTCCGGCTTTGCGCAGCGATATTCGCAGTGATGTGCGTGAAATTCCGCTCGACCTGTCACGCGCCCTGCCGGGCAAGACGCTGGCGACACTGCCGTCCACGGCGCAGCAACTGCAAAGCCTGTCGTCGGAACTGAAGCAGGGTCAGCCGCAACTGGCCAGCGCCAAAGTGAAGAGCGATGCGCTGGCGGCCGAGGCGCTGGAGCTGCGCCGCCGCCTGATCGCCACCGCCGCGCGGATCGAGGGACTGGAACGCGCCCGCATCGACGCGGATGTACAGATCGAGAAACTGGAAGCGGAAAACAAGCGCCTCAGCGCCGGCTTCGCAAACGACCGCGTGGCGGTGACCAAATTGCTGGCGGTGCTGCAACGCCTGCAGCACGACATGCCGCCGGCGCTGGCGATGCATCCGGGTGACGCGCTGGGGGCCGCGCGGGGCGCCATGCTGATCGGCTCGTCGCTGCCATCGGTCTATGCCCAGGCCGCCAGCCTGTCGCGCCGTATCGATGGCCTGAAGCGCAGCCGCGCGGCGCTGGAACAGCAGCGCCACCAGGCCGCCGATACCGGACGGCGCTTAACCATCGCGCGCGGCGAACTGGACACGCTTTTGATCCAGAAAGAGAAGGAAGCGGCGGGCGCGGCCGAGGCCTATGGCAGCCTGAAAGCCCAGTTGGCGGTGATCGCCCGCGAAGCGGCCGACTTCCAGGCGCTGGCAGCAAGGGTGCGCAGCCTGCGCCAGAATGGAACCCCCGACCAGAGCGTGGTCTTTGTGACAGCGGCGAATGGCGGTTCCGCCGGGGGGCTGGCCAAAAACTCGCTTTTGGAGCCGGTGGTCGGAACCGTGGTCAGCGGCGGGAACACGGCCAGTCCCGGCCTTTCCTATGCAACCCGGGCCGGCGCCCAGGTGATTACGCCGTCCGACGGCAAGGTTCTTTTCGCGGGCCCTTACCATAAGATGGGACAAGTCTTGATCCTGGAAATCACCACCGGCTACGATGTGGTCCTGGCGGGACTGGGACGCGTGACGGTAAAGCCGAACGATCAATTGCTGGCAGGCGAGCCGGTTGGAACCATGCCCGCCCAAGGATCGGACAACCGGCTGTATTTTGAGTTACGTCACGGCGGTCATGGCCAGAATCCCGCGCCATGGTTGAAGTTGAATCTGCGCCCCGCAGTTGGAAAGGCGAACGGCACATGAATAAGTTTGCATTGGTCAGTCTGGGTCTGGTCGGCGGTTTCGCCGTGGCCCTGGTTGCGCTGCCCGAAGCCAAGGGCGCCAACGATGCCAGCGCATACGGCCAGCTCGACCTGTTCAGCGACGCCTTCGAACGCGTGCGCGCCAATTATGTGCGTCCGGTCAAGGACAGCGAACTGATCGACGCCGCGATCCAGGGCATGGTGTCCAATCTCGATCCCCATTCCAGCTACATGGACGCCAAGTCGTATGGCGACATGCAGATCACCACCAAGGGCCAGTTCGGCGGCGTCGGCATCGAAGTCACGCAGGAAGACGGGCTGATCAAGGTCATCTCGCCGATCGACGGCACGCCCGCCAGCCGCGCGGGCATCAAGTCGGGCGACCGCATCGCCGGAATCGATGGCGGTTCGATCCAGGGCCTGCCGCTGAATGAAGCGATCGACAAGATGCGCGGCCCGGCGGGCAGCAAGATCACGCTGACCATCCTGCGCGAAGGCGAAAAGAAGCCGTTTGACGTGACGCTGGTGCGCGCCATCGTGCGCGTCGATGCCGCCGCGTTCCGCCGCGAAGGCGATATCGGCTATGTGCGCATGCCCGGTTTCAACGAACAGACCGCTGATGGCCTGCAACGCGCGGTGCGCGAACTGAAGAAGCAGATCGGTCCCGGCATCAAGGGTTATGTGCTGGACCTGCGCAACAATCCGGGCGGTCTCTTGGATCAAGCCATTCAAGTGTCGGATGACTTCCTGGGCACCGGCGAGATCGTGTCGACGCGCGGCCGCCGCAGCGAAGATACCCAGCGCTATGATGCCAAGGGCGGCGACATCGCCGAGGGCAAGCCGATCGTGATCCTGATCAATGCCGGCAGCGCCAGCGCGTCGGAAATCGTTGCGGGCGCCTTGCAGGACCACAAGCGCGCCACCGTCATCGGCCTGACCAGCTTTGGCAAGGGTTCGGTGCAGACCATCATCCCGCTGGGCGAAGGCCGCGGCGCGCTGCGCCTGACCACGGCGCGCTATTTCACGCCGTCGGGTCATTCGATCCAGGCGCAAGGCATCGTGCCGGACATCCAGGTGGCGCAGGGCGACGAAGCCAATGTGCCCAAGCTGGCGCGCGGATCGGAAGCCGACCTGCGCGGCCATCTGTCGGGTGAACCGGTGCCGGCCAAGCGCGCCAACGCGCCGGTGATCAAGCCGGCGGCGGGCACCAAGTATGACGACTTCCAGCTTGCCTATGCGCTGGACCTGCTGCGCGGCAAGATGACGGTGGCCTCGGTCACCACGCCGCCGCCGGCCAAGACCGCCAACGCCGCCACCCCGGCCCGCTAAACTTTAAACGAAAACACAGGCCCGCCTCCCCTTCGTGCGCGCAGCGCACAAGAGGGGGAGGTGGTTTCAGCGTGCGAAGCGAAGCTTCGCGGAAGCTGAAACCGGAGAGGGTCATTAACAGAATTAACCCTTACCTAACCATGCCCGTTCATAAATAGGCGCATGGCTGCTGCTGTCGATTCCGCAGAAGGGTTTGCCGTGTCCAAGTCCGGGCGCGCTTTGGCGTTCGCCTGCTCTTTCACCGCCTGCCTGTTCGCCGCGGGAATCCTGGCGATAACACTGTTCGGCCGCCCCGCCGCGCCCGGCATTTCGCTGGAACTGGGTGAAAGCGCCGATGCGCACGGCCCGGCTGCGGCCCAGGCCGCCGGTCCCGCCGCCGCCGCGACATCCCAAACGCTTGCCGCGCCCGCCGCCGTGACCCAGCCGATCTATGCCGGCAAGGCGCTGCTGGCCGATCCGGCGCTGATCGAGAATACGCCTTCGGGTCCGCTGCCCCGTATCGCCGATGACGGGCGCAAGCCGATGACCGCTTATGCGGCACCCGCGGCTGCCGGAAAATTCAAGATCGCCATCGTGGTCAGCGGGTTGGGCGTTTCGGCCACCGCCACCAAGGCCGCGCTGGATAATCTGCCGGCGGGCGTCACGCTGGGCTTTGCGCCTTATGCGGCCGATGTCGGCGAATGGGTGACGCAGGCGCGTGGCCGCGGCCATGAAGTTCTGCTCCAGGTGCCGATGGAGCCGTTCGATTTCCCCGACAGCGATCCTGGCCCGCACACCTTGCGCGCCGGCCAGGATGAAGCCGCCAACCTGCAAAAGCTTTCCTGGGCGCTGTCGCGCTTCACCGGCTATGCCGGGGTGACCAATCTGCTGGGCCAGCGCTTCCTGTCCGACAGTTCGGCGCTGTCCCCGGCTTTGACCTATCTGGGCCGCCGTGGCCTGTACTTCTTCGACAATGGCGCTGCCACCCAGTCGGTCGCGCCCAGTGTGGCCGCGCAGGTCGGCCTGCCGGCGGTGCAAAGCAACGCCACGCTTGACGGCATCCAGACCGCGCTGGAAATCGACAGCCGCCTGTCGGAACTGGAGACTCAGGCCCGCGCCAATGGCAGCGCCGTGGGCTCCGCCTTCCTCTATCCGGTTTCCATCGCGCGCATTTCCGCATGGGCAAAGGGATTGCAGGCGCGGGGCTTTGTGTTGGTGCCGGTTTCGGCCATAGTCACGCCGCAAGCACAATAAGGCGCTGGGCTTTTGGCCCCCAACTTCGTCGCGCGTTCGCTCATGGGCCTTAAGGCCCACATCGCTCCGCGCTCCTGCTTGGATGACCAAAATCCTGCGCGCCACATTCGAGAAGACTGCTGGGGAAATGCCCGATAACGATCTGCCTTACCGGCCTTGCGTCGGCATCATGCTGTTCAACAAGAACGGTGAAGTGTTCGTCGGCAAACGCATAGACCAGACCGTGGAAGGCTGGCAGATGCCCCAGGGCGGCATCGACGATGGCGAGACGCCCAAACAGGCTGCCCTGCGCGAGCTGCAGGAAGAAGTCGGCACCGACAAGGCGGAAATCATCGCCGAGATGGACGCGTGGGTGACCTATGACCTGCCTGCCCACCTGATCGGCGTCGCCTTTCATGGAAAATACAAAGGCCAGCGCCAGAAATGGTTCGCCCTGCGCTTCACCGGCGAAGATGCCGATATCAACCTGACCAGCCATGAACCGGAATTCTCGGCCTTTCAGTGGGTCAGCCTGGAAAATCTGCCGGGGCTTATTGTTCCTTTCAAGCGCGACACCTATCGCAGCGTGATCGCGGCGCTGGGCAAGCACGCGTGAAGGCTTCTGCGGACGTTCGCTCTTGCTCTCCTAAACGCTCTCCGGTCCTGATGATCCATGGCGCCTTTTGCGGCCCCTGGTCCCTGGACGGGCTCAAGGAAAAATTCGAAGCGGCCGGTTACCGCGTCACCGCGCCGGCCCTGCGGTTTCACGATGTGAAGCCCGCGCCCGCCGCGCTGGGCACCACCGGTCTGGACGACTATGCCGCCGACCTGGAAGAAGAGATCGAAGCGCTGAAGGCGCCGCCCATTCTGGTGGGCCATTCGATGGGCGGATTGCTGGCCCAGATGCTGGCGGCGCGCACTGATGTGGCGGCGCTGATATTGCTGGCGCCTTCCGCGCCTTGGGGTGTGCCGCCGACCACCCTGTTCGAGATCGGCGCCGCCCAGTCGATGCATCTGCAGCCCGGCTACTGGAAACAGGTGCTGGAACCGCAACGCGATGTCGCGCTGGCCCATTCGCTCGACAGGCTGCCCAAGGACATGCGCGACGCGGTCTATGACCGCTTCGTGCCGGAATCGGGGCAGGCCACCTTCGAGGTGATGAACTGGGCGCTGGACATGAACCATGCCAGCGCGGTGGACAGCGCAAAGGTCACCGCGCCCCTGCTGTTCCTGACCGGCAGCGAAGACCGCATCAATCCGCCCAGCACCGTGGCGCGCATCGCCGCGCTGTACGGGGACCGCGCAACGGCCGAAGTCTTGCCCGGCATGGGCCACTGGCTGATCGGCGAACCGGGCTGGGAAGTGTTGGCGGAACGCGCGCTAAGCTGGCTGAAAAAGCGCGAGCTCTAGCTCTTTATGTCCGCCCGGCGCTTGGCGAAGTCCTGCATGAAGGACTTGAGGGTGTCGATCCCCGCTTCGTTCCGCATGGTTTCGGCCACCGTGATTTCTCCGGGTGTCGTGCGCGCCACTGGCGGCCCGATCTCCGCCCCCAACAAACTCGCCCGTCGATAGGATCAACAGCCATGCGTACCATGTTTGTGAAATTCGCCGCTCTTGCCCTGATCGCGCCGCTCGCCGCGTGCAACGCTGCCGACCGCGTATCCGAAATCGGTAACGGTCCGCGCCTGGCCGCGGTGGGCAATCCCGCCGGCAGCCAGATCGTGGCCGAGATCCCGCGCCCCGCGCCGATCCGCCATGTCAACAATTCGCTGTGGTAGACCAGCGCCAAGAGCTTCTTCGACGCTTCGCGCGCCCGCAATATCGGCGATGTGATCACGGTCAATGTCTCGACCTCGGACGCGGCCAAGCTGTCGAACACCACCTCGCGCAGCCGCGCCAACAGCGACAATGCCAGCATGAACAACCTGTTCGGCCTGGAGAAAGCCTTCCCCAGCCAGCTCGATCCGTCGAGCCTGGTGAAGATGGGCTCGGACATGTCGCACATGGGCACCGGCGCGGTGTCGCGTTCGGAATCCATCAACCTGACGCTGGCGGCGCTGGTCGCCCAGGTGCTGCCCAACGGCAACCTGGTGATCGACGGCCACCAGCAGGTGCGCGTCAACAACGAGCTGCGCGACATGCGCGTTTCGGGCATCGTGCGCCGCGAGGACATTACCCAGGACAATACCGTCAACCTGACCCAGATCGCTGAAGCACGCATCTCGTATGGCGGCCGCGGCCTCGTCAGCGATGTGCAGCAGCCGCGTTACGGTTCGCAACTGCTCGACATCATCATGCCCTGGTAACTCGAATACACCGGACAATGGGAGGGTAAAAAGCAAAAGGGCCGGATCGTCTGATCCGGCCCTTTTCAATTTCGATCCGCTTTCGCGCTAGTCGTCGCGATAAACCTTCTCGCGCCTTTCATGGCGTTCCTGCGCCTCGATCGACAAGGTGGCGATCGGGCGCGCGTCCAGGCGCTTGAGCGAGATGGGTTCGCCGGTCTCTTCGCAGAAGCCGTAGGAGCCGTCTTCGATCCGGCGCAGCGCTTCGTCGATCTTGGAAATCAGTTTGCGCTGACGGTCGCGAGTGCGCAGTTCGAGCTGGCGTTCGGCTTCGGTGGAGGCGCGGTCTGCCAGATCGGCATGCGGCACGGTCTCGGCCTGGAGATTTTGAATCGTTTCCCGGCTTTCCTTGAGAATCTCGTCTTTCCATGTGTTGAGCTTGCGGCGGAAGTATTCCCGCTGGCGCTCATTCATGAAGGGCTCGTTGTCAGATGGCCGGTAGTCGGCGGGAACCTGGGTACCCATGCGCACTCCCTTAGACAGGGGCGAGACTCAGTAAATGTCGCCCCGACGGCCGGGGTTATAGCGGCGGCCCACCCCCCCCGCAATCGAGATTGGAGGGTGCACTTAACGGTGCACATGAAAGGTGCAATAGGCCGGAAAATGAGGGTTTTTGCGACAGTTTTGATGCGTTGCGACACGGCGAACCGTACGTCAGGCACGGGCCGGCTGGGCATCAAAAAAGCCCGCCTTTGGTAAAGCGGGCTTTTCTTGATGGTTGCGGGGACAGGATTTGAACCTGTGACCTTCAGGTTATGAGCCCCAGCGGTCACCTGGTATCTATTGGCTTATTTACTTCGTTTATACTTTAGTTTATACTTTTTGGATGGTTGACCCTCAGGTTACCAAGTCTCGTAACGCCCTGAACGAGCCCATCATTCGGCTCCATAAAGGGCTGGCGATCTACAAGCTAAATTCCTCGCCCTTTTGGTACGCCCGTATTCGGGACCCACGGTCCAAGAGACACGTCGTTCGATCAACCAAAGAAACCTCAAGAATCGATGCCCGGATAGCAGCTGAGGAACTGTATCTAAAAATAGCAGGGTCAAATGCTCCCCTGAAGGTCCCTCAGAATCTGACCTTTGGGTACTACGCCGACGAGTTGGTCAAAGAAGAAAAACAAAAAGGCTTACGTGGGGAAATCCATAAGCGGTTATGGGCAAACACCGAGTTTTATCTACAGCATAAAAGGTGGGGTATTTGTCAGCAGTTCGACAAGGTAGACGTAAGAACCATCACCACCGTCGATTACAATTCTTATTTGAACTGGGTTCGCTCTAAGGACAACACACTTAAGCCAGCTACGATGAATCACATCACCAGTGCTTTTTCGAAAGTACTGAAGATGGCTCGTAACAAAGGCGCGATTGTTACGGTTCCTGATCTACCCCGGACAAGTCGTAAGGATAATCCACGACCCTTCTTTCGCTTCTTCCCATTAGTTTCAAGAAAAGACGATGAGTACAAAAAGCTCATTTTGACCTCGAACAAGATGGCGAATGAGAAGGTACGGGTACGCGAAACAGTTATAGACAGCGAGCTTCACGACCTCGTTATGTTTTTGCTGAACACGTTTTTACGACCCATTGAAACCGAACTCTATAACCTGAAGCACAAGCACGTAGCCGTAGTGAGTGATCCGCGATCACTCAGTTTGACGATATCCGACGGAAAGACTGGCTTTAGAATCTGTAACACGATGTCTAGTGCCGTAACGGTTTATGACCGGATCAAGAAACGCTATCCTGATCTTTCAGGTCCCGAAGACTATTTGTTCTTTCCGAAATACCAGAACCGAGCCAGTGCTAAGCGCGTAGCACAGCGTCAGTTCAATGCTTTGTTGGAGAGGTGTGCTTTAAAAGAGAACAACGTGTTCGGCTATAAGCACTCGCTATATTCGTTACGCCATACAGCTATTTGTATGAGGCTTACCTTGAGCAAAGGTAAGGTGAACATCTACTCGCTAGCTAAGAATGCTGGAACGTCAGTAGATCAAATAGAGCGGTTCTATGCTCGAAACTTACCGCTATCAGCTGAGCTGGTTCGAAACCTTCAGAGCTTTGGAAAGTGATAGGGACGAACTCACCAAGTACACGCCAAAGAAGAAGAAAATAGCTGGCGAGAAGAAACCTAAAGAGGCTTTTGCTTGGCTAAAGGATGATGGCGAAGCGAACAGTGAAGATACGTCGCCTCAGCCGCAGAGCTAACGAAGGGTGGGACCTTCAAGAGTGGGAAGAAGGCTAAGACCGTGGATCGGCTTGGGGAGATGTGAAGTGACAGAAAATACTCCAATAACAGCAGCAATGCTGTACGACTTTGTTCAGTGTCCCCATCGAGTGACTATGGACTTGTTCGGAGACTTATCTCTGAGGGATAAGGTCAACCCATTCGTACAGCTCCTTTGGGACAAGGGCTCACTCTACGAACGAGAAGTCATCAACGAGCTAAAGATAGAGTTTACAGATTTATCTCAGTACTCACTAGATGAGAAAGAGCAGAAAACCACAGAAGCAATGGATCGCAAGGATCCTTTAATCTATAGCGGACGTATCAAGGTAGGTGACCTTCTAGGTGATCCGGATCTCCTCAGACTAGAGAACGGTAGCTACATAGCCGGAGACATAAAGTCTGGCGCGGGTGAAGAAGGTGGTGAAGATGAAGAAGGCGGCAAGCCGAAGCCCCACTACGCCGTACAGCTAGCGATCTATACCGATATACTTAATCGCCTTAAACGCTCAAATGAATCACGTGCTTTTGTATGGGATATACACGGACGAGAAGTCCCGTATGACTTCAAGGCTCTCTACGGAACGAGGCGCCCACATACACTGTGGCAAGACTACCAAGAAGCACTCACATCAGTTCGGCGTATAGTGAGTAACCCTGATGAAACTCGTGGAGCTTATTCCGCTGTTTGTAAGATGTGCGTCTGGTACACCGCCTGTCTTAAGCAGCTATCAGATAACAAAGACCTGACACTTATCCCTGGTCTTGGTCGCTCAAAGCGAGACGTACTGGTTGATAGCTTCGAAAACATTCCAGAACTAGCTGAGGCTAACCCATCGGGTTACTTCAACGGAAATAAAACGATCTTCAAAGGCATAGGTCCGGACTCACTTGAGAAGTTCGTTGATAGAGCCAGATTGATAGCTACAGACGGTAAGCCATATCTACGGGAGCCAATAACGCTTCCGGTAGCAGACAAGGAACTATTCTTCGACATTGAAGTCGATCCGATGCGAGACCTTTGCTATCTCCACGGCTTTGTCGAGAGAAACAACGGCGCCAACGATACAGAAAAGTTCGTCTACTTTTTCGCCAATGAGGAAACCAAAGAATGTGAAGAAGAGGCTTTCCGAGGCGCTTGGCAATACATCCAAAATAGTCAACCAGCTGCTATCTATTACTACTCAAAGTACGAGAGAACGATTTATAGAAAGCTTCAACAGAAGTACCCATCCGTTTGCAGTGGACAGGACATAGAAGACCTCTTCGCTTCTGAGCTTACGAAAGATCTCTATTTTAATGTCGTTCTTAAGTCGACGGAGTGGGCTACGCGTGACTACTCGCTCAAGACGCTAGCGAAGTATCTTGGTTTCAATTGGAATGACGCCCACCCATCAGGAGCGGCATCAATTGAGTGGTTTGATCAGTGGGTAAAGACCCGTGATCCAAAAGTCCGTGAAAGAATTATGGTCTACAACGAGGACGACTGTAGGGCTACGCGAGTGTTACTCGATGGAATAAGGGAACTAACTTAATCAAAAAAATTAATTTCTCGCAATATGGAGACCAGTACGGCGATGTTGGAACGCCACTACGGTCACACTAACAACATCGCCTCAGCAGCAGAGCTAACGAAGGGCGGAACGTTCAAGAGTGGGAAGAAGGCTAAGACCGTGGATTGGCTTGGGGAGATGTGATGGAGGGCGCGTTTCAACTCCCAACTAATTATCCGGGAAGTTTTCTTTTATATAAGCGAGCAAAGCGGGAC
>CAILUV010000094.1 GCA_903837555.1 uncultured Alphaproteobacteria bacterium
CCCGCACTCATCGTTGGGATACCGACCACCGGCACCGCAGGCCACAGTCTGGCCGCCAGATCAGCCGGCTAGCAACGGGATGGTGCAAATGATGCCCTTAAACTAACATACCAACTGGGCCACTCAGTGGGGGCCGGTCACCAGCTTGTTTGGCTCAATCTCCTTGACCCGGCGGCAACAAGCTGATCCCGGAGACTATTGACGGCTTCAATTTCGATAGCTTGGCGTTCAAGGCGCAAGGCTTGGTCGACTTCAGTTTTGGGGTTTTGCAAGGTACGGGTGCAGTTCGTCTTGCTTTTAGCGACCTTCACTCTAACCATTGAGCATCTCCGCAGGTGGCATTCATTTCCGCTTCAAGCGGACCACTTTTTGCTGATCCGAGGTCCGACCGGAAATAGCATCGGCAAGAAATTCGCCCCATGCCGTCATGGCCTGAACCTGCTCGGGCCACCGCTGCGCCTTCTGGTAGTTGCCCAAAACGCCGCTTCGTGTTGCTGATTGTCTGTGATTCAGGATGGCGTCGGCCACAGTTTCGGAAACGCCAGCCTCCCCAAGAGCGGTAGCAAAAGACCGTCGGAAATCATGGAAACGCCAATCAACTAAATCTGGGGTAGCTTTATCAAGTTCCTCCTTGATGTCGCCAAAGGTTGCCAATGCCTTCTTTGCGCGAGGCGATGGAAATACGAGGCCACTTGTTGGCCTTTTTGCTGCGTCGTAACGCCGCCTCAAAATCTCCAGCGCCAACGGGTGAAGGAATAGCCTATGGTTATCGCGGTTCTTTGTGAGCCGACCGGGCTGGGACCAAATCCCTGCGCCCAAATCAAGATGTTCCCAGCCCAAGCTGGCAGCTTCGCCGCGACGGCAAGGAATTGCGATGAGAAATCGAACAAAGTCGCGGTGAACAGGTTCCAGTCCAGTAGCCTTCTCTACGGCTTTCCATAGCTTGGCCAGTTGTTTGACGTTCAGAAAGGTTTCGCGAGCGGCGACCGGACGGGGCCGCCGCGCCTTGGCAACAAGATGGCACGGGTTAGCTTTGACCAGCGATTCTTCCTGCGCCCAATCGAAGAATCGTGACAAGGCACCGTAGCGATGTCGGGCAGTAGCGGCGCGACTTCCGCAGTTCAGCAACATCGTCCGCAGGTCTGATGCTCCGAGATCATCGGCTACCTTGCCTCCCGCCTTCATGGAAGCGATGGCAGCCTTGACGTAAGCAATGTCGTACGCTGCTTGGCGAGGCGAGATCGTGCCATGCCCGCGCAGCTTGCCCCGTTTTGGCAGATATTGCTCATATTTCTCGACCAAGCGGTCCAGCGTCCGGCTCCTCCGGAGGGCGCCGGCGGCGATCTGCGCTTTACGGTCGGCAGCCGGGTCGTTCCCCGCCTTGGCGCTCCCCTTGTGTCTATTGGCTTCAACCCGGGCCTCATCTGGAGAATGACTCTCAGGGCTTCCAATCGTGATTGAGTGGGTCGAGAACCGCTTCCCGTTGGAAGGGTCGCGGCCACGGGGCTTGTAATCATAGCGCCACGCCATGCTGGAGGGGTTCACAACCAAGGCTAACCCCCGGCATTCGGCGTCCGCCATCACAAGGCGCACATTCTGGGAACGGTTGCGCCATGCAGCGGCCACCGATGCCTTGGTGATCTTGAGGGGGCCTTCTCGCAACACCTGAATAGTCAAATTCCACCTACAAACTCACCGACTACGACCGGACATTGACCGGACAAATGGTGCGGGGGCAAGCGGAAAGTGGCGGGAAGGCGCGGAGACGAAGGCTTCTTAAAAAACAAGATAAAACAATAAGTTAAGTGTTATATCGTGGACTAGGGGAGGGTAGCGGGGATATATACCCGATGACTCTTAATCAGCTTGTCGTAGGTTCGATCCCTACATCACCCACCACTTTCCTCTCTAAAATCAGTGTCTTACAGTGCCTGCCATGAAACAGGCTCTGATCACCGGCGGCGCGCGTGGCATTGGCTTTGGCATCGCCCAGGCCATGCTGGACGCCGGTTACGCCGTCACCGTCACCGGACTAACCCCCGATGAAGTTGCCGCGGTTCCCGTGCGGCCCCATCTCAGTGCCGTGCGGCTGGACGTTACCAGCGATGCCGACGTGGCGGCTTGCCTGGGGTCGTTCATCCGGCTGGATGCGCTGGTCAATTGCGCCGGCATCATCCTGCGCGAGGGCAAGGAGTTCACCGTCGAAGGCTTTCAAAAAGTCATCGACGTCAATCTCACCGGCACCATGCGCATGTGTGTGGGCGCCAAGCCGCTGCTGGAAAAGCAGGGCGGCGCCATCGTCAACACCGCATCGCTCTGGTCGTTCTTCGGCGGACCGCTGACGCCTGCCTACACCGCCTCCAAGGGCGGCGTGGCGCAGCTCACCAAGGCGCTGGCGGTGGCCTGGGCGCCCACCATCCGCGTCAACGCCATCGCGCCGGGCTGGGTGGAAACCGACCTAACCAAGGCAGCGCAGGCCGATCCGGCGCGCAGCGACGCCATCATCGCCCGCACGCCGTTTGGCCGCTGGGGCAAGCCGGAGGACATTGGCGGCGCGGTGGTGTTCCTGTGTTCCGAAGCTGCCGGTTTCATCACCGGCACGGTTCTGCCGGTCGATGGCGGCTACATAGCCAAATAAAGAAGAAGAGAACCCCGGCGGCGGATGCCGCCCAAAGGAAAGAGACCATGGTCGACCAGAGCCGCATTCCCTATCGCCACCCGCAGCCCAAAGAATCCGCGCCCGAACTGGTGATCCCGTCGGTCATTCCGGAAGACGACCGCATATGGGTGCCGCAGGCCGAGAATGTCTGGTTCAGGCCCCTGTGCCTGTGCGCCTCGCGCGGCTACTGGATGAACCTGCTCAAGGTGCGCAAGTCGGGCGTGCTGTCGCGCCATCGCCATCCCCAGCCGGTGCATGGCTATGTCATCAAGGGCCGCTGGCGCTATCTGGAGCATGACTGGGAAGCGCGCGAAGGTGGCTATGTTTACGAAGCGCCGGGTGAGACCCACACGCTGGTGGTCGACGAGGGCGTGGAAGAGATGATCACGCTGTTCCAGGTCAATGGCGTGATGCTGTATGTCGATCCTGATGGCGCCGTGATGGGATATGAAGACGTCTTCACCAAGATCGACCTGTGCCGCGCCCATTACACCAAGGTCGGGCTGGGCGCCGATTACGTCGATCAGTTCATTCGCTAAGCGGCACGGCGAAATGCGCCGGCGCTTCGCCGCTTAGGTAGCGCGCCATCATTTCCGCGTAAGCCGCCTCCATGTGACGCGCAAAGCGGGCGGTGTCGAACAACGGCGTGGTCAGGCGGTTGGCGGCGAGCTTTTGCGTCACGGCGTTCAGGCGATCCGGTGAACGGGCGAGCGCTACCGCCAGGGCTTCATAATCGGCGGCCATTGTGCAAATCAGTTCTTCCAGCCCGATGGCGGTCAGCAGGCTGGCGGCGACCCGGCCCGGCCAGGTCGAGCCGGTGCAGGTGATGATCGGCACGCCCGCCCACAGCACATCGGCGGCGGTGGTGTGGGCATTGTAGGGCAGGTTGTCGAGCGACAGGTCGGCACATTTCAGCCGCGCCAGATGCTGCGCGGAAGAAACCGGGGCCGCGAAAATCAGCCGCTGGGGATCGATGCCGGCCGCCTGCGCCTGGCGTCGCAGATTGCCTTCGTAAGCCGGATTGTTGCCCGCCAGCAGCCAAAGCACGCTGCCCGGCGCCTGCGCCAGGATGCGCATCCAGCCCGCAAAGGTGTCGGGCGTCAGCTTGTAGCTGCTGTTGAAATTGCAGAAGACGAAAGCGTCGTCGGGCAGGCCGCAGGCGGCGCGGGCAGGCGTTTCGCCCGCGATGTCGCGGCGTGAATCATTCACCCAATAGGTTTCCGGCAGCCACACGACCTGTTCGTCATAAAAGGCGCGTTCGGTTTCGGGGATCACGATGCGGTCGGCCAGGATGTAGTCGATATAGGGCAGGCCCAGCGTGGCCGGAAAACCCATATAGCTGACCTGCACCGGGGCGGGGCGGTGGGCGAAGATGCCCAGCCGTTCGGAGCCGAAATAGCCGTTCAGCGTCACCAGAATGTCGATGCCTTCGCGGCGGATGCGTTCTGCGGCCGCCGCGTCGGACAAGGGCGTGATATCGATGAAGCGGTCGAAGGAGGCCTGCGCCCTTGTGCGGATATGATCGTTCGCCGTGCCGGTGCTGAAGGCGAACAGCTCGAAGCGGCTTTTGTCGTGCTGCTCGTACAGACCGGCCATCAGCAGGCCCACCGCCTGTTCGCGGAAATCACCCGAGACATAGCCGATGCGGATCTTGTCGCGGGGCTCTTGCGCATGCGGCTGGAACGGCTGCGCCGGATAGCGGCCCTGGCCATAGGTGCGCGAACAGATTTGCGAATCCGCCGGATCTTCCATGATCGCCTGATAGGCGAAGGGATGGATCACCAGCTTTCCCACGCGGACCTCGTGATGGATCGCCGCGACCTGCTGCGCATAATCCGACCAGTCTCCGGCGAACATCTTCAGATGCAGCAGGCTGCCACGCAGCAAAGCGCGGCTTGGTTCCAGCGCCAATGCCTTTTGCAGGTCGGCGGTGGCGCCTGCGTTATCAAGCTTGTCGCTCCATAGCAGGTCGCCGCGATTCTGCAGGCCTTCGGCGAAATCGGGCATCAGGGCGATGGCCTGGTTGAAACTGTCCAGCGCCTCGTCGATCCGGCCCAGGCTGCGCAGCAACAGCCCGCGCCCGTTCCAGGCATCGGCATTGCGTGCATCCACTGCCAGAACCGATTCATAATCGGCCAGCGCGGGGGCGTGGCGGCCCAGCGCCTTCAGCGCCGCGCCCCGGCCCATCAGCGCCGCCGGCTCGCCCGGATGCGACGCCAGCAGACGGTCGAAACTGGTGACGGCGTCGGCGAAACGGCTTTCGCCCACCAGCGCCAGGCCATAATGCACCAGCGCGGCGGGATCGTTCGGATTCAGCGCCAGTGCCCGGCCAATCAGTTGCACGGCCTCGCCGCTATCGCCCTGTTGCAGCCGCAGCATCCCCAGCAGGTACAGCGCCGGAAAGACGTTGGGATCGAGCGCCAGTATCTGCCGGTACAGTGTTTCGGCGTCTGCCAGGCGGCCCTGCTGGTGCAGGGCGATGGCCTGGCGGCCCATTACGTGCAGATCCATGACCGTCAGTCCTTCACGGCGAAGGCTTGGGGCGCGTCGCCTGCCAGCCATTGCCGCCACATCTGTTCATAGGCGGATTCGAGGCGGCGGCGGAACAGATCGGTATCGAAGAGCTCGCAGGTGCCGCGATCCTGTTGCAGCCGGGCGCGCAGGCCCTTCAGCACCGCGCCGTCCGTCGCCAGCCGGAGCGCCAGCGCTTCGTAGTCGGACTGCGTCTCGGTGATCAATTCGGGCAGGCCCGCCGCCGTCAGCAGGCTGGCGCCGACCCGGCCCGCGAACGACTTGCCGCGCAATGTCAGCACCGGCAGTCCGGCCCAGAGGGCGTCGCTGGCGGTGGTGTGGGCATTGTAAGGCAGGCTGTCGAGGAAAAGGTCGGCCAGGCCAAGCCGCGCCAAGTGGTCGGCCTGCGCCCGGTCGGGTGCGAAAAATATGCGCGTCCCCGACACGCCCTGGGCCTGCGCTGCCTGGCGGATATTGTCGGCAAAGGGCGCGGGGCTTTGCAGCAGCCACAACAGGCTGCCGTCCACCTGTTTCAGAATGTGCATCCAGCCGGCAAAGGTACCCGGCGTCAGCTTGTAGGCATTGTTGAAGTTGCAGAACACAAGGCCGTCTGCCGGAAGTCCCGCTTCGGCGCGGCTGGGGGTGGGCGCCAAAACGCGGCCCTTGTTGTCGTTGGCCTGGTAGCTGCCGGGCAGGGTGACGACCTTCTCGTCATAAAAGCGCTGCTCATCCTGCGGGATCACGATGCGGTCGGCGATGATGTAATCGATATAGGACGCGCCCAAGGTGGCGGGAAAGCCGAGATAATTGACCTGAACCGGCGCGGGGCGCCGCGCGAACACGCCCATGCGCAGCTTCCCGAAATAGCCGTTGAGATTGACCAGTATGTCGATCCGTTCGGCGCGGATGCGTGCCGCGGCGCCTTCATCCGACAGGCCGGAAATGTCGATCCACTGGTCGAAGCTTTTTTCCAGCCGGGCGCGCATGGGGCTGTGGTCATTGATCCCGTTGTCCAGGGCGATCAGCTCGAAGCGGCTTTTGTCATGGGCCTCGTACAGGCCTGCCATCAGGATCTGGGTCGCCTGCTGGCGAAATTCGCCCGACACATAGCCGATGCGGATTTTCGCGGCGTTCCTGCGCGCGGTGCGGTCATGGGCAGCGGCGGGGACTTCGAGATACATGTCGCGCGCCCAGATGCGGCTGCAGCTCTGCAAATCCGCCGGATCGTCGGAGGCTGCCTGATACATGAAAGGCCGCGCCGCGCGTTTGCCTGCACGCACATCGGCGTCCAGCTGCGCCTTGCGGGAGTCGAAATCGCTCCAGTCGGCCACGCACATCTTGAGGTGCAGCACCTCGCCGGCGGCATAGGGATGATCGGGGTCCAGGGCCAGAGCCTGCTCCAGATCCGCCAGCGCGGGCGCATAGTGTTGCTTGTCCGACCACCAGGTGTAGCCGCGGTTGTTCAGCGCCTCGCTATAGCCCGGTTGCAGGGCGATGGCCTGGCCGAAGCTTTCGATCGCTTCATCAAAGCGTCCCATGTCGCGCAGGACATTGCCGCGGCTGTTCCAGGCGGCGGCGCTTTGCGGCGCAATTGCCAGCACCCGGTCAAAACTGGCCAGCGCTTCTGCGTGCCGCCCCAGGTCGCGCAGCGCCAGGCCGCGATTGCCCCAGCTTTCCGCCGATTGCGGCTCCAGCGCCAGGGCGCGTTCGAAACTGGCCAGCGCCTCGGCGGGGCGCTTCAGGTTCCACAGCGCCACGCCGCGATGGTTGAACAGCCTGGGGTCCTGCGCGCCTGTGGTCATCACGGCGTCGAAGGCGGCCAGCGCCTGGTCGGCCTGTTTCAGGTTCATCAGCGCGATGCCAAGGCTGTAGCGCGCGCTGGCATTGTCGGGGGAAATGCGCAGCGCGTCCTGCAGAAAGCGCGCAGCATCTTCGTTGCGGCCCTGCTGCATCCGCATCAGGCCCAGATAGTAATGCGGGCCGAACAGGCTCGGATCGGCATCCAGGATCTGCCGATAGAGCGCTTCGGCGCCTGCGAAATCGCCCTGCTGATGGATGCGGACGGCCTGTTCGGCAAGGGCCTTGAGGTCCGTCACAGCTGCTAGTCCTTTACGGCGAAGGCCTGCGGCGCGTCCCCGGCCAGCCAGCGCTGCCACATCTGCTGATAGGCATCTTCCATGTGGCGCGTGAAGCGGGCGGTATCGAACAGTTCGCCCTTGTCGCGCTTGGCGACGACCTTGCCGCGCAGGGCCTTCAGCGCCTCGGCGTCGCTGGCCAGCATGATGGCCCGGGCTTCATAGTCCGCCTGGCTTTCGGTCACCAGCTCGGGAAGGCCCGCATTCAGCAGCAGGCTGGCCGCCACGCGGCCCACAAAGGTGCTGCCGCGCCGGGTCAGGATCGGCACGCCCGCCCACAGGGCATCGCCCGCGGTGGTGTGGGCGTTGTAGGGAAGGCTGTCGAGCGACAGGTCGGCCAGCGCGGTGCGCGCCAGATGTTCCTGCGGTGGCTTGTTGGGGGCGAAGATGATGCGTTCGCCCGCAACGCCATGGCTCTGGGCTTCCTTGCGGATGTTGTCGGCAAAGGGCGCCTGGCTGTCCAGCAGCCACAGCACGCTGCCGTCCACCTGTTTGAGGATACGCATCCATCCGGCAAAAGTGTCGGGCGTCAGCTTGTAGGCATTGTTGAAATTGCAGAAGACGAAGCCCTTGTCCGGCAGGCCCGCTTCGGCGCGGCTGGGGATTTTGCCCAGTGTGCGACCCTTGTCGTCATTGGCCAGATAGCAGCCCGGCAGGATCGCGACCTTCTCGTCATAGAAGCGCTGCTCATCGTCGGGGATCACGACCTTGTCGGCGACGATGTAATCCATGTAGGGCGCGCCCAGCGTGGCGGGGAAGCCCAGATAGTTCACCTGCACCGGCGCGGGCCGGCGGGCGAACACGCCCATGCGGGTCTTGCCGAAATAGCCGTTGAGATTGACGAGAATATCGATCTCTTCGGCGCGGATGCGCGCGGCGGCATCTTCGTCCGACAGGCCGGAAATGTCGATCCACTTGTCGAAGGCCTTTTCCAGCCGCTCGCGCATGGCGGTGCCGTCGCTGGCGCCGTTGTCCAGCGCGACAAGTTCGAACTTGTCCTTGTCATGGGCGTCGTACAGGCCGGCCATCAGGATCTGCACCGCCTGTTCGCGAAATTCGCCGGATGAATAGCCGATGCGGATTTTCTTGTGGTTTTTACGCGCGGCGCGGTCGTGCGGCACACCGGGATTTTCCGGGTACATGTCGCGCGCCCAGATGCGGCTGCAGGCCTGCATATCGGCCGGGCTTTCCGCCAGGGCCTGATACATGAACGGCCGCGCCACGCGCTGGCCAAAGCGGATGGCGTCATCCAGCGCGGATTTCTGCGCGGTGAAATCGGTCCAGTCCGCGCCGAACATGTTCAGGTGCAGCAGCTCGCCCTGGGAATAGGGATGCTCGGGGTCGAGCAGCAAAACCCGCCTGAGGTCGGCGATCGCCGGTTCGTATTCGCGCTTTTCGGTCCACCACAGATTGCCGCGATTGCTCACCGCATCAACATAATCGGGGCGGATGGCCAGCGCCTTGCCGTAGCTATCAATCGCATCGTCCAGGCGGCGCATGTCGCGCAGCACGTTGCCGCGATTGTTCCAGGCGGCCGGATCGCGCGGCGTCAGGGTCAGCAGCATGTCGAAACTGGCCAACGCTTCGTCGTAGCGGGCCAGATCGCGCAGCGCCAGGCCGCGATTGCCCCAGGCTTCGGCGAAATGCGCCTCGATCGCCAGGGTCCGCTCGAAGCTGGCCAGCGCTTCGGCCGGACGTTTGAGGAGCCACAGCGCCACGCCGCGATTGTTGAACAGTTCGGCATTGTCGGGCTGCGCGCCCATCACGCTTTCGAAAGCGACCAGCGCCTCGGCGGCGCGCTGCGAGTCCAGCAGCGCCACCGCCATATTGTAGCGGGCATCGATATAATCCGGCTGCAGCGAAAGGGCGCGCTCGTAGGCGGCGATGGATTCGGGCAGGCGGCGCATCGCGCGCAGCGCCAGGCCGCGATTGTTCAGTGCCATCACATTGCCAGGCTGCATCGTCAGCACGCGGTCATAGCTGGCCAGCGCGTCATCGAGCTGGCCCATGGCCGACTGCGCCACGCCGCGGTTGATCAGGGCGGAAATCATTTCCGGGCGCATCACCAGGGCGCGGTCATAGGCTTCCACCGCCATTTCGAAGCGGTGCATGTTGGCCAGCGCCACGCCGCGATTGTAATGGGCTTCGGGCAGATTGCTTTCGATGGTCAGCGCCTTGTCAAAGGCTTCCAGCGCTTCGGGGCTGCGGCCCGCGCCCTGCAGCGCCATGCCGTAATTCATCAGCGCGCCCAGATTGTCGGGCGAAATCTGCAAGGCTTCGCCAAGGTAGGTCGCGGCTTCCGCGTTGCGGCCCTGTTGCAGGCGCATCAGGCCCAGATAGTAGCATGGCCCGAACAGGCCGGGATCGGCATTCAGAATCTGGAGATAGATTTTCTCGGCGCCGGCCAGGTCGCCCTGCTGGTGGATGCGGACGGCCTCTTCGGCCAGGGCTTTCAGATCCAGAACTTCCATTTTCTTGTCTTTCTTGCCGATTGGCTCGGGATTGTCTCAGGACTGGGAGGCGGCCTGCGCCACGGCCAGCGCGGTCATGTTGACGATGCCGCGCGCCGTCACCGACGGCACCATCACATGCACCGGCTTGTCGACGCCCAGCAGAAGCGGGCCGACCAGGAGGCCTTCGGTCGCTGCCGACAGCAGGGTCAGCGCAATGTTCGCGGCATCCAGCGATGGCATCACAAGCAGGTTGGCCGAACCGGTGAGCGGGCTGGTCGACACATAGCGTCCGCGCAGCACATCGCTGAGCGCGGCGTCGGCATGCATTTCGCCGTCCAGTTCAAAATCCGGCTCGGCGTCGCGCAGGATGCGCATGGCGGCGCGCATCTTGCGGGCGCTTGGGGAATCCGAACTGCCGAAGCTGGAATGCGACAGCAGCGCCGCCTTGGGGGCGAGGCCAAAGCGGCGCACGCTCTTGGCCGCCAGCAGCGTCATTTCGGCGATCTGCTCGGCGGTAGGGTCCAGGTTCAGGTGCGTGTCGCAGAAGAACAGCGCGCCGTTGGGCAGGATCAGCGCCGACAGCGAATAAAGCCGGCTGGCGGTCGCCTGGCGCGGAATGATGGGCAGGATGTTGGCGAGCTGGCGCGTCCAGTCGCCCAGGCCGCCGCACAGCGCGGCATCGACAAGGCCTGCTTCCAGCATCATGGCGGCGGCGATGCCGTGGCGGCTGACGATCCAGCGCGCCGCCGATTCCGGCTGCACGCCGCGCCGTTCCACCAGCCGCTGATAGCGTTCGGTGAGCGGGCCGATGATCTCCTGGTCGGTTTGCGGATCGACGATCTTGACCTGCTTGTTGAAGTCCAGCCGCAGGCCCAGCTTCCGGGTCTTTTCGATGATGACGTCGCGGCGGCCGATCAGCGTGGGATGGGCCAGGCCTTCATCCACCACCGTCTGCACCGCGCGCAGCACGCGTTCTTCCTCGGCCTCGGCATAGACCACGCGGGCCGGGCTTTGGCGGGCGACTTCGAACACCGGGCGCATCAATTGGCCGGAGCGGTAGACGAATTTTTCCAGCTCGTTCTCGTAGGCGTCGAAGTCTTCAATGGGGCGGCGGGCCACGCCGGATTCCATGGCGGCGCGCGCCACGGCGGGTGCGATCGACAGGATCAGTCGCGGGTCGAACGGCTTGGGAATGATGTATTCGGCGCCAAAGCCCGGCGCATGACCGCCGTAAGCAGCTGCCACGACATCGCTGGTCTCGGCACGGGCCAGCGCGGCGATGGCTTCCACCGCCGCGACCTTCATCGGCTCGTTGATGGTGGTGGCATCGACATCCAGCGCCCCGCGGAACACGAACGGGAAGCACAAGACATTGTTGACCTGGTTGGCATAGTCCGAACGGCCGGTGGCGATAATGGCGTCGGGACGCGCGGCCTTGGCCAGTTCAGGCAGGATTTCCGGATCGGGATTGGCCAGCGCCAGGATCAGGGGCTTTTCCGCCATCTGCGGCAGCCATTCGGGCTTGAGCACATTGGGGGCGGAAAGCCCCAGGAACACGTCTGCCCCCACCAGCACATCGCCCAGCGTGCGGGCGTCGGTATTGCGGGCGAAGCGCGCCATGTTGGGCGGCATCTCGTCGCCGCGATCCTTGTGCACCACGCCCTTGATGTCGGTCAGGGTGACATTGTCGATGGGAAGGCCCATCGCCACCAGCAGATCGACACAGGCCAGCGCCGCGGCGCCGGCGCCGCTGGTCACCAGCTTCACATCGGTAAGCTGCTTGCCCTGGAGCACCAGTCCGTTGCGGATGGCGGCGGCGCAGACGATGGCGGTGCCATGCTGGTCGTCATGGAAGACCGGAATCTTCATGCGCTCGCGCAGCTTCTTCTCGATGATGAAGCATTCGGGCGCCTTGATGTCTTCCAGGTTGATGCCGCCAAAGGTCGGCTCCAGCGCGGCGACGATGTCGACGAAGCGGTCGATGTCCAGCTCGGCCACTTCCAGGTCGAACACGTCGATGCCGGCGAATTTCTTGAAAAGGACGGCCTTGCCTTCCATCACCGGCTTGGACGCCAGCGGGCCGATATTGCCCAGGCCCAGCACCGCGGTGCCGTTGGTGATGACGGCGACCAGATTGCCGCGCGCGGTCAGCTCGCGCGCCTGGGCGGGATCTTCCACGATGGCCTCGCAGGCCGCCGCGACGCCGGGGGAATAGGCCAGCGCCAGGTCGCGTTGATTCGCCATGCGCTTTGTGGCTTCCACCGACAATTTGCCCGGGCGCGGCAGGCGGTGATAGGCGAGGGCTGCCTTGCGAAAATCGTCGTCCATGGAAAGGCCTTTTATGGATGCGGGGTAATTGGCAGCTGGGGGGGCTAAAATCAATCCTGTCCCCCGGTTTTTGCCCGGTTTTCCGCCATTTTCGGCGGAACTGCGCCCTTTGCCGGACGTTCTTGCGACGGGGTGCGTCGCTGGTGCGAAGAACCGATTTCAGACCAGCGCCGATAGGCTAGTTTGGCGGCCATTGATTTGGTCGATTCTGGACTTCGCCACAGCGCGCGCCATTGAGGAGTTTTCATGCAGATTGGGATCGTCGGACTGGGCCGCATGGGAGCCAATATCGGCCGCCGTCTGATGAAGTACGGCCATAGCGTGGTCGGCTATGACGCCAGCCCCGACATGGTGAAGGCGGTGGAGGGGGCGACAGCCGCCAGCAGTCTGGAAGATGTGGTGGCCAAGCTGGACGCGCCCCGCACCGTCTGGGTGATGCTGCCGTCCGGCAAGATCACCGAAGAAACCATTGCCGCGTTGGGCAGTCTGTTGGCGAAGGGCGATACGATCATCGATGGCGGCAATACCTTTTTCAAAGACGATATCCGCCGCGCCAAAGAGCTTGCCAAGAAGGGCATCAACTATATCGATGTCGGGACGTCGGGCGGCGTTTGGGGGTTGGACCGCGGCTATTGCATGATGATCGGCGGCGACACGGCGCAAGTGCAGCGGCTCGATCCCATCTTCAAGACGCTGGCGCCGGGCGCCGGCGACATCGCCAAGACACCCAACCGCGACAAGAACGATCCGCGCGTGACCGAAGGGTATATGCATGCCGGTCCCGCCGGTGCGGGCCACTTCGTCAAGATGGTCCATAACGGCATCGAATATGGGTTGATGCAGGCCTATGCCGAAGGCTTCGACATCATGCGCGGCAGGAACAGCGAAAAGCTGCCGGAAGACGAACGCTTCGACATCAATGTCTCCGACGTTGCCGAAGTGTGGCGGCGCGGCAGCGTGGTGGCATCCTGGCTGCTCGACCTCACCGCCATCGCCTTGTCCAAGTCTGAAAAGCTGGACGAGTTCACAGGCAAGGTGGAAGACAGCGGCGAGGGCCGCTGGACGGTGCAGGCGGCGGTGGATGAGGCCGTGGCGGCGCCGGTGATCACCGCGGCGCTGTTCTCGCGCTTCCGCTCGCGCAGCGACAATACCTTCGGCGAAAAGCTGCTGTCGGCGATGCGCAAGGAATTTGGCGGCCATATCGAAAGCGTGGTGCCGGAACGCAAGGCGAGGGATGAAGACAAGTGAGCAACCTGTCCCACAAGAACCCGCCGCCACCCTGCGCCATCGTGATTTTCGGCGCCAGCGGTGATCTGACCAAGCGGCTGATCGTGCCCGCGCTTTACAATCTGGCCCGCACCGGCTTGTTGCCGGAGCGGCTGTCGCTGGTGGGCATCGGCCATAGCGAAAAGACCAGCGAGCAATGGCGCGATGACTTGCGCGCGTTTCTGGAACAGGTTCTGGCCAAGACCGAGCAGGCCATTGACGAAAATCTGTGGAAGGCCGTGTCGCGGCACATGACCTTCCTGACCGGCGATTTTGAGAAGCCTGAAACCTATACGGCTCTGGACGGGCTGCTCAGCAAGATCGACGAGGAACTGGGGCTGGACGGCAATGTGCTGTTCTACCTGGCGACCGCCGATCACTTCTTCGCCACCATCGCCGGCCGGCTGGGCGAGGCCGGATTGGTGTCATCGGAGGCCAAGGGCTTTCGCCGCCTGATCGTGGAAAAGCCGTTCGGGCACGACCTGGATTCGGCCCGCGCGCTGAACAAGCATCTGCTGAAATATCTGAAAGAAGAACAGATCTACCGCATCGATCACTTTCTCGGAAAAGAGACGGTGCAGAACATCATGGCGCTGCGCTTCGCCAATGGCTTGTTCGAGCCGATCTGGAATCGCGACCGCATCGACCATGTTCAGATCACCGTGGCCGAAAGCATCGGTATCGAGACACGCGGCAAGTTCTATGAAGCCACCGGCGCCCTGCGCGACATGGTGCCCAATCACCTGTTCCAGCTCGTGGCCATGACGGCGATGGAGCCGCCGGTGTCCTTTGATGCCGAGGATATCCGCGCCAAGAAGGCCGAGCTGTTCAAGGCCATTCATCCGCTGGCCCTGACCGATGTGGTGCGCGGCCAGTATGATGCCGGTATCGTGGCCGGCGAGACGGCGCGGGCCTATCGTGCCGAAGACAATGTCGCCAGGGATTCCACCGTCGAAACCTATACTGCCATGCGGTTGATGATCGACAATTGGCGCTGGGCGGGGGTGCCGTTCTACCTGCGCACCGGCAAGCGGCTGAACATCCGCTCCAGTGAGATCGCGATCCGTTTCAAGCAGGCGCCCTACGCGCTGTTCCGCGACACGCCGGTGGATGAACTGGATGCCGACTGGCTGATCCTGCGCATTCAGCCGGATGAAGGCATCCGTCTGCGCTTCAACGCCAAGCGTCCGGGGCCGTCCATGACGCTGGAAAGCGTTTCGATGAAATTCAACTACAAGGACTATTTCCATCAGGCGCCGGCGGTCGGCTATGAGACGCTGATCTATGACTGCCTGATCGGTGACGCCACGCTATTCCAGCGCGCCGACCAGGTAGAATCGGCCTGGGCGCTGGTCGAACCCGTTTTGAAAGGCTGGGCCAACACCACGCCGCGGCATTTCCCCAATTATGCGGCCGGCAGCGAAGGCCCGATCGCGGCGAACGACCTGCTCGCCAAGGATGGCCGGTCCTGGCGCGCGATCCGCATCCTGGGCGGCAAATGACCGGCATTGCTGGCACAATTGAAGTGATGAAAGACGCCGACGCGCTGGCCGCGCGCGCGGCGCAGATCATTGCCGGACGCGTGGCGACGGCGACTGCGCCCTACCGCGTGGTGCTGTCGGGCGGATCGACGCCCCGCGCTGCCTACCAGTTGCTGGCGCAGCAAGATGTGAACTGGGGTTGCGCCGAGCTGTTTTTCAGCGATGAACGGTTCGTGCTGCCCGATCACAAGGATTCCAATTACCGCATGGTGCGTGACACGTTGCTGGCGGGCGGCAAGGTCGAACCGCGCAAGCTGCTGGCCATTCCCACCGACCAGACCCCGCAAAGCGCCGCCGACCGCTATGACGAGATGCTGCGCCAGCAGTATGGCGCCAGCATCCTGGAAGAGGGCGTGCCGCTGTTTCATCTGACGCTGCTGGGGTTGGGCGATGACGGCCATACCGCCTCGCTGCTGCCGGGGCAGCCGGTGCTGAAAGAGCGCGAGCGTTGGGCGGCGGCGGTGCCGGAAGGCCGCGGCGAGCCGCGCATCACGCTGACCTATCCGGCGCTGGAATCCAGCGCGCTTATCATTTTCCTGGTGTCGGGCGCGGCCAAGCGCGATGCGCTAGCGCAGGCGCGCGGTGGCGGCTTGCCGGCGGGCGCGCTGAAGCCCCAGGGTGAAGTCTTGTGGCTGGTGGATGCGGCAGCGGCCGGCGAAGAAGATCAGGGATACGGTTTTTAACATGGCGATCAAGGCCAAGCGCATTCTTTGCATCGATATCGGCGCCAGCGGGCTGAAGGCGGCCATCATCGGCCCGACCGGGAAATTCCTGAAAGACCGCGTGCGGGTAAAGACGCCCGCCCAGCGCACGCCGCGCGATATTGTGCCGGTGCTGCTGGACCTGGTGAAGCCGCTGGGCGCATTCGACCATGTCACCATCGGTTTTCCCGGCATGGTCAAGGCGGGCAAGGTGGTGACCGCGCCGAATTTCGGCACCGAAGACTGGGCGAATTTTCCGCTGACTGCGGTGATGCGCAAGAAGCTCAAGGCGCCGGTCAAGCTTTTGAACGATGCCGATGTGCAAGGCCTGGCGGTGATCAAGGGCAAGGGGCTGGAGCTGGTCTGCACGCTGGGCACCGGGTTCGGCACCGCCTGGTTTCGCGACGGCACACTGATGCCGCACATGGATCTGGCGCATCTGACGCTTCACCGGAAAAACGATTTCGACGTGCTGGTGGGCGACAAGACCCGCCGCAAGATCGGCAACCGCCACTGGAACAAGCGCATCAAAAAGCTGATCGGCGTGCTTGATACGGTTTTCAATTATGATCACCTGTATCTGGGCGGCGGCAATTCCAGCCTGATCGATTTCAAGCTGCCGCATAATGTAACCACCGTCGACAATGACGCCGGGATGGAAGGTGGCGCGTTCGCCTGGACGCGCCACACGACTTAATGTGCCTGTAAGGGAATCCCTTACAGCCAGCGTCGATAATCGTCTCTATTCAGGGAACCCGTTGAGGGGGGTTGAGCGTTTCGATCCTATTGGATCGAAGCCCATTTCATCACGCGTTTTTGAAGCCGGGCCACAACGACGGAAGCGTATATGATGCCGCCCGTGAGTGGAAACACCGCTCTGTTACTGGATATTGACGGCACTTTGCTGGATCTGGCGCGCACGCCGGATCGCGTCAAAGTCCCGGCCGAGCTGCTGCGTTCGCTGGAAAAGCTTTCGCACCAGCTTCACGGCGCGGTGGCCTTTGTCAGCGGACGTTCGCTGGAAAGCATCGACACGCTGTTCGCGCCATTTCAGCCCGCGGCCATCGGCGCCCATGGCGGCGAAATACGCGGCGTGGATGGCGAGGTGACCCGCATCGCGCCCTTGCCCGACTCCATCCGCGAAATCTTCGCCGGCCTGGCGGAGCATATTCCGGGCCTTCTGCTGGAAGACAAGAAGTCAGCCCTGGCATTGCATTACCGGCTGGCGCCGGAAGCCGAGCCGGTTCTGAAATCGGCCATGGAAAAGCATGCGGCGCTGTTCGCCGCCGAAAAGGTGAACATCCTGCATGGCAAGGCGGTGATCCAGGTGCGGCCCCATGGCATCGACAAGGGCAGCGCGGTGCTCAAACTGGCGAGGCAGAAGCCTTTCAAGGGACGCGCCGTACTGTTCGGCGGTGACGACACCACCGACATGGATGTTTTCCGTATCCTGCCCGAGCTGGGCGGGCGCGGCTTTTCGGTGGGAAGGCGTTTTGCCGGGGCTGAACATGTTTTCGACACGCCGCGCGCCGTGCGCCAGTGGCTGTCGCGCGTGGCGGAACGGGGCGTGAAATGAGCGAGTGTCCGGCCGACCTGGCCATTATCGGCAATGGCTGCACCGCCGCGCTGGTCAACAGCCGGGGGCAGTTGGTGTGGTAGTGCTTTCCGCGTTTCGACAGCGATCCGGTGTTCAGTCGCCTGATCGCAGGTGACGAGGAAAAAGGCTTTTCCGACGTGGTGCTGGACCGGCAGGTGGATTGCCAGTCCTCCTATGACCGCAACACCGCCATCGTGGTGACGGTCCTGACGGCCCAAGACGGTTCGCAGGTGCGCATCACCGATTTCGCGCCGCGCCTGCGCAATTTCGAGCGGCTGCTGCGTCCGCCGCAATTGATGCGCATCATCGAGCCCATCGCGGGGCTACCGCGCATCGCGATCCGGGTACGACCGACCCAGTTCTACGGCAATCCGATGAAACGCCGGGTGGCGGGCTCCAGCCATGTCACCTATGGCGAGCCGGCGCTGATCCGTCTGACCACCGATGCCGCGCTGTCTTACATCCAGCAGGAAACGCCCTTTGCGCTCACCAAGCCGGTGCATCTGGTGTTTGGCCCCGATGAACCGTTCCTGGGCGACATCGCCGCCACGGTGCGTGATTTCCGCCAGCGCACCAGTGACTACTGGCGCGAATGGGTGCGGCGTCTGTCCATCGCCTATGAATGGCAGGAATCGTCGATCCGTGCCGCCATCACGCTCAAGCTGTGCAGCTTCGAGGAAACCGGCGGCATCGTCGCGGCGCTGACTACCTCGCTGCCCGAAGCGCCGCATTCGGGGCGCAACTGGGACTATCGCTATTGCTGGCTGCGCGACGCCTATTTCGTGGTCAAGGCGCTGAACGCCATCGGCGCCACCCAGACCATGGAACAGTATATCGCCTATATCCTGTCGATTGCGGGCAATGAAGACACGCTCAAGCCCTGTTACGGCATCGTGCCGTCGGATGATCTGATGGAATGGATCGCGCCCGACCTGAAAGGTTTTGAAGGCCATGGCCCGGTGCGCATCGGCAATGCCGCCGTGGATCAGGTGCAGCATGATGCCTATGGCAGCGTGATCCTGGCGGCGACACCGATGTTCTTCGACAAGCGCCTGCCGGTGCCCGGTGATGAGCCGCTGTTCCGGCTGCTGGAGAAGATGGCGCAGCAATGCGCCAACCTGGCCCTCGAACCCGATGCCGGCATCTGGGAATATCGCGGCCGCAAGCGGGTTCATACGCACAGCGCCGCCATGTGCTGGGCCGGCATCAGCCGTACCGCCGCCATCGCCGCGCGGCTGGGCCTGGTGGACCGCATGCAGCACTGGCAGGGGCTGGCCGATTCCGTCGGCGAGGAATTGCTCAAGCGGGTGTGGAACGAGAAGCGCCAGGCCTTCACCGCGGCTGAAGGCATCACCGACATGGATGCCAGCGTGCTGCTGCTGCCCGAACTGGGCCTGATCGATCCGAAGGATCCGCGCTTTGCCGCCACGGTGGCGGCCATCGAAGAAGATCTGGTGCGTGGTCAGCATGTCATGCGCTATGCGGCGGAAGACGATTTCGGCCTGCCCGAAACCGAATTCCTGGTCTGCCGCTTCTGGCTGATTGATGCGCTGGCGGCGCTGGGACGGCGCGAGGAAGCGCGCGAGCGCTATCAGGACGCGCTTTCCTTGCGCAACAGTTACGGCCTGCTGGCCGAGGACATTCATCCGCAGACCGGCGCCTTATGGGGCAATTTCCCCCAGACCTATTCGATGGCGGGCGTCATTCTCAGCGCGATGCGGCTGAGCCAGAGCTGGGAGGAACGCTATTGGCGCGCATCTTCATAATTTCCAACCGCGTCGCGGTTCCCAAGGCTGGGGTTCAGCCCGGTGGTCTGGAAGTGGTGCTCAAATCGACGCTGAAAAAGCATTCCTGTGTGTGGCTGGGATGGAGCGGCAAGATCAATGATTCGCCGCGTACCCACACCATCAAGAAGGGCAAGAACAGCTACACCATTCTTGATCTGAGACCGGAAGACTTCGACGAGTATTACAACGGTTTCGCCAACAGGGTTCTTTGGCCGATCTTTCACTACCGCATCGATCTGGCGGAGTTTTCGCGCCGCGATCTGTCCGGCTATCTGCGGGTCAACGAACAGTTCGCCGACGAACTGGCCAAGCTGCTGGAGCCCGACGATATCGTCTGGGTCCATGACTATCATTTGATACCCCTGGCGCAGGCGCTTCAGGCTCGCGGGTTGAACAACCAGATCGGTTTCTTCCTGCATATTCCGCTGCCGCCGCCGGAAATCCTCACCGCCATGCCGCATCATGAGAAATTGATTCCGGCGCTGGGGGCCTATGACCTGGTGGGATTCCAGACCGACGGCGATGCCGCCAATTTCGCACGCTATCTGGCCAAAGAGCTGGGCACGCCCTCTCACATGTCGATGACGCTTGGCAGCGGCGATCGCGCGATGCGCCTGGGCGCCTTTCCGGTCGGGATCGAAACCCGGCAATTCAACCGCCTCGCCAGCCGCGCGGTGCGTACCAACTTCGTGCGCAAGGTGGTCGATTCCATACCGGGCAAGCTGATCATCGGCGTTGACCGGCTGGATTATTCCAAGGGTATCGCGCAGCGCATGGAGGGCTATGAACGCTTCCTGCGCGAACATCCGGAGTGGACCGGCAAGGTCACTTACCTGCAGATCACGCCCAAAAGCCGCAGCCAGATCAAGGAATATGCCGAGATCGAGCAGGCTGTCAGCTCCGCCGCGGGCCGCATTAATGGCGCGTTCAGCGAAGCGGCGTGGACGCCGGTGCGCTATGTCAATCGCGCTTACAGCCGGACGGCCCTTGCGGGGCTGTATGCGGCCTCGCAAGTCGGGCTGGTCACGCCGGTGCGTGACGGCATGAATTTGGTGGCCAAGGAGTATGTCGCCGCGCAGAACCCGGATGATCCGGGCGTACTGATCCTGTCGCGTTTTGCCGGTGCGGCTGATGAATTCCGCGCCGCCTTGCTGGTCAATCCCTATGATCCCGATGCGGTGGGCGCGGCGATCGCCCGCGCCATGGCCATGCCGCTGGAAGAACGAAAACAGCGTCATGCCGAGCTTTATGGCGCCTTGCTGCGCAACGACATTTCCGACTGGGGTGATCGCTTTCTTAAAGCCCTGGCGGTGCCTGAGAAGGGCAACGCCGCGCGGCAGGCGGCGCTGCGGGACAATCTGACTGCGCTGTGAGCCGTCAGCTTTTGTCGAGCTTCAGGGCCGCCAGCGCCAGCGCCACCCAGCCGGCCATCAGGCTCAGACCACCCAGCGGCGTGATCATGCCCAGCCTGGTGATGCCGGTCAGCGCCAGCACATAAAGCGAGCCGGAAAACAGCAAAGTGCCGATCAGGAAGAGAATGCCGGCGGCGTTGGCCAGTCGCGCGGCGCGGCCACGCACGGCGAACGCGGCCAGGCCCATCGCCAGCGCGTGATACATCTGATAGCGCGCGCCGGTTTCGAAGTTCGCCAGCATCCGCGGGCTCAGGCGCGAGTCCAGCCCGTGGGCGGCGAACGCGCCCAGCAGCACGCCCAGAAAGCCCAGAGCCGCACTCAGGAAAAGCCATCGCCGCATGGCCGCAAGTTATAGACAGTCCCGATGCGGTTTGCGAATTTGAAGAGCAACTGTTCAAGGACTCCCATGCCCGAATTCGTCACCGCCAGCGACGGCGTCTCCCTGGCTTTCGAGCGTCTGGGTGAAGGCCCCGCCATTGTGCTGGTGCACGGCTTCGGCTCCAGCCGGATGCAGAACTGGAAATCGACCGGCTGGTATGGCGGCGTGACCGAAGCCGGCTTTTCTCTGGTGGCGATGGACTGCCGCGGCCATGGCGACAGCGGCAAGCCGCATGATCAGGACGCCTATGGTCATGACCGCATGGCGGACGACGTTGTGTCCGTGATGGAGGCCGCCGGGCTGTCCAGCGCCTTGGTGTGCGGCTATTCGATGGGCGGCTTTATCGGCCTGCGGCTGCTGGCGGCGCATCCCGGGCGCATTATCAAGCTGGCGATTGCCGGCGTCGGCGAGAACTATCTGAAAGACGCCATCACCGCGCCTGAGGCCCGCGCGGCGCTGGCGGACGCGCTGCTGACCGAGGACAAGGATTCCATTACCGATGCGCGGGGCAGGATGTTTCGCGCTTTCGCCGACCAGCCGGGCAAAGACCGCTTTGCGCTCGCGGCCTGCATGCGGGCCATGTCGCCGCGCCTTGCGCCTGCCACACTTGCGGCCTTGGCGCGGCCGATTCTTGTCGTTGCCGGCGCATTGGACGACACCGCCGGGCACCCCGCGCCATTGGCGCAGACCTTTGCCGATGGCCGCGCCGCGGTCATTCCAAACCGCGATCACATGTCAGCGGTTGGCGACCGGCATACCCGCCAGGCCGTCATCGACTTTTTCAAAGTCTGACGCAACCGATCCCAGCGTACATTCGTTTCCACTCTGCGGGATATCTCGCGTACGCCGCATTTCATGGCGGTGGTGAATTTATTGTCCGTGTACTGACGAGATATTTGATGGGTATCAATTCATGCTCTGTATTTTTGCAAACCGCGACCACCAGGTACGTTTCCGTACTGAAATAAGCGTATGTTTTCCGCGACATAGCGGTATTTTGCCCATGCTGTCGGACGATTCAGGGGGCAACGCGCAACGTCTTGAGGGGGGCGTTACGCAAATCATAATTGGGCTGGTTTGATGCTGGAAGCGCATGCACGCGCCGGAATTCGCAACCGGATTCTGCAGAAGATTTCTCTTGAGGATTGGGACCTGATCGGTCCGCACTTGGAAGCCGTGACGCTGAAGGAGCGTCAGGTGATCGAGGTGCCGGGCAAGCCGATTACCCATGCCTGTTTCCTCGAGATCGGCGTCGCATCCGTCGTGGCGGTCGATGCCGAAGATCATCGCATCGAAGTCGGCGTCATCGGCTATGAGGGCGTCACCGGCGTGCCGCTGATCATGGGTGATCCCGTGGCGCAGCATTCCACCTACATGCAGATCGGCGGTAGCGGCTACCGCATTTCGCAGGAGGTGTTCAGCGCCGCCATCGACCAAAGCGAAAGCCTGCGCACCTTGTTCCTGAAGTCGGCTCAGGGCTTCATGATCCAGATTTCCCATACCGCGCTCGCCAACGGCCGCGCCAAGCTGGAACAGCGCCTGGCGCGTTGGCTGCTGATGGCCCATGACCGCACCACGTCCGATGCGGTGCCACTGACCCATGAATTCCTGGCGGTGATGCTGGGCGTGCGCCGCGCCGGCGTTACGGTGGCGATCCATGGCTTTGAGGCGCGCGGGTTGGTGACGACGCGGCGCGGCCAACTGACCATCGTCAATCGCGCCGGCATCGAGCAGGTGGCAGGAAGCTTCTATGGAACTCCGGAAGCCGAATTGAAGCGGCTTCTCGAAGGCAATTAGGGCTGGATTTTTCCCGTGTGTACGTGATTTGTTCACGTCATGCTGCCCCCCCAATTTCAAGAATGGTTCGCCGCGCGCGGTTGGCAGCCCCGCGCCCATCAGCTTGCGCTGGTGGACCATGCCGCACGGGGGCAAAGCGTGCTGCTGGTCGCGCCCACGGGCGGCGGCAAGACGCTGGCCGGCTTTCTGCCCAGCCTGATAGACATGGCGAGCAGACCCAGGCGCGCGCGCAAGGCTGCGTTGCATACGCTCTACATCTCACCGCTGAAGGCGCTGGCGGTGGACGTGGCGCGCAATCTGGATGCGCCGGTCGCCGAGATGAACTTGCCGGTGACGGTCGAAACCCGGACCGGTGACACGCCCGTCGCCCGGCGCCAGCGCCAACGGCACGCCCCGCCCGACATTCTGCTGACCACGCCCGAGCAACTCAGCCTGCTGCTGGCGCATCCGCGCAGCGCCCAGATGTTCGAACATCTCCAGACCGTGGTGCTGGACGAACTGCACGCGCTGTACAATTCCAAGCGCGGCGATCTTTTGGCGCTGGCATTGGCGCGACTTTCTACACTGGCGCCCGTCCATCGCCGTGTGGGGCTGTCGGCCACCGTGAAAGACCCGGCGCCGCTGCAGCGCTTCCTGGTGCCGCAGCCCGGCAGCGGCGAGGCCCTATCGGAACTGGTGATCGCGCAGGGCGGCGCGAAGCCGCATATCGAGATCAGCGCCTCGGACTCTTATGTTCCCTGGGCGGGGCATCTGGCACGGCACGCGATGCTGGATGTGATGGGAGCGATCCACAGCGCCAGGACAGCGCTGATCTTCGTCAATACCCGCAGCCAGGCCGAGCGCACCTTCCAGGAATTGTGGGCGATCAACGACTCCAACCTGCCCATCGCTCTGCATCACGGCAGCCTTGCGCCCGAACAGCGGCGCAAGGTGGAAGCGGCGATGGCCAAGGGCGCCTTGCGGGCCGTGGTCTGTACCTCAACGCTGGATCTGGGCATCGACTGGGGCGCGGTCGACAAAGTCATCTGCATCGGCGCGCCAAAGGGCGCGGCCAGGCTGGTGCAGCGCATCGGCCGCGCCAATCACCGGCTGGACGAGCCCAGCGCCGCGCTGCTGGTGCCGGCCAACCGTTTCGAGGTTCTGGAATGCAATGCCGCGCGCGATGCGGTGCTGGCGGGCGAGCTGGACAGCGACCGGCTGAAGACCGGCAGCCTGGATGTGCTGGCCCAGCATGTCCTGGGCACAGCCTGTGCCGCGCCGTTCGACGCCGATGTGCTGTTCGCGGAAGTGCGGGGCGCGTCGCCTTATGCCGGCCTGACGCGCAAGGATTTCGACGCCGTTGTGGAATTCGTCGCCACCGGTGGCTACGCGCTCAAAGCCTATGACCGCTATGCGCGGCTGCGCAAAAATCCGGACGGCAAGCTGCGTCTTTCCCATCCGCGTCTGGCGCAGGAGTATCGGCTCAATGCCGGCGTGATCGTGGAAGATCCGATGGTGGAGGTGCGGCTGCAGTCGCGCGGCAAACCGGCTGGCGCGGGTGGACGCAAGCTGGGCGAGCTGGAAGAGTATTTCATCGAGCAGCTTTCGCCCGGCGATACCTTTGTGTTTTCCGGCGACGTGCTGCGGTTTGAAGGTCTGCGCGAGAACGGCGCCTTCGTCACCCGCACCAACGATCCGCAAGCACAAATCCCCAGCTACAATGGCGGCAAGTTTCCGCTTTCGACTTTTCTGGCGCA
>CAILUV010000095.1 GCA_903837555.1 uncultured Alphaproteobacteria bacterium
CCCGCACTCATCGTTGGGATACCGACCACCGGCACCGCAGGCCACAGTCTGGCCGCCAGATCAGCCGGCTAGCAACGGGATGGTGCAAATGATGCCCTTAAACTAACATACCAACTGGGCCACTCAGTGGGGGCCGGTCAATGCGGGATACCTCATTCGGCGTCTTCCCCATCCGCAAGTATGCTTTTTTTAAGTAGGCGGATTTCGAGCGCCTGGTCGGCGACAACCTCCTTCAACGCCGTGGATTCTCGGCGCAGGCCTTTTACCTCATCCGTGGTCGCAGCCCGTGCCGTGTCCCCAGCCAGCCGGCGCTTGCCAGCCTCCAGGAACTCCTTGGACCAAACGTAATACATCGATTGGGCAATGCCCTCGCGCCGGCACAGCTCGGCTATGCTGTCCTCCCCGCGAAGCCCATCCAGCACAATCCGAATCTTGTCCTCGGCAGAGTAATGCTTGCGGGTGGCCCGGCGGATGTCTTTCAAAACCCGCTCGGCTGGCGCCTTAGGGCTTGGGGATTTCGTTCTCATCGGTAGTCCTTTCTCAAGGCGATGAGACCAAATTCCTCCCTTAGCTAAAACCCCTTTTCTGTCTCAGAGGCCCTGACGGCGGACACCTTGAATAGCCAGGGCCACCCCTCCTTCAAGAGACCTCTGCCGCACATGGAAATTGAACTCAACTGCGAGTGCGACCGTTGCGGAAAGGCCGCTTATCACACCGTCCGCTGGCTGCACGAAAACACTTTCGTGCAGTGCGTCGGTTGCAACAACAAGAAGGCATCCATCGAAATTCTGCGCGCCAACACCCGGCTGGTCCGCGATTCCGATGACGCAGAGCGCCGCAACAACGGCGCAGCGCGCTGAGGAGACGCGATGCCCGGCTAACAGGGCATCGCGCCACTGGGCTTATCGATACGTCTTGTCGCCCACCCGGCTCAGGTCGGTTCCGTTCATCACGCCCACCATGAAGATGGCAGAGGTGAAGACTTCGGTTCCGGGCTCCAGATGTCCGGCGATGGCGGCGCGCATCAGCGACTGTGCCGGGTGGCGATGGAGCCGGGACGCGACTGGAAGGCAATCGCTGCCTTGTCATCGCGTGTCAGGCTTTTGCCGTCGAAGCGATAGACCTCGATGGTGCGCTCGGTGGCGCATTGCGCCAGGATCAGCTTGCCGTCATCGCTCCAGGCCGCGCCTTGGTTCCAGTGGCAACTGCCGGTGCTGGCGACTTCCTTCAGCGTGCCGGCGCCTACCGCGAAAATCTTCAGGATACCGCGCACCTTGCCATAGGTTGGATCGGTTTTCGTGTAAGCCGCGCCATTGGCCAGCACCACCAGCAGATGCTTGCCATCCGGCGACAGCGTGGCGTGTTCGGGCGTCTTGCCCACCGGCAGCGACAGGACCTGCTTGAAGGACTTGAGGTCGACCATGGCGATGGTGCCGGTGCGGTCATCGCCCGTCATGGCACCGCCGACATTGGTGTTGATCAGCCAGTTTCCGTCCGGCGTCACCACCGCGCCATAGGACGAACGGCCGGTTGCGATCTGGCGGGTGCGCGTGACCTTGCTGCCGTCCACCGCCAGTTCGAACACCGCCGGCGCGGACCAGGCCGTGACATAGGCGCGGCGCCCGTCGGGCGAGAACACAACATCCGTGACTTCGGACCTGGCGCCGAGTTCGACCCGGCCGGCGCGCGTCAGCCTGTTGTTCGCAAGGGTGAAGACCGTCACGGCGCCATCGACGCGCGACGCCACCAGCACCAGATTCTCGGCCTTGTTCATTGCCACGCCACTGGCCTGGGGTCCGGCCTGCACCGTCTGCAACAGTTTGGGCTTTGCCGGATCGCTCAGATCGATCAGCGACACGCGGTCATCGGGCAGCGGCTTCATCGGGTCGGCGGGATTGACCTTCTGCGCGGCGGTGACGATGGCGAACTTCTCGCTTCTGCTGACCACAATGGCGTTGGGCGACCCGATCATCGAGGCAGGGACATTCACGCTGCCGATCACGCGGGGCGGATATTTGCCCAGATCGATCACGCTGACGCTGTCGGGCGTGACGCCGGTAGCCTCGGCCTTCTGAAGCTGCTTGCCGTCCTGCGAGGAAATCGCCAGCCCGGCCCAGGCACCGGCGGGAACGAGTGACAAGGATGCCGCCAGAAGCGCGCTGCGAATTTTCACGATTTATCCTCCCCATGTGCGTTGATCGCACCCTTTGCGCCAAGTGTGCGGCGGCGGGCGCGGAACGGCAAGGGCAACTGTCTCAAAACGGCGCAAGGCGCCTTGAAGGGGTGTTAAGGGATCACCCGCTAGCCTTGGCGGATGACCGGCATCCTGACTAATTTCTCCGGGCGCGACGCGCTGCTCTGGGGTCACCAGCCCCTGAAAGTCACCCATGACCTGGGCGACCAGGCGCTGTTTTCGCGCGCCGCCCTGGCGCGGCTGATCGAGACCTATCCGCGCGAGCATTACGGCCTGATCGCCATGGGCGGCACGGGCGACAGCAAGCTGTGGCAGGAAGGTGATCTGGGCGGCGCATCGGGCGAAGCCGTGCTGGACGCCATCGAAAAAGGACGCCTGTGGCTGAACCTGCGCAACGTGTCCGGCGTCAACCCGGCGCATGGCCTGTTGCTGGACACCATCTTCAGCGAACTGCGCCAGCGCCTGCCCGGTTTCGACGCCACCAAATGGCAGAGCGGCATCCTGATCTCCTCGCCCGGCGACATCAGGTACAGCAGCAGATGGATCAGGCTGAGGCCCAGGCCGACCTGCAGCAGATCGGTGGTGCGCGACAGCAGCAGCGCCAGTGCGGCGCCATTGACGCAGACCAGGCCGACCGCGACGGCGGCGCGGGCCGCCATGCGGCCATGGACGAAAAACAGCTCGCCGTGAAATTCCATCAGGTTGCGCAGCGCCGGCACGATCAGCATGGGCGCGAAAAGCTGCGCCGCGATGGCGACATTCGGGCCCAGCAGGTCCGGCCACAGCCACAGCGTCGCCGTCAGCCCCACGAATGCGAGCGTGGACAGGCCCAGGATCGCGCCTTCGACGGTCAGCGTGCGGGCAAGCGCATTGCCGGTCTTCCGGCCTTCGCCAAACAGCTTGCGGGTGTAGAGCGTGTAGAAAGACCGGAACGGCACGGCAGTGAAATCGATGATGCGGGTCGCAATGGCATAGACGCCCGCGAATTTTGCGTTGGTCAGCGACAGCACGATCAGCTTGTCGATCTGGCCCTGGGCGTTGAGCGCAAAGTAGCTCACCGCGAACATCAGGCCTTCCTTCAGGCGGCCCCGCAACAGGCGCGTGCTCCAGCGCGGCGTCACCGCAGGGCGCAGCCAGAACCAGACCGTCACAAGCGCAGCCACATTTGCGACGGCGTAGAAGATGGCCCATTGCTCGATGCCGCCATCGCCCAGGAAGGCAAACAGCACCGCGCCGCCGGCGCGGATCGCCGAGGCGGCCGTGATGGTCATGGAGCCGGCGGTGAAATCGCCCATGCCGTTATGGACGGTGGTGAACAATTCCACGATGCGCCACACCACCATTTCCACCAGCAAGATATCGATGAAGGCCGGCAGCGAGATCGCATGCGCAAACAGCGGATGGTAGAATGGCAGCGCGATCAACACGCCCAGCGGCGCGGTGAAGCAGAGCAGTCCGAAAAACAGGCCCATATAGCGGCCCAGCAGGCGCCGTCGGCTGGCAGCGGCGCGGAAGGCCAGACTGCCAAAGCCCAGCCCGGAGAAACTGGCCAGCATCAACCCCGCCGCCGAGACCGAAGCAAAGATGCCCATGGCCGACAGGCTGAGTGTGTTGGCGAGCACGAAGAAATAGACCGCCTGCAGGCCGACACGGCCTGCGGTGCCGGCCAGAAGCTGGCAGTAGCTGGTCACGGTTCCGCGCAGGCCTGGCCCGAAAAATCCCGGCGGGATCCTGTCACGCGTGATGGCGGCAAGAGACATTCAGGTTTGCGCTCCGTCGACCGGCGCAGTGTAGGGAGCGAGGCCTAAGGAATGCTTGCGCCGGCTGAGCAGCCGCAAGACGACCTTAAGAAGCTGTTTTTATTGGTATATTTCTCAGGGCCGGATGGTGAGAGCCGCGCCCGACATATGGCCATTTCCCCACAGCGAAAAAGGGTTGGGTGGCGGGGCTTCACCGGCCCGGGGCGCCACGGCCGAAACCAGGGTCAAATCCATCACCAGGGCCTGGCCGGGCGGCACGGCCCCGCCCACCGCTGTGGCGGCGCCAAAACCCAGATTGGGCGGAATCACCACCTGCCAGCGGTCGCCTTCGCGCATCAGCGACAGAGCTTCGCCCAACCCCGCCAGCGAGATGCCGCCCAGCAGCACCGCCGCCGGCAGGCTGGGTGTAGTCGCATCCACCACCGTGCCGTTGATCAGTCGCATCGCATACTGGAGGCGCACCACATCGCTCCGGCCGGGCCGGCGGCCCACGCCGCTGCGCAGCACCTGATACTGCAAGCCGCTGGCGCGGGTGATGGTGCCGGGCTTTTTTGCGTGGGCGGCCAGATAGGCGGCGTTGGCCGCGGGGCTCAGCGTTTCGTCCGCCCGTACCGGCGATGCGCCTAAAACCAGGCACAGAAGCATCGCGCAAAACTTCATCGTATCTCGCAAGCCGCCGGGCGTTGTAGGGTCGCGCCCGATCATACCGGGGAGTGGATCATGCGCAACGCATTGTGGGTCGTCACGGCAATTGTTTTTCTCGGCCAGACCGCAACACAGGCGCAAACGCCGCGCGCGCCGGAAAAAATCATCATCGACACCGACATCGGCGATGACGTGGACGATGCTTTCGCCGTGGCGCTGGCGCTGAAAAGCCCGGAGTTTGAGATACTGGGTTTCACCGCGCCGTTCGGCGACACCCGCACACGCGCCAAGATGCTGGACCGCATGCTGGGCGAGGCCGGGCGCGGCGACATTCCGGTGGCGATGGGCGCGTCCAGCAACGCCAACCTGCCGGGCTTCAACCAGCGGCGCTATGCCGAAGGGGGCACGCGCTATCGCGCCAGCTACCCGGATTCGACCGACTTCATTCTTGACCAGATCCGCCGTCATCCCGGCGAGATCACGCTGGTGGCGGTGGGGCCGCTGCCCAATGTCGGCGCGCTGATCGACCGCGACATCGCCACGTTCCGAAAGCTGAAACGCGTGGCGATCATGGGCGGCTCGTTCCAGCCCATCCCCAATCCCTATGGGTTGGGAGCGCCGACCCCGCCCATGCCGGAATGGAACATCAAGAACGACATCAAGAGCGCGCAGAAGCTGTTTGCGTCGGGCGTGCCGGTGGTGGTGATGCCGCTGGATTCCACCATCGGGCTGAAGCTGCATGAAGTGGCGCGCAACCAGCTTCTGGCGCAGGGCACGCATCTGACCGACATGCTGGGGACCGTCTATCACATGTGGCGCATGGGCACGAAGAACATCACGCCCACCTTGTTCGATCCCATGGTGCTGGCCTGGCTGGCGGACCCGACGCTGTGCCCGGTGACACCCATGCATGTGCGGGTGCGGGACGACGGCATGACGGTGGCGGAAAACGGCGCGCCCAACGCGCAGGTCTGCCTGAAATCGGATAATGAGACTTTTTTGCGCTTTTACATGGGACGCGTTGGCAGCAAATGATGGATCTGGATCAGCTTTACGCCCAGGCGATCGCGGCGCAGAAAAGCGGTGACTTTGCGCAGGCCGAATTGCGCTACCGCGAAATCCTGGGCGCCGCCGCCATTCCCGAAGTGATGGTCAATCACGCCAATGTGCTGGTGATGATGAACCGCCAGGGCGAAGCGCTGGCCGGATACAACCGGGCGTTGGCGGCAAAGCCGAACCTGTTTGAAGGCCTCTACAATCGCGGCAACCTGCTGCTGGAAATGAAACAGGCCGATGCCGCGCTGGCCAGCTTCGATGCCGCGCTTTCCGTGCGCCAGGACATGGCCGGGGTGTGGAACAATCGCGGCACTGCGCTGCGTGACATGCGGCGGCAGGATGCGGCGCTGGCCAGTTACGACCGCGCCCTGGCGCTGGCGCCCGGCCACGTCAATGCCCTGACCAACCGCGCCATCACGCTGCTGGAAATGCGCCGGCTGGAGGACGCGCTGGCCGCGGTGGATGCGGCGCTGCGCCTGCAGCCCGCATTCGCGGAAGGCTTGTATGTGCGCGGCAATATCCTGCGCGATCTGGGCCGCATGGCCGAGGCGCTGGACAGTCACGAGCAGGCGCTCGGCGCCAACCCCGCCCATCCCCATGCCCTGAATGGCATGGCGCAGGCGGCCGCAAATCTGTGCGACTGGCCGCGCACCGCCGCGCTGGCGCCGCGCCTGAAAGAGGGCATTGAAACCGGCCGCGCGCTGATCCAGCCCTTTGTGATGCTGGGCTATACCGACGACGCGGCCCTGCAGCGCCGCTGTGCCGAGAATTATGTCAGCCGCACCGTGCCGCGCCAGCCGCCGCTGTCCGACGGCAAGCGCTATGGCCATGACAAGGTCCGGCTCGCCTATCTGTCGGCGGATTTTCACCAGCATCCGACCTCGCAACTGATGATCGAACTGTTTGAAAAGCACGACCGCAGCCGGTTCGAAGTCTGCGCCATCGCGTTCGGTCCCGATGACGGCAGCGCCATGCGGGCGCGGCTGAAACAGGCCTTTGATCGTTTCGAGGATGTCCGGGAGAAGAGCGATGCAGAGGTGGCGCAAATGCTGCGCCTGCGCGAGACCGACATCGTCATCGACCTGAACGGCCACACCCATGGCGCCCGGCCCGGCATCTTTGCGTATCGCCCTGCGCCGGTGGCGGTGAATTATCTGGTCTATCCCGGCACCACCGGCGCGGCATTCATGGATGTGATCCTGGCCGATGCCATCGTGGCGCCCGCCGGGCAGCAGGAATTTTTCCGCGAAAAGATCATCCACCTGCCCGGCTGCTATCAGGCCAATGACGGATCGCGGGCCGTGGCGCCCGCGCCGCGCCGCGCCGATTGCGGCCTTCCCGAAAGCGGACTTGTCTTCTGCTGCTTCAACAACAACTGGAAGATCACCGCGCCGGTCTTCGACATCTGGATGCGGCTGCTGCAGGCGGTGCCGGGCAGCGTGCTGTGGCTGCTGGACGGACCCGGCAAGGAAAATTTGCGCAAGGAATCCGCCGCGCGCGGCATCGATCCCTCGCGCCTGATTTTCGCCGCCCATGCCGCGCCCGATGCCCATCTGGCACGCCACCAGTGCGCCGACCTGTTTCTCGATACCCTGCCCTACAACGCCCACACCACCGCCAGCGACGCGCTGTATGCCGGCCTGCCGCTGGTGACGATGGTCGGCAAGGTGTTTCAGAGCCGCGTGGCCGCCAGCCTGCTGAACGCGCTGGACATGACCGAACTGGTGACCACATCGGCGGGCGATTATGAAGCCCGCGCGCTGGAGCTGGCGTCCAATCCCGCACTGCTGAAAGCCACACGCGAAAAGCTGGCGCGCAACGTCAAATCCGCGCCGCTGTATGACAGCGCGCGGTTCGTGAAGGGCGTAGAGGCCACCTACGAGGCGATGCTGGCTTAAAGGGCTTTTGGGCGCTTCTTGGGGTCGAAGCCGTAAAAGGCTTCCGCATTCTCGACCAGGATCTTGTGGCGCAGCTTTTCGTCCGGCGCCCACCTGGTCGTCAGGTTCAAAAGCACCACGTCATCGGGCATCGCCACGGGATTGAGCGCCTTGGTTGCGTCGGGATGCGGCCAGTCGCTGCCCCAGATGCAGCGTTCCGGCGCCGCCGTGATGTAGCCGCGCGCCGCAGCGCTGGCACCGGGATAATTCGGCGCCACGCCGCCCTGGTACAGGTAAGCACCCGACACCTTGACCCAGCCCTTGCCGCTGTCGAGCAGCTTGCGCACCGTCTTGTACTGCGGCGAGGCCGTGTCGATGGCGCGGCCCAGATGATCGATGATCACCGGTACCGGCAGGCTGAGCAGCAACCCCTCCATCTGCACGAGCTGCTCGGGCGGTATGTTGCACTGGATATGCCAGCCCAGCTTGGCGATGCGCCTGGACAGCGGCAGGACTTCCTCGGCGCTGACCGGATTGCCCAGGCCGAACTGGATGCGCGCGCCCCGAATGCCGCCGGCATGCAGCCGCTTGAGCTCCGCATCGCTGACGCTGGCATTGACGACGCAGACGCCGCGGGCGTCACCCAACTGCGCGATCGCATCGAGGGTGCAGCTATTGTCGGTGCCGTAGGTCGAGGGCTGCACCACCACCGCGCGGGTGATGCCCAGCTTTTTCTGCAGCGCCTTGTAATCGGCCACGGTCGCCAGCGGCGGCTTCAGCACCGCGTTTGGCATGTAGGGGAAGCGCGCATCATAGACATGCAGATGGCTGTCGCAGACGCCATCGGGCACCTTGAAACTGACGCGCTTGTCGGCGGCGAGCGCGGGCGTGGCGGCGAAGGCGAGCGCGGTGCCGATCACGGCGCGGCGATTGGGATGCGACATTTTTATTCCCCCTGCTGTTTGCGCGGATGATGGCGGGGCTGCGGCGCAAAAACAATGGTGCGGCGCCTTGCGACCGGGTAAAAGCCCGCATGGCCGATATGGAAATTCGCAAGCAGCAGGCGCGCGCATGGTTTGAAACCCTGCAGGGCCGCATCATGGTTGCGTTCGAAACACTGGAACGCAACGCGCCCGCAGCATTATATCCGGGTGAGGCGGGCCATTTCGAAAGAACACCCTGGACCCGCGCCAATAATGAAGGCGGCGGCGTCATGGGCATGATGCGCGGCCGGCTGTTCGAAAAAGTCGGCGTGCACACCTCCACCGTGTTTGGAGAGTTTTCGCCGGAATTCGCCAAACAGGTGCGCGGTGCGGACAAGGATCCGCGCTTCTGGGCCAGCGGCATCAGCCTGATCGCGCACATGAAGAATCCGCGCGTGCCCGCCGTGCACATGAACACCCGCATGATCGTGACGACGCAAGGCTGGTTCGGCGGCGGTGCCGACCTGAATCCCACGCTGGATGCCGCGCGGAGCGACGCGCATCCCGATACCATTGATTTCCATGCCCGGCTGAAACAGGCCTGTGACGGCTTCGAAGCGGGTTATTATGACAAGTACAAGAAGTGGGCCGACGAATATTTCTGGCTGCCCCATCGCGGCGAACCGCGCGGCGTGGGCGGCATCTTCTACGACCATCACGACAGTGGCGACTGGGACAAGGATTTCGCTTTCACCAAGGCGGTGGGCGAAGCCTTTCTCGAAATTCAGCCCGCCATCATCGCCCGCCGCATGGGCGAAAGCTGGACGGACGCCGAACGGCACGAACAGGCCAAGTGGCGCGGTCGCTATGTCGAATTCAATCTTCTGTATGACCGCGGCACCACCTTCGGGCTGAAGACCGGCGGTAATGTCGAAAGCATCCTGTCATCCATGCCGCCGATTGCGGAGTGGAAATGATCAAGCTGGGATCACGCGGCTCGCCACTGGCGCTGACACAAAGCCGCCATGTCGCGGGCCTGCTGGCTGGCACCCAAGGCGCAGACATCGACCAGTTTCCGATTCAAAGCTTCATGACCAGCGGCGACAAGATTCAGGGCCGTTTGCAGGACCAGGGCGGCAAGGGCCTGTTCACCAAGGAACTGGATCAGGCGCTGCTGGACGGACGCATTGATGCCGCGATCCATTCGATGAAAGACCTGCCCACCCGCATGCCGCCCGGCATCGTGCTGGCCTGCGTGCCGCAGCGCGAAGACCCGCGCGATGGCTTCATCGCCCTCAAGGCGAAAAGCCTGATGGACCTGCCAGCGGGCGCCACGGTCGGCACTGCCAGCCTCAGGCGCCAGGCGCAGACGCTGCACCTGCGGCCCGATCTGAAGGTGGAACTGCTGCGCGGCCGCGTCGAAACCCGGCTGGCGAAAATCGAAAGTGGTGCGTTCGACGCCACCTATCTGGCGCTGGCGGGCTTGCGCCGCCTGGGACTGGAACGCCACGTGGCCAGCATCGTGGACGGCGAGGCGATGCCGCCCGCGCCCGCGCAAGGCGCGCTGGCCGTCACGGTGCGCGAAGGCGATGCGAAGACGCTGGCCTTGTTTGCACCGCTCGACATCACGGAGCACGCCATCGCCACGACCTGCGAACGCGCCTTCCTGCAGGCGCTGGACGGCTCGTGCCGCACGCCCATCGCGGCGCTGGCGCGGATTTCCAACGACACCCTCGACTTTGTCGGCGAAGTTTTGACCCCGGATGGCAAACATCGCTGGCGGCGCCGACAAAGCGTCAGCCTGGGCGGCGATGCCAATGAGACCGCCCGCGCTCTGGGTGCGAAGCTGGGCGCGCAGATCGTGGCCGAAGCCGGGACGCTCTATAAGGCGCATTTCGGCGACAATGGCTGGTAGCCTCTTGCAAAAAGCCTGAATCGGCGCAGCATCCCGGTCACAGCCATCAGAGCTGACGGGAGACACGCCATGTTCAACAAACGCGACTTCATCACCGCCGCCCTTGCCCTCGCCGCCTCCAGCGCGGCCAACGCGCAAACGCCGGCCCGGCGAAACGGCATGGCGCCGCCTCGCAAGATCGAACGCGGCATGATGAAGACCACGCGGATGTTCAAATCCCCGCCCGGTTACGCCAACGGGCTGGCCGTTTCGCCGGAAGGTTTGTGGATCGCGGAGCAGAAGCTCTCCGGCCAGACGGCGAAGAATTACGGCGTTCCGGAACCGAAGGACCTGCGCGAAGCCGCCTGGCTGGTGGACTGGAACGGCAAGCTGATCAAGACCGTCCATACCAACTCGCGCAACTGTTCGGGGATGGCGTATGGCAATGGCTGCGTCTGGATGATGGCCAATCAGGACCCCTTCGGCTGCTTCCAAGTGGACATGAATGGCAAACAGATCAGCCACCGCCAGATTCCGCTGGCCATGCCGGGCCAGAATGGCGGCGGCAGCCATGGCGCGCAGTGGCGTGATGGAAAATTGTGGATCGCGGCGCTGCGGCCCAAGCTCCTGATCCGCGTCGATCCCAAGACCTGGGCGCCGGAAGTAGCGATCTCGGCCGTCACCACGCCGGACAAGCCACGCACCCACGACCTGACCTTCGACGCCAATGGCGATATCTGGCTGGTGGTCGGCAGCGACAGCAGCAACTACAAGGAGAGCAAGCCGGGCCTGGTGAAATATGACGGCAAGACAGGCCAGCTGATCGGCACGTACGATTTCGTGCCGGGTTCCGCCGATCCGCACGGGCTGGAATTCCACAACGGAACGCTGATCAGCTGCGATGCCGGCATCCATCCGGGCTGGCCCAATGGCGACAGCCCGCATGCCGGCTGGGTGGTCAAGATCGAGCCCGCATAATCAGTCGACCCGGAAACCGGGGCGCAGCGCCACATAGGACGAGTCCACTTGGTTGATGCTGGAACAGCCCAGCAGCATCAGGGTGCGGATGATGTCGGCGCGGAAAATCTCGATGGCCCGTTCGACGCCGGCATCGCCCGCCGCGGCCAGGCCGTAGGCATAGCCGCGGCCCAGCAGCACCGCATCGGCGCCCAGCGCCTTGGCCCGCACCACATCGGCGCCGCGGCGGATGCCGCCGTCGAACAGAATCTCGGTCTTGCCTTTGACGGCTTCGACAATGCCCGGCAGCACGCGGAGCGACCCCGCCACGCCGTCAAGCTGACGCCCCGCATGGGTCGACACCACAATGCCCTGCGCGCCCTCGTCCACAGAACGAAGCGCGTCATCGGCGGTCATGACTCCCTTGATCACAATGGGGCCGCTCCACAATTCGCGAATCCATTTCAGGTCGGTCCAGGAAACCTGCGCCGCCTGCAGCGCCGCACCGACATCTATGGCGGCCAGCGGACCGGAGCCCGGTACCACGATGTTGGGAAACGGACGCGACATGCCGTCCAGCATGTAACCGGCCAGCCAGCGCGGATGCATCAGGATGTTGGGAATATAAGGAATGCGGTGCAGCCAGTTGGACGACATCAACTGGCGCATGCCGTTGCGCACGTCGCGTTCGCGGTTGCCCGCCACCGGCGTGTCGATGGTGACGAACAGCGCCTTGTACCCGGCAGCCTTGGCGCGGGCGATCGCGCCTTCGGCAGCGCCGCGGCCCCCAGCGAGATACAATTGATAAAAGGTCGGCCCGCTGGACTCGGCCTTCACATCTTCGATCGTGTGGCCGGACATGGTGGACAGGATATAGGCGGTGCCGTGACGGCCCGCCGCCCTTGACGAGGCCAGCTCACCGCGCGGATGCATCAGGCGCGAATAACCGATGGGGCCCAGCAGGAACGGCAGCTCCAGCTTGTGACCCAGTACCGTGACGGACAGATCGCAGGCCGGCGTCGCCACCGCGAAGCGCGGCTTGAACAGCACTTCCTTGTAGGCCTGCTCGCTGTCCAGCAGCGTCACTTCATCGTCGGCCGCGCCGTCCAGATAGTCGAACACCGCGTCGGGCAGGCGCGCGCGCGCCAGGCGGCGCAGGTCCTTGACGTTGACGACCTTGGGGGCAGCGAGATTCATGCAAAACATCCGGCGAAAGCGGGGCGTTTATGCCCCCAAACCGGCGGCTTTAAAAGGCAGAAATGCCTGTCTGGGCGCGGCCCAGCACCAGGGCATGGATATCGTGGGTGCCCTCATAGGTGTTCACCGCTTCCAGATTCAGCATGTGGCGCACGACATGGTAATCGTCGGCCACACCATTGCCGCCATGCATGTCGCGGGCCTCGCGGGCGATGGCCAGCGCCTTGCCGGCATTGTTGCGCTTGAGCAGGCTGATGGTTTCGGCGGCCAGCTTGCCGTCTTCCATCAACCGACCGGCCTGCAGGCAGGCCGTCAGGCCCAGCGTGATCTCGGTCTGCATGTCGGCCAGCTTTTTCTGGAACAGTTGGTTGGCGGCCAGCGGACGGCCGAACTGTTGCCGCTCCAGACCGTAAGCGCGCGCCGCATGCCAGCAGAACTCTGCCGCGCCCATCGCGCCCCAGGCGATACCGTACCGCGCATGGTTGAGACAGGCGAAAGCCGCTTTCAAACCCTGCGCATCGGGGAGGATGCGATCTTGCGGGATTTCGACATCATTCATCGCGATCTCGCCGGTGACGCCGGCGCGAAGCGAGAACTTGCCTTCGATTCTGTCCGTGGAAATCCCCTTGTCGCCGCGCTCCAGGATGAAGCCACGCACCTTGTCATCCAGCCGTGCCCACACCACGAACACGTTCGCGATGGGCGCATGGGTGATCCATATCTTGCTGCCCGACAACACAAAGCCGGCTTTGCTTTTGACCGCGCGGCTTTGCATCGAACCGGGGTCGGAACCGGAGTTGGGCTCGGTCAGGCCGAACGCCCCGATGCATTCCCCGCTGGCCAGAAGCGGCAGATATTTTTGCCGCTGTGCCTCGCTCCCAAATGCATGGATGGGATGCATCACAAGACTGGATTGCACCGAAATGGACGAGCGAAAGGCGGAATCCGCCTTTTCGATTTCACGCGCGATCAATCCATACGCAACGGGCGATACGCCCGGGCAACCGTAATCCGTCAGCGTGCTGCCGAGCAGACCCAGCGCACCGAATTCTTTCATCAGAGCTGGGTCAAACGTCTCATGGCGATGCATGTCGCGCACCAGTGGCATCAAGCGGTTTAGCGCGAAGGCGCGCGCGCTATCCCGCGCGAGTTTTTCCTCCTCGCGCAGCGAGGCTTCCAGAAGCAGCGGATCGGCCCAGTCAAATGCGGGCCAAGAAGCGGATGACATGCCCAGCCAAAAAAACGGGGAGGCAAAATGCTTCCCGTGATGGAAAGCATATCGCCATCCCCGTGCCGCCTGAAAGGACGGACTTGGCCGGTTCGCGTGTTAGTTTGACTTGGTGACCTGGCCTTCGGCCACGCCAGCCTTGCTGCCGACACCCGGATTGACCGCATGCTGGCCACTGGGCGGCACCGGCATGATCTTGTCGTCATGGCCCGGCAACTGGGCCTCTGTGGTCGGCGCAATATGGGGTTTGCCGTCGCGCAGGTCAGGCTTGTTGGTGTTGGTCATGCCAATCTCCGAAAGGGTTCGAAGGGATAACGACCGGACGCGCTAATTGTTGCGCGTCAGAACCCAGTCGGCGACATCCTTGTGCACCACAGCGCGCTGCAGGTCGCGCAGCAGCATATGATAGCCCTTTTCATACTTGCGCGCCTCGACGCGGTTCCCAAGTTCCGCAATCACCGCCTGGGTGGGCTTGGCCGGGATCACCTGATCGTTGGCGCCATAGACCAGCAGGATCGGCGGCGCACCCGACAGACGCGTGGGCGATGTGCGCGCCTCGTCCATCAGATTCACCAACCCATAAAGCGTGTCGGTGCGGGTGCGCTTCTGGAACAGGGGATCGCGGCCCAGCGCCCGCAGCATCTCGATATTGTCGGATGGCACGATGGTCACCACCTTGCTGGCGGCGCTGTTGGACAGGATCACGCCGGGGATCAGATGCGCCGCCAGGAACAGCGCCGCCCGGTATGTCAGCGGCATGCCGGCCCGCGACCATACCGCCGGCGCCACCAGGATCGCGCCGTCCACGCGCGGCGGCGTAGCTGAGGCCAGCGCGGTCAACACCACCGCCCCGCCCATGCTTTCACCCAGCGCGAAAACCGGAACGCCGGGATAGCGCTGCCGCGCCGCGTCCACCGCGTCCGACAGGTCGGCACGCATCGCGTCGGCCCCAGCCCAGATGCCGGGATTGGCATTCTTGCCGAAGCCGCGTTGGTCGTAAGCAATGGTGGTGATGCCGTCTTTGGCCCAGGCCTGCCCCGGCATGTCAAAGGCGTTGGAATAATCGCTCATGCCATGCACCGCGACGATCACGGCTTTGGGAACGCCTTCAGCCTCCCAGCGGCGCAGCGCCAGTTCCTTGCCGTCGCGGGTCATCAGCACCTCATCGCCGATCACGGCGGAACGGCTGGCATCGCGCGGCGCGGAGTCGAAGCTTGGGGCGCAGGCCGCAAGACCCAGGACAAGAAAAACGGGAAGAAAGCGCATGCATGGTGTCTGGCGGTTGAGGCCTGCGAGACTAGGGCGGCATGGCTAAAGCGGCAACAGGCCGATCATGGCGCCCGACAGGCAACTGGCCAGGACGCCCGCCACCAGCGCCTTCAGCGCCAGGCCGACAATCTCGTCGCGCCGGTCCGGGATCAGCGCGCTCATGCCCGCGATCAGGAACCCGACGCTGGCGAAATTGGCGAAACCGCAAAGGGCATAGACCATGATGGTGGAAGAGCGCGGATCGAGCGTGCCGGCGGGGAGCGCCGCCATGCGCAGATACGCGATCAGCTCGTTCAGGATCACCTTGACGCCCAGCAGTTCCCCCGCCGTCATCATCTGGCTGGACGGTACGCCCAGAAGCCAGACCAGCGGCGCGAACAGCCAGCCCAGCATCCTCTCCAGCGTCAGCGGCGCGCCCATCACACCCGGAAACTGCGCCAGAACGATATTGGCCAGCGCCACCAGCGAAGTCGTCACCACCAGCATGGCGATAATCTGCAGGTACAGCCGCAAGCCATCCTCGGTGCCTTTCGCCATGGCATCCATGGTCGAGCGGTAATGCACGCTGGCTTCCTTTTCGTTGAGATCGGTCTGGGCCGGGCCCGGCACCATCAGCCGCGCCATCAATATGCCCGCCGGCAACGACATGAAGGATGCCACCAGCAAATGCCCGAGCGCGCCGGGCAGCACATTGGCCAGGATGGTGGCGTACAGCACGAACACCGTGCCTGCGATGACCGACAGACCCACCGTCATCAAAATGAAAAGCTCGGTGCGGGTCAGCCGCGCCAGATAGGGGCGGATCATCAACTGGCCTTCGATATTGCCCAGGAACACCATCGAGGCTGACGACAGGCCGACCACGCCGCCCAGGCCCAGCACCTTCTTCAGCCCCGCCGCCAATGTCTTCACGATGATGGGTGAGATTCGCCAGTACCACAGCAGCGCCGACAGCGCCCCGATCACGATGATCAGCGGCAGGATGGTGAAAGCCAGGTTGATCATGTTGCCGGGATTGGTAACGGCAAACGGCGCGGGCGCCCCGCCCATGTAGCCAAACACGAAACCGGTGCCCGCCGCGGTGGCGGTGGAGATCGCCGTCACCACGCCATTGAGCGCCAGCAGCAGATCACGGGCCACGGGCGCCTTGAGCAGCAACAGCGCGATGGCCGCCTGCAACACCAGCGTGCCCGCCACCATGCGCGTGTTGAAGGCCTTGCGATCTTCCGACAGCGCCCAGGCGATGGCGATGATGACCACAATACCCAAGGCGGATTGAAGATGCGGCACCATTCGCCTCCAGCGAAAACGCCCCGCCAAGCTACACGATTCCGCGCGCGCCTCCCATGACAGATGGCCGCGCCCGCTTTAGTGTCGCCACCACGAACAAGCAGGCGGCACTGTGACCGGCAACAAGGACAAGGGAGGAACGATCGGGGCGCTGGCGGGCGCGCGCGCCCTGCCGCCGTTGATGATCGTGCTCTATCACTTCAGCGAAGGACATCATTATACCGGCGTGCTCTGGTTCGACCGCATCGCGGCGCGCGGCTATCTGTGGGTCGAGTTCTTCTTCGCGCTGTCCGGCTTTATTCTCACCTACGCCTATGGCCACCGGCTGAAAGACCTTTTGCAGTGGCGCGGCTATCGCGATTTCCTGCGCGCCCGGCTCATCCGGCTCTACCCGCTGCACCTGTTCATGCTGCTGTTCATCCTGGGCATGGTGATCACGCTCCGGGCGCTGGCGGCGGCAGGCGGTTACGTCTCGATCTATGACCTGCCCTGGCACCAGGATGTCAGCCCCAAGGGCTTCGTGCTCAGCCTGTTTCTGGTGCAGGCCTGGGGCACCATGGACCGGCTCACCTGGAACGGCCTGTCCTGGTTCGTCAGCGTCGAATTCGCGCTCTGCCTGCTGTTTCCCGCCCTGCTCTATCTGTCGAACGGGAGGCCCTGGCGCGGCGCTGCGCTGATCGCGGCGGGCGTGGCCGGATTGCTGGCACTGCTGGCGAACTCCACCCACGGCCTCGACATTACCTTCGACTATGGTGTGCTGCGCGGCCTGTCGGTCTTCGTCATCGGCATGGGCATGGCGGTGCTGTTCCGCGCCGTGAAAGACCAGCGCATTCCCGAATGGACCCATTCGCTGATCCAGGCGCTGCTGATCCTGCTGCTGGTCTATGCCGTGACCCGCACCGGCTGGGCCCATACCGGCAACGACATCTATACCGTGCTGCCGCTGCTGGCGCTGATCTTCGCCCTGGCGTTCGACAAGGGCTTTTTGGCGCGGGCGCTGAACATGCGCGTGCCGCAGGTGATGGGCGAATGGTCCTATGCCATCTATCTGGGCCAGACCACCTGGCTGATGACGTTGCGCTTTCTCAAGCAGCGCGTCTGGCCGCCCGCCGACACGATGGTGCTGGGCATCCCCTTTGGCGACTGGATGTGGTGGATGGAACCGCTGGGCCTGGTGATCGTCTGCACCATCTGGGGCGCTTTGCTGGCGCGCTGGGTCGAATTTCCCGCCGCCGCATGGCTGCGCCAGCGGCTGGGCCGCCGCCTTGACCCGCCATCCATCCCCACTCCATCGTAACAACCAGCACACACAGGAGGATTCCCCATGGCCATCTCGTTCAAGGACAAGGTCGTCATCATCACCGGCGCGGGCGGCGGCCTGGGCCGGGCGCATGCGCTGGAATTCGCCGCGCTGGGCGCAAAAGTCGTGATCAACGACCTGGGCGGTTCGCTGGACGGCACAGGTGGCAACTCCGCAGCCGCGGAAAAAGTGGTGGAAGAGATCAAGGCCAAGGGCGGCGAAGCCATCGCCAACGGCGCCTCGGTCAGCGATGACGCGGGCGTGGCCCATCTGGTCAAGCAGACCATGGACACCTGGGGCCGCATCGATGTGCTGATCGCCAATGCCGGCATCCTGCGCGACAAGAGCTTCGGCAAGATGGAGCTGAAGGATTTCACCGCCGTGATGGATGTGCACCTTCTGGGCACGGTGAAGACCGCCAAGGCGGTATGGGACATCATGAAGGCGCAAGGCTATGGCCGCATCGTGGTCACCACCTCCTCCACCGGCCTGTACGGCAATTTCGGCCAGACCAATTACGGCGCCGCCAAGCTGAGCCTCGTCGGCTTCATGAATTCGCTGAAGCTGGAAGGTGCCAAGGACAATATCCGCGTCAACGCCATCTGCCCGGTGGCCGCCACGCGCATGACCGAAGCCTTGATGCCGCCCGCCGTACTGGAAATGCTCAAGCCCGAATTTGTGTCACCCGCTGTCGCCTATCTGGCAAGCGAAGATGCGCCCAACGGCATCATCATGACGGCGGCGGCGGGAGCCTTCGCCGCGGCACGGATCGTGGAGACCGATGGCGTGAATCTGGGCCAGAACGCCACCGCCGACGATGTCGCCGCGCACTTCGCGCAGATCACCGACTGGGATACCGCCAAGCCTTACGGCCAGGGCGGCGAACAGAGCGTGAAGTTCTTCGCGCGCGTGCAAGAGAAGCCGCTTTTGGGTTGAACCCCTCCGATTTCAGCTTTCGCGCGGCTGCGCCGCGCACGCTGAAATCACCTCCCCTTCTTATGCGCTTCGCGCATGAAGGGGAGGATGACTTGTGCATCCCGACTGCGTCGCGCGCCTGTCAAGCGTAACAAGACGTCATAAATTTTTCGCCACGCGGCGAAATGACTCTTGCGAGGCGGCGCGGATCGGCGCACGCTTCGGATATGGACGACCTCGCGCTGAGTGTTCGGGTAGCGCGGCCAGAAGATGCCGCAGACCTTTCGCGCATCTATATCGAGTCCTGGCAGGACGCCTATGCCGGCGTCATTTCCCATTCCCTGCTGGCTTCCATGTCGCCCAAAAAGCATGTCGCGCGCTGGCAGGCCGCCATCAAAGGCCCCGGCACGGTGCTGGTGGCGGAAGACGGTCAGTCTGGCGTGATTGGTCTTGTCAGTCTGGGCGCGGCGCGTGACGGCGCGTTGGGCCTGGAAGGCGAAATCTACACGCTTTATGTCGACCCCGCCTTTCTGGGGCGCGGCACCGGGCGCGCCTTGATGGCGGGCGCCTTTGACAGTTTCAAGCAACGCGGCTTGCGGTCCTGCCTTATCTGGGCCCATGCCAAGAACAATGCCTGCTTCTTCTATGAAGCGATGGGCGGCAAGCGCGTCGCCACCCGCACCACGCGACTGATGGGCGAACTGACGCCGGAGATCGGCTTTGGCTGGCGGCAACTGGTGACGCAGAAGCAGAAGCGATCGCTTCTGTCCTAGATATCTTTGGGCCGGACGAAATCTACCAGCTTGCCGCAGCCCTGCACCACGTCGCGCCAGCGGCCGACATCGAAATCCAGAATCGCCAAGGCGCAAGTGGGGAATTTTTCTTCCAGCGCCTCGTGCCTCGCGCGCTCCTTGCGCCGCACCGGCTCGCGCGCAAGGAGCGTGGCGCAGTCTTCCATGCCCGGATTGTGTCCCACCACCATCAGCGACGAGACGGAGACCGGAGCAGCCCGCACCGCCGCCAGGATTTTCGACGGATCGGCCAGATACAGATTGTCGCGATACTCGATATCGGCGGTCAGTTCGTGCAGCACCAGCTCGGCTGTCTGGGTGGTGCGGGCCGAAGACGAGCAGAGTATCTGATCGACCGCATAATCGTTCTTATGAAGGTACCGCGCCATGGCGGCAGCGTCCTGCATCCCGCTCAGCATCAGGGTGCGGTCGAAATCCTCGACACTCCCGTCGGCGGGCTGTGCCTTGGCGTGACGCAACAGAAACAGGCGCTTCAAAGCGGTATCGCCTCCTCGCGGACCCCTGCGAATCCCGCATAAAGCTTATGTTCTTGACCCCAAGGGGGCAACGGGGCCACAAAAACGGCCTTAAAGGACAAGGTGTTATGGCGACCAACAAAAAGCCCGGCAATTGGCGCAAGCGCACCATCGCAGTGCGGGGCGGCCAGGTACGCACCGGTTTTCAGGAAACCTGCGAACCGCTGATTTTCACCGCCGGCTATGCCTATGAGGCTGCCGAGGAGGCCGAAGCCCGCTTCAAGGGCGAAAGCCCCGGCTATCAGTACAGCCGCCTGTCCAATCCCACCGTTTCGATGTTCGAAGAGCGCATGGCGCAGCTCGAAGGCGCGCCCGCGGCGCGCGCCACCGCCACCGGCATGGCCGCCGTCAGCGCCGTGTTCCTGGGCAGCCTGCAGACCGGCGATCATGTCGTGTCGGCCACCGCCCTGTTCGGCTCGTGCCGTTATGTCATGGAAAATGTGCTGCCGCGCTTTGGCATCACCACCACCTTCGTCGATGGCAGTGACCTGTCGGCCTGGGCCGCGGCGATGACGCCGAAGACCAGGCTGCTGTTCGTCGAGACGCCGTCCAACCCCACGCTGTCGATCGTCGACATCGCCGCCGTGGCCAAGATCGCCGAAAAGGGCGGCGCGCGCCTGGTCGTGGACAATGCCTTTGCCACCCCGGTGCTGCAGCGGCCGATGGACATGGGCGCGCATGTGGTGGTGCACTCCTCCACCAAGTTCATCGATGGCCAGGGCCGCGCCTTGGGCGGCATGATCCTGTGCCGTCAGGACCTGCTGGACGAAAACCTGAACCAGTATCTGCGCAACACCGGCCCCACCATCAGCCCCTTCAATGCCTGGCTGCATCTGAAGAGCCTGGAAACGCTGGAGCTGCGCATGAAGCAGCATTGCGAGAATGCGCAGATCGTCGCCGACTTCCTGGCGCAGCAGAAGAAGGTGCCGCGGGTGCTCTACCCGTTCCGTCCCGACCACCCGCAGCACAATCTGGCCAAAGCACAGATGGATGGCGGCGGCGGCGTGGTGACGTTCGAAATGGAGGGCGGCAAGTCGTCCTGCTTCAAGCTGGCCAATGCGCTGGGCCTGATCGACATTTCCAACAATCTGGGCGACGCCAAGACGCTGATCACCCATCCTGAAACCACCACGCACCAGAAGATGACCCCCGAGGCGCGCGCCGCCGCCGGCGTCACCACCGGCATGATGCGCATTTCCGTGGGCCTGGAAGACGCGCAGGACATCTGCGACGACCTCGCCCAAGCCCTGAAGGTGGCGTGATGGCCGAGCATCGCATCCAGTTGCGCTGGAGCGATGGCGGCAAGCCTTTCACCTACGAAGCCTATCCGCGCGAACACGAAATCCTTTTCAAGGATGGCCAGCGCATGACCGCCAGCGCCTCGCCCGCCTATCGCGGCGACGGCGTGCATGGCGATCCTGAAGACCTGCTGGTGGCGGCGCTGTCGTCCTGCCACATGCTCAGCTTCCTGGCGATCTGCGCCAAGAAGCGCATCACCGTGCAATCTTACGAAGATGATGCCGTAGGCTTTCTGGAAAATGACGGCGGAAAATTGTGGGTGACCCGCGTGATCCTGCGCCCCAAGATCGTGGCCAGCGTGGACGCGGCCGCGCTGGAACCCATTCACCATCTGGCGCACGATGCCTGTTTCATCGCCAATTCCGTGAAAACCAGCGTCAAAGTGGAACCGCGTTAACCGCTGCGCCCAATTGCCGCTTGCGGGATTTGGCCCGCGGCCCGATACTTGCCCCATGTACGACACCGACAGCCGTCTCGATCAAAGCATGCCGCGCGGTCACCAGTACGAGCTGGAAACCAAGCGCATCCGCGTGGCTGTGAAGCCGGCCTATCTGGACGACCAGTCCGACCCGGAAGATGATCGTTACGTCTGGTCCTACACCGTCACCATCGAAAATCGCGGCGCCGAACCGGTGCAGCTTCTGTCGCGCTACTGGAACATCGTCGACGGCAGCGGCCGCATTCAGGAAGTGCGCGGCCCCGGCGTGGTCGGCGCCCAGCCGGTGATCGCCCCGGGCGAGAGCTTTCAGTACACGTCGGGCTGCCCGCTGGAGACCGCCTCGGGCACCATGCACGGCCATTACCAGATGATGAGCGCGTCGGGCGAAAGCTTCGAGGCCGAAATCCCCGCTTTCCTGCTGGAAAGCCCCTACGAACGCCGCCAGATTCACTAAACCTTGTTATCGGCAAGGTTGAATAGTCCGCGCTTGCGGGCGAAACTTTGCCATGACCAAGCCAACACGCGAAGAAGCCGAAAAGGCTGTCCATACCCTGCTACGCTGGGCGGGTGACGATCCCGCGCGCGAAGGCCTGCGCGACACCCCGGCCCGCGTCGCCAAGGCGTTTGAAGACTGGTTCTCCGGGTATGACCAGGATCCCGAAGCCTATCTCGCCCGCACCTTCGAAGAGATCGAAGGCTATGACGACATGGTGATCCTGAAGGACATCCGTTTCGAATCTCATTGCGAGCATCACCTGGCGCCGATCATCGGACGCGCCCATGTCGGCTATCTGCCGACCAACCGCGTGGTCGGCATCTCCAAGCTGGCGCGTGTGGTGGAAGCCTATGCCCGCCGCCTGCAGGTGCAGGAGAAAATGAATTCGCAGATCGCCCACACGATTGAAAAAGTGCTGAAGCCCAAGGGCGTGGCGGTGGTGATCGAGGCTGGGCATCAGTGCATGACCACGCGCGGCGTGCACAAGACAGGCGTGACCATGGTGACTTCCAGCATGCTGGGCGCATTCCGTGACAATTCCGACACCCGCCGCGAATTCCTCAACATGATCGGCAATCCGGCCAGCCGCGAAGACCGATGACCGCGTCTGCGCTCGACCTGGTCAAGGCGCTGATCGCCTTCGACACCACCAGCCGCGATTCCAACCTGGCGCTGATCGATTACGCGCAGGACCTGCTGGAAAAATCCGGGGCGCGCTGCCGCCGCACACTGGATACGACCGGCACCAAGGCCAACCTGTTCGCCACCATCGGCCCAGAAGGCGATGGCGGGTATGTGCTGTCGGGCCATACCGATGTGGTGCCTGTCGATGGCCAGGACTGGACGCTCGACCCGTTCAAGCCGGAAGTGCGCGACGGCAAGCTGTATGGCCGCGGTGCCTGCGACATGAAGGGCTTTGTCGGCGCGGCGCTGGCGCTGGCGCCAGAAGTGGCAAAGGCGAAACTGACCCGCCCCATCCATTTCGCGCTGTCCTACGATGAAGAAGTCGGCTGCGTCGGCGTCAAGGGCCTGCTGGACGATCTGAAAGAACAGAATCTCAAGCCCGCGCTGGCGATCATCGGCGAACCGACCCTGATGAAGATCGTGGGCGCCCACAAAGGCGGCGCCAAGCTGACCACCCGCTGCTGCGGCCGGGAACATCATTCCAGCCAGCCCGAACGCGGCGCCAATGCGGTGATGATGGCGGGCGACTTTGTCCACCTGATCGACAGCGTGTGGGATGAACTGCGCGCAGATGCCGACCCCCGTTTTGATCCACCCCATTCCACGGTGCAGGCCAATGTGATTGCGGGCGGCACAGCGGTGAACATTCTGGCGAAGGAAGCTGAGGTCACCTGGGAATATCGCTGCCTGCCGGACCGGGACGCGTCGAAGATCGTGGAGCGCGTCAAACAACGCGCGGCGGCTGAAGTGCTGCCGAAATACACTGCCCGCGCGCCCGAAGCGCGGCTGGAAACCACGCTGCATGCCCAGTATCCGGGCCTGGCGATGGATGAAGATTCTCCCGCCATCCGCCTGGCGCGCGAATTGACCGGCGCGAATCTGGTGGAAGCAGTGGCTTACGGCACCGAAGCCGGACACTTCCAGAATTACGGAATACCGGCCGTGATCTGCGGCCCCGGCTCGATCGAACAGGCGCACCGGCCCGATGAGTTCTGCGCCGTCAGCGAGATCGACGCCTGCACCGCGTTCCTGCGCAAGGTGATTGCGAAGGCTTCGACCTGATTGTCTTTCCCGGCGAGGATCGCGCGTCAGCGCGAGTCGAGGGAAGGGAATCCAGGCTGGTGCGAGTGAAATGCTTCCGACATGGATCCCCTTCCCTCGCGGCTGCGCCGCTCGCCGGGGATGACAGTCAGAGTTAGGCCAAAGACTCCGGCCCAATTTCATGGGTCTTGCCGCAGAACTCGCATCTTGCCCGGATCACGCCGTCGGGATCGGCCAGGCCGGCGCGGTCTTGCGCGGCATAGCCCCTCAGCACCGTGACAATGCGGTCAGCATTGCAGTCGCAGCGAAAGATCACCGGTTCGGGCGGCTGCACCCGAACCTCGTCTTCGTTGAACAGACGCCAGAGCAGCGTTTCGGGCGCCAGCGTGGTGTCCACCAGCTCCAGGTCTTCCACCGTCTTGAGCAGCAATGTCAGCCGGTCCCAATCGTCGGACTTAGTCTCGATACCCTGCTTGGCGGATTCCGGCGTCATCTGCAGCATGATACCGCCGGCGCGCCAGTGCGGCTGCGGATCGCCCGCCACAAACAGCGGCGCCGCCGCCAGCTTGATCACGGTAGGAAGCTGCTCGGACTGCGCGAAATAGGTTTCCGCCGAGGCACTGATGCCATCCGGCGAAAGCTCGACAATGCCCTGATAGGTCTTGCCGCCGATACGCGGCTCGATGGTGATTGCCAGCGCGCCCGTGCCCGCAAGCTGCGCGAAATCCTTCTGGATCAGCGCCTCGAACCGCTCCGCATCCACCCGGGCATAGCCGCGCACGCCGCGGGCGCGGTTTTCATCGGCGCCGTAATAGTCAGCCGTCACAAGATCCAGCGGACCGTCGCCCTTGGTCTGGATGGTCAGACGCCCGTCCAGTTTCAGTGCTGTGCCCAGCAACGCGCCCAGCGCCACCACTTCACCGGCAACACGCGCGGCAGGCTCCGGCAGGGCATGGGCACTCAGGGCGCGTGCCGACGCGGCATCCAGACGGACCAGACGTCCGCGCACGCCAACCTTGGCCATGTCGAACGGCAGGACGAAGTCGCCATACGGCGCAGGTTCCACTTTGTCAGGCATGACCCGCTATATGGGGCGGCTCAGGCGGGATTTCAACTAAGCCAGCGACCAGGCTAGAATGGCTTTCTGCGCGTGCAGGCGGTTCTCCGCCTCGTCGAACACCACCGATTGCGGCCCGTCGATCACCTCATCGGTCACCTCGTCGCCGCGATGGGCTGGCAGGCAATGCATGAAGATCGCGTCCTTCTTGGCGCGGGCCATCAGCGTGCGGTTGACCTGATAGGGCTTGAGCAGGTTCTGGCGCTTGGTGGCATTGTCGTCGCCCATCGACACCCAGGTGTCGGTGACCACGCAATCGGCATTCTCGGCCGCCGCCTGGGCATCGGTGGTGAAGGTCACCAGGCCGCTACTGGCCGACCAGTCGCGGGTTTCCTGATCGACCACCAGCTCCTTGGGGCTGGCCACGTTCAGCCTGAAGCCGAACTTCACCGCCGCATGGACCCATGAGGTCAGCACATTGTTGCCGTCGCCGCTCCAGCACACGGTGGCGCCGGCAATCGAACCCTTATGTTCTTCAAAGGTCATCACGTCCGCCATCACCTGGCAGGGATGGGACCATTTGGTCAGGCCGTTGATCACCGGAATGGTGGCGTTGGCCGCCAGCTCCTCGACCATCTCGTGATCCAGCAGGCGGATCATCACCGCATCGACGAAGCGCGACAGAACCCGCGCCGTGTCGGCGATGGTTTCCTCGCGGGCGAGCTGCATTTCGTTTCCGGTCAGCATCAGGGCGCTGCCGCCAAGCTGCCGCGCCGCCATGTCGAAGGAAATGCGCGTGCGGGTGGACTGCTTGTCGAAGATCATCGCCAGCGTCTTGCCGTCCAGCGGGCGGTCTGCATCAACCGTGCCCTTGGGCAGGCCGCTGCGCGCCTGCTTGCGCAGCCTCGCGTCCGCGATCAGCGCCTTCAAGGTGGCGCTGTCATGGTCCGACAGGTCCAGAAAATGGCGGGGCATGTTCTTCAGGGGCGCGTTCATTGGGCGGCGGCTTTCTGCGCGTCAAGCTGCGACGCGGTTTTGCTCAGCAATTCCATGCCCTCGCGGGCTTCATCTTCGCTTAAGGTCAGCGGCGGCAACAGGCGCACGACATTGTCGCCCGCCGGCAGCACGATCAGGCCATTGGCGCGCGCCGCGGCCAAAAATTCCGCCGACGGCGTCTTCATCTTCAGGCCGATCATCAGCCCCTGCCCGCGCACGCCCTCGAACAGGTCCGGGTGACCGGCGACCAGCGCGCCAAGCTGCTGGTGCAAGTAGTTGGCGACCTTATTGACGTGATCCAGGAAGCCCGGCGCCAGCGCCAGGTCGATGGCGGCATTGCCCACCGCCATGGCCAGCGGATTGCCGCCATAGGTGGTGCCGTGGGTGCCGACCGTCATGCCGTCGGCGGCCTCCGCCGTCGCCAGCACAGCGCCCAGCGGGAAACCGCCGCCAATGCCCTTGGCCACCGTCATGATGTCGGGCTCCAGGCCCAGCCATTCATAGGCGAACAGCTTGCCGGTACGGCCGACGCCGGTCTGGATCTCATCGAAGATCAGCAGCATGCCGGTGTCGTCGCACAGCTTGCGAAGCGCGCGCAGGAATTCGGGCGCAACCGGGCGCACGCCGCCCTCACCCTGCAACGGTTCGATGATCAGCGCCGCGGTGTGCGGGCCGACGATTTTCTTCAGCGCGTCCAGATCACCGAGCGGCACCTGGTCGAAGCCCGCCATGCGCGGGCCGAAGCCTTCCAGATACTTCTCGTTCCCGCCGGCATTGATCGCGGCCATGGTGCGGCCGTGAAAGGCGCCCTCGAAGCTGACAATGTGGAAGCGGTCGGGCTGGCCATTCACGAAATGGTGGCGGCGCGCCATCTTGATGGCGAGCTCGATCGCCTCGGTGCCCGAATTGGTGAAGAACACCGTGTCGGCAAAGGTGCTGGCGACCAGCTTTTGCGACAGGCTTTCCTGGCCCGGCACCCGGTAAAGGTTGGAGGTGTGCCACAGCAGCTGAGCCTGCTCGGTCAGCGCCTTGATCAGCGCCGGATTGGCATAACCGAAGGCGTTGACGGCGATGCCCGCCCCGAAGTCCAGGTATCGCTTGCCATCCTCGGCGAAGAGGTAAGAACCCTCGCCACGAACGAATGCGACATCCGTCCGGTTATAGGTGGGAAGCAAAGCCGGGAACACGGTCGGTCTCCTTTGGGGCTGGATTAGTGAAATAATATTACAATGGTGCGGCAGGAAGACCGGTTTATCCGATTTCCGCAGGGCCCAAACAACCCCGCCGCCCGCCGGCATGGCCGATATGCTTGTTGTGGACAAGGACTGGCGGCAGACCGGCAACGCTTGTGCGCCGCGATACCGGCGGTACTGTATCTTGTGACCGGGGGGCCACCACAGGCCGCCCACCCGCAAGGAGCTTTTCCCATGACGCAGGCAAACTGGTCGGACGACCGGGTCGAGCAGCTCAAGACACTTTGGACCGAAGGGCTTTCCGCCAGCCAGATCGCCCGCGCCCTGGGCGGGGTGACCCGCAACGCCGTGATCGGCAAGGTTCACCGCCTGGGTCTGGCCGGCCGCGCCAGCCCGTCGCGCAGCGAACGCCCGCGCCTGCCCATGGCGCCCAAGGCCCCCAGCATCCGCAGCCATGTCCCCGCCGTCGCGGTGATCGAGGAGGATCCGCTGCAACTGGAAGACGGCAGCCACGCCACCGTGCTGACCATCAGCGACCGCATGTGCCGCTGGCCGATCGGCGATCCCGCCGCGACCGAATTCCATTTCTGCGGCCATAGCCCCAAATCGGGTTCGCCATACTGCGAAGCCCATGCCCGCAAGGCCTACCAGCCGCAGCAGGCCCGCCGCAGCGACAACAAGGGTCGCATGACGGGCTGACGCCGCGACGCATCTGTTTCGTGAAAAGCCGGCCCCTGAAGGCCGGCTTTTTGCGTTATGGTGCCATGTCCGCGCAGGAGACGAGCATGAGCATCTACAAATACAGCGCTGCTGCTTTAAGCGGCGAGGAAGTCTCGCTGGAGACCTGGCGCGGCCGGGTGTTGCTGATCGTCAACACCGCCAGCGAATGCGGCTTCACGCCCCAATATGCGGGGCTGGAAGAACTGTACCGCAAGCATGAAGCGGCGGGCCTGACCGTGCTGGGCTTTCCCTGCAACCAGTTCGGGGCGCAGGAACCGGGCGACGCGGCGCAGATCGGCGCGTTCTGCAGCAAGAATTACGGCGTCACATTCCCGATGTTCGCCAAGGTGGACGTGAAGGGCCCGAACGCCCATCAACTGTTCCAATACCTGACACAGGCCAAGCCCGGCATCCTGGGCACCGAGGCGATCAAGTGGAATTTCACCAAGTTCCTGATCGACCGCAGCGGCGAGCCGGTGGCGCGCTACGCGCCCCAGACCAAGCCCGAAGAACTTGAGCAGCCAATTGTGAAACTACTTTAGACCCCGAGAAATTTTGTGGCGTGAGCAGGAGCGTCGCGCGGAGCGGGCTTAAAGCCCGTGAGCACGCGCGACGAACTCACGACGCAAAAGGACCGCGGTCAGGCGGCGGCGCTCTGGTCGAGCGAGTAGCCAGCCGACCGCACCGTGCGGATCGGATCGCCCGCGCCTTCCACATTCAGCGCCTTGCGCAGGCGGCCGACATGCACGTCCACGGTGCGGGCTTCGACATAGACGTCGCTGCCCCACACCGCATCCAGCAACTGTTCGCGGCTGAAAACGCGGCCCGGATGCTGGATCAGGTGATCCAGCAGGCGGTATTCGGTTGGGCCCAGATGCACTTCCACGCCGCCGCGGCGCACGCGGTGGGCGGCGCGGTCCATTTCAATATCGCCGACCTGCACCACATCCTCGGCCAGCGAAGGACGAATGCGGCGCATCACGGCGCGCAGGCGCGCCAGAAGCTCGGTCATCGAAAAGGGCTTGGTCAGGTAATCATCGGCGCCGGTATCCAGGCCGCGGATGCGGTCGGTTTCCTCGCCCCGCGCGGTCAGCATCAGGATCGGCACGTTGCGGGTTTCCTGACGGCTGCGCAGGCGGCGGCACACTTCGATGCCCGAAAGCTGCGGCATCATCCAGTCAAGGATCACAAGATCGGGCTGTTCCTCGGCGGCGATCAGCAAAGCTTCCTCGCCGTCGCGGGCTTCCAGAACCCGGTATCCCTCGCGCTCCAGATTGTAGCGGAGCAGCGTGACCAGGGCGCTTTCGTCTTCCGCAACCAGGACGGTGGGCTTGCTCATGCGTGGCTCTCATAGGGCAAAGCGGTTTCAGAGGTGGTGTCCGCCTTGGGACGGTTGTTGGCGAGATGGTCGGCGCGGACCATGTGGTACACGACCTCGGCAATGTTGGTGCAATGGTCGCCGCTGCGCTCGATATTCTTGGCGACAAACAGAAGATGCGTGCACAGCCCGATCGTGCGCGGATCTTCCATCATGTAGGTCAGAAGTTCGCGGAACAGGCTGTTGTAAATTTCGTCGATCTCGCCGTCGCGGTTCCAGACGGTTTCGGCCTCTTCGGCATTGCGGTTCGAGAAAGCGTCCAGCACCTGCTTGAGCTGGTTCTGCGCCGCCTTGCCCATGCGGGCCAGGCTCTGGGTCAGGCGGATCGGCGGCTCGCGGTTCAGCACCAGCGCGCGCTTGGCGATATTCTTGGCCAGATCGCCGATGCGCTCCAGTTCGGCGGCGGTCTTGATCGCCGCCAGGGTCTCGCGCAGGTCGACCGCCATGGGCTGGCGCAGCGCCAGCAATTTCAGGGCGCGTTCCTCGATCTGGGCCTGCATTTCGTCGATGCGGGCATCGCCGCCCACGGCGCGTTCGGCCGCCGCGCTGTCGCGCCGGGATATGGCCTCGATCGCGGAAGCGAGCTGGGCTTCGGTCAGTCCGCCCATCTGCGCCACCAGCGCCGACAAGGTTTCAAGCTGTTCGCCGAAGGATTTGACAGTGTGGTCAGTCATCGCGGTCTTTCCGATCGTACAAGGCCCGGCTTACGGGCTTCACACCACTGCTATGCGACAATTTTATAACATTTCCGTGACAGGCTCCGGGGTAGCCGGTTTTTCGCCATTCTCTTCCCGCGCGGCGGGCAGAAAGACCGTGAAAACGCTGCCTTCGCCCTGCCTGCTTTCGATGGCCAGCCGTCCCTGATGCCGGTTGACGATATGCTTGACGATCGCCAGGCCGAGACCTGTGCCGCCGCGCTCGCGCGAGCGTTTGACGTCTTCACGGTAGAATCGCTCGGTCAGGCGGGGAATGGCATTGGGCGAGATACCTTCACCCTCGTCGCGCACCGCAGCCACCAATTGCCCATCCTGCAATCCCAGGCTTACCGTCACCTTGCCGTTTTCACGGCCATATTTGATGGCGTTGTGCACCAGGTTCTGGAACAGCTGCACCAGTTCGTCATGATCGCCCAGCACCGGCGGCAATCCGGGAACGGAGTCCACCACCATGGCAATGCCGTCTTCGGCCGCCAGGGGCATCAGCCCCGCCACCGCCTGGCGCACCACCCCGTCAAGCTCCACCCGCGCTTCGGGCGGCACATGCTCGTTCATCTCGATGCGGGTGAGGGACAGCAGGTCCTGGATCAGCCGGCGCATGCGGGCGGTCTCGGTCGCCATGATTTCGAGGAACTGTTCGCGCGCCACCTCGTCATCCTTGGCATGGCCGCGCAAGGTGTCGATGAAGCCGGTCACCGCTGCCAGCGGGGTGCGCAGCTCATGGCTGGCATTGGCGATGAAGTCGGTGCGCATCTGCTCGCTGCGGCGGACCATGGTGAGGTCGTGCAGCAGCAGCACCGTGACCGGCGGCGTGACGCTGACGCGCGCGGCATAGGCCTGGAAGTGCCGTTCCACCGGCACCGGCAACGTGAACGGCACGTTGGAGGCTTCGCCATGGCCCGCACCGGTGATCGCCAGCAGCACTTCGGGATTGCGCAGCACCGTGCTCACCCGCTTGCGATCCAGCCCCGGTCCCAGCACATCACGCATGAACTGGTTGGCGAACAGCACCCGCTGGGTGCCATCCAGCAGCATCACCGGCATGGGCAACTGTTCCAGCAGCAGCCGCGTTTGCGGCGGCAACAACCCCAATGGATCGTCCGGCGTCGGTACGGCCGGACGCAGCACGGGTTCCTGGAAGGTGATAAACTGGGTGATCAGCGCGACCGCCAGCGCCAGCGTCACCGCACCCCAGAACAGGCCGGAACCGCCCAGCAGCACGGCCGCGCCGCCGGCAATGGCGCCGAGCAGCAGAGGCCAGATTTTACCACGCAGCCAGGGAAGAGATTCACGCATCGCGGGCATCATACAAGCGTTTGTGATGAAACGGTAACGGCGTGGTCACTCGGTCCGGCTGCGGTCCTGCTTGATGCGGGCGCGGTGCTTCTTTCCGTCCAGCCGCTTTTTCTTGCTGGACTTGGGAATCTTGGTTGGCCGCCGTGTTTTTTGAGGGAAGGCGGCGCGGCGGATGATCTCCACCAACCGTTCCCGCGCGTCGGTGCGATTCCTGTCCTGCTCGCGGAAACGCTGGGCGGTGATCACCAACACGCCGTCGCGCGTCAGCTTCTCGCCCCGCAGCAGTCCCTCGCGGGCCCAGTCGGTCAGGTTGAGAGAAGTGAGCACATTGAAGCGCAACTGCACCGCGCTGGAGACTTTGTTGACGTTCTGCCCGCCGGGGCCGGAGCTGCGGATGAAGCTTTCCTCCAGCTCATTCTCGGGAATGGTGATCCGATGGTTCACAAAGAGCCCGGTCATGCGCTGAACGCCTTGCGCAGGTCGCTCTTGACCAGCTTGCCGCCCGCGTTGCGCGGCAAAGCGGTGTCGGAAATCACCACCTCCACCGGCACCTTGAACGCGGCCAGCCTTTCGCGCACGAACGCCTGCAACGACGCGGCATCAACCGTCATGCCGGGCCGCGCCTGCACCAGCGCGGCGGGCACTTCGCCCAGCACCGGATGGGGCAGGCCGACCAGCGCGGCCTCGGCCACTGCTGGATGCTCCGCCAGGACATTCTCCACCTCGATGCAATAGATGTTCTCGCCGCCGCGGATCACCATGTCGCGATCGCGGTCGAAGATGGTGCAGAAGCCTTCCGCATCCAGACTGGCGAGATCGCCGGTCTTCAGCCAGCCGTTATCAAACGTTTCCGCCGTCGCTTCCCACTGGTTCCAGTAGCCCTTCACGACATTGGGACCGAAGGCCCACAATTCGCCCACCACGCCCGGCGGGGCTTCCACGCCATCGCACAGGATTTTCAATTTTCCTACTGGCAATACCGGGCCGCAGCTTGCGGGACGATTGAGGAAATCCTCCGCCGCATGGGTGGTGCAGGTCGCCGAAGTCTCTGTCATGCCCCAGCCCTGCCCCGGCATGGCGCCCAGTTCGGCGCGCACCCGCATGGCCAGCACCGGCGGCGATGGCGCCCCGCCATAGGTGACAAGCTGCAACGAGGACAGGTCATACCCTTGCGCCTGTTCCAGCAGCGCCAGCGCGATCGCCGGCACGCCGCCGGTGACAGTGACCCGTTCACGTTCGATCAGGCGCAGCGCTTCCTGCGGTTCGAACTTGCGCATCATCACCAGCGTGCCGCCCGCCGCCATGTTGGGCAGCAGGATCGAAAGGCTGCCGATGACGTGAAAGAAGGGCACCGCGATCAGGGTGGTGCGCCTTGCATCCTGTGGCGGCTGCGCCCCGCGCCGCAGCGCGTTGCGCGCATTGGAGAAAGGCATGGCGAAAATGTTGGTGGTCAGCGAGCGATGCGTGCCCAGCGCGCCTTTCGGGGCGCCGGTGGTGCCGGAGGTGTAGAAAATCGCGGCATCATCTTCCGGGATGAGCGCCACATCCGGCAACGTCACGTCCGGCAAGTCTTTCCAGCTTGCCGGAGCGCCAATGACATCTTCCAGCGAAGCCGCGCCTTCGCCGCGCGTCACATAGATTTTTTCCACTGTGGGCGGCAGGTTCGTCAGCCGCGCCAACCGCTCGCTGTCGGCAAAGACGAACCGCGCGCCGCAATCCGCCAGGCCGTATGCCAACTCCGCGCCGCTCCACCAGCCATTGAGCGGCACGATGATCGCACCCGCCACCAGGCTGGCCATGAACACCACCGGCCATTCGGGAAGGTTGCGCATCACCAGCGCAATACGGTCTCCCTTCCCGATGCCCTGTTCGCGCAGATGCGCCGCCAGCTTCGCGGTGGCCCGCGTGAAGGCGTCATAGGTGATCCGCTCGTCCTGATAGATCAGGAATTCCCGCGCGCCATGGGTTTGCGCCTGTTCAAAGGCCTCCCGCGCCGTGGCGGGGACATGTTTCCATACCCGCATCGTCACGCCGCGGATCGTCGCATCCACCGTCTCGAACCGCGCGCCCGGCGCGGTAAGCCGCGCGTGCGCTTCTTCCAGCGACAGCGCAGGCCAGTTTTTGGGCCAGTCATTTTTGACAATGTCATTCATGCTGGGTCCAAGTATAACCCAGCCCATGACTGCACAATCGGGATTTTCGGACGAAAAGCTGGCGCGCATTCCACGCTTCCTGGAAGGCAAGGTCGCGGGTGGCGAGCTGCCGGGCGCGCAGACCCTGATCTGGCGACGGGGCAGGATCGTCCATCACAGCCTGGTGGGACTGTCCGACATCGCGCGCGGAACGCCGCTGCGCGAAGACGCGGTCTTCCGCATCTACTCCATGACCAAGCCGGTGACGCTGGTGGCCTTGCTGATGCTGCTGGAACAGGGCCGCATCGCGCTGGACGATGCCGTGAGCAAGTATATTCCGGGCTTTGCCAGATTGCGGCTGGCGGACGGCCGCGCGCCCGCGCGGATGCCCACCCTGCTGGACCTGGCGCGGCACACCGCCGGCTTCACCTACGGCTTTCACAATCGCACGCCGATTGATGCGCTGTACCGCCAGAAAAGGATCGGCGAGTTCGATACCGAAGGTGGCCTGGCCGCCATGATGACCGCGCTGGAAGACATTCCGCTGGAATACAGCCCTGGCGACGCCTGGATTTATTCGGTGGCGACCGACGTGCTGGGCTATGTGGTCGAAGCCGTGTCGGAACGAAGCTATGCCGACTTCGTGCGCGAGAATATCCTGGCGCCGCTGCAGATGGCGGATACCGATTTCTGGGTGCCACCCGGCAAGCAGAACCGCTTCACCGCCTGTTACGGTCAAAAAGACCGGCTGGAACTGTTCGACGACGCGCAAGCGTCGACATGGTTCGCGCCGCCGAAACTGGAATCGGGCGGCGGCGGGCTGGTGGGCACGGCGGCGGATTATCTGCGCTTCGCCCGCCTGCTGCTGAACAAGGGCGAACTGGATGGCGTGCGGCTGCTCAAGCCCGACACCGTGGCGCTGATGACCCGCAATCACCTGCCCGGCGGCAAGGAGATCGCGGATCTGACGCCATCCGCCGACGCCTTCAACGAAAGCGGCTATCGCGGCATCGGCTTTGGCCTGGGCGTGGCGGTGACGCTGGACCCCGCGCGGGTGGGCATTCCCGGTTCGGCCGGAGAGCTTGCCTGGGGCGGCATGGCGTCCACCACCTTTTTTGTCGATCCCCAAGAGGACATGGCGGTGGTATTCATGACCCAGGTGATCACGGATACGGCGCGGCGGGTGAAGCTGCGGCGCGACCTGCGCACCCTGGTGTACGAAGCGATGACGGAGCGTGCGGCTTGATCGAAGAACTGCCGATTTCCAAATGGCGTGGCCCGTTCGACACGGATGTGAAGGCGCGCGCGCTAGACGCGCTGGAATCCGGAAGCGTGCTGTATTTCCCGCAGCTTCCGTTTTTGCTGCTGGAGTCCGAAATCGAATTTCTCGACGCCAAGGTCGCGGACGGCAAATCCAAGAATATCAGCCTGGATCACACCAGTGGCAAGATGCAGGCCTCGTCGCTGACTGGCGAACGCGCGGCCCGGCTGGCGGCCATGATCGAGCGCTTCGGCAGCAGTGCCGCCGGGCTGGTGCGCGATCTTCTGCCCTATAACCATGTCGAACGCGCCCGCACATCGTTCCGCCCGGTGCAGGTGAAGGGCCGCAGCTATTCGAAGATCAGCGACGACCGGCTGCTGCATATCGATGCCTTCCCGACCCGCCCGATGCATGGCCGCCGCATCCTGCGTTTTTTCGCCAATGTCGCGCCCACCTCGCCGCGCCACTGGCATGTCGGCCAGCCGTTCGAGGAATTCGCGCAGCGCTTCCTGCCCAGGGTCGGCCCGCATTTTCCGGGCAAGTCCTGGCTGTATGGAAAGCTGGGCGTCACGCGCGGCCAGCGCAGCCTGTATGACGAGCTGATGCTCTCGATGCATGACGCGGGCAAGCTGGACAATGATTTCCAGAGCACCAGTCCCCACCGCAATGTGATCTTTGCGCCGGGTTCCTGCTGGCTGGTCTATACCGACCAGGTGCTGCATGCGGCGCTGGGCGGCGAGTTCGCGCTGGAGCAGACCTTCCATCTGGATGTGGCGCAAATGGCCAGCCCGGAAAAAGCGCCGGTCAGGATTCTGGAAAGACTGAGCGGAAAAGCGCTGGTCTGACGCGCGCGTCAGACGCGCACGCCGATTTCGGCCAGCTTGTTGCGAACGGCAAAACTGTCGAACGGCTTCATCACATATTCGTTGGCGCCCGCCGCCATGGCATGGGCGACTTCGGTGGCGTCATTCTCGGTGGTCGCGAACAGGATCACCGGATGGCCGCCATCGGCCTGGCCGCGCACGCTCTTGACGAATTCCACGCCCTTCATGGTGGGCAGATTCCAGTCCAGGAAAATCAGGTCGGGCATCTTTTCGCGCACGGCGCGCAGGGCCGCCATGCCATCCTCGGCTTCGGCCACCGAGTAATCCAGGTCTTCCATGATGCGGCGCGCGACCGTGCGGATCACGCGGCTGTCGTCCACGACCAGGCAATGTTTCATCGGCAATATTTCCGGGCGAACCCCAGAAGCGGCAGTTCGCGGGCGGAAATCTTCGCCAGGCAAGGTAAACGCGACCTTACTTTTGGACTGACGCGCAGGGATTTTGGCTGCCGAGCAGGAGCAAGGAGCGATGTGGCCGCATAGCCCATGAGCGACGCGCGACGCACGCGGCGGGCAAAAGACGCGCGTCAGCCGGCGGTGATTTCCACCGCGCCTTCCAGCGGGGCGATGGTGATGGCGGCGTTGACGGCCCGCGACAGCTTGTGGGTCAGGAAGGGCTGAACATGGCGGGCGTCCACATTCTCGTCTTCGCCGCGCAGGGCCCTGGCGACTTCCTCTGTAACGCGGGCGTTCAAGCCTTCTGCACGAATCTTGAAGCTGGGCGCAGCCTGATCGGGACCCGACTCGACCGTGACGATGCCGCCGCGCGGCAGGCAGTCGGCCGCCAGCAGCGTGGCGTTCATGATCAGCTTGGCCCAGTCCTTGCCCCAATACATGCGGGGCACATTCCAGACGAGTTGAACCTTGCCGCCTTCCAGCAGGCCCGTGATCAGCCGTCCGATCTCGCCCAGATCGAGCTCCGCGCCCGCCGAACCGGCGGCGCCGAAGGCGATGCGCATGAACTGGATGCGAGCCAGCGCCTGGTCGGCGCTCATGGTCACCAGCTTGATGGCGTCGGCCCGCATGGCGGGATCGCGCTCGTCTTCCAGCAATTCCATGCCGTTGACCACGGCACCCAAAGGCCCGACAAGGTCGTGGCAAACGCGGCTGACCATCAGGGCGGCAAATTCGATCTCTGTCATAAGAGACTCAATGAAGTCCCAATGGTTACCAACTGGTTAATTTTCCGGCGCGGCTTAAGGAATTCTTAACATGACCCCGACGCTCTCCTCCCGGCTGCAGACGCTGGTGCGCATCGCGCAGGCGGCGGGCGTGGTGGTCATGCGCCATTACGCGGCGGGGGCGCAGGCGCGGGTCAAAGCCGACTGCTCGCCCGTGACCGACGCCGACGAGGAAGCCGAAAGGCTGATCCTGGCCGAGCTAGCGGCCGCCTTCCCCGGCGTGCCTCTGGTGGCCGAAGAAGAAGCCGCCGCAGGCCGTATCGCCGGCGTGGCTGCCCATTTCTTCCTGGTCGATCCAGTGGACGGCACCAAGGAATTCATCAAGCGCACCGGCGAATTCACCGTGAACATCGGCGAAGTGCAGGACGGCGTTCCGGTCGCCGGCGTGGTGTTCGCGCCCGCCATCGAGCGGCTGTTTGTCGGCGCCCTCGGCGAAGGCGCGTTTGAACTGTCCGGCGGCGTTCTCAAATCCATCGCCGCGCGCAAGCCGCCTGATGACGGCCTGATCGCGGTCAGCAGCAAGTCGCATCCCGATGCACAGACCGATGCGCTGCTGGGAAGCATGAATATCAAGGGCCGCATCAATGCCGGCTCATCGCTGAAATTCTGCCTGGTGGCGGCGGGCGAAGCCGACATCTATCCACGTGCCGGACGCACCATGGAATGGGATACGGCCGCCGGCGACGCGGTGCTGCGCGCGGCAGGCGGCGATGTCAGCAACTGGGACTATACGCCCTTCACCTATGGCAAGCCCGAATTTGAAAATGGGCCGTTCATCGCACGCGGGCGTTGATTGCCCGTATCCGTGCGCGCCGCTACCGATCCATGTCGTGGCGTGAGGAATAGAAAACCAGCGCCATCAGTCCGCCGCCCAGCGCGATGGTGACCACCACGCCCAGGATCATGAACGTCCAGCCCCAGCCGCTCATGTGCACGCCAGACATCGCGGTCCAGACCTTCGCGGCATACCAAAAGGATGCACCGAACAGGCCAAGCAGGACCACCAGCGTCAGCCAGCCGGCGGCAGAGAGCTTGTTGCGCGGTTCGTTGTCCATCATCTCGCCTTGTTCGTTACCCTCATTCTTTCAAGCCGTTAATGCAACGGGCTGTAAAAATGCCCCAATCTGGGCAAAGCTTGCGCGCGGTTGGGCAAGTGATTCGGCGCAAGGCTTTGGCCGCGCAAGGAGCGAACATGAACCGCAAGAAATTCATCTCGGGACTTCTGGCCGTGGGCGCAACGCCCGCCGCGGTGGGCAGCCTTCTGAGCATCGGCGCCGCGCGTGCCGCGGACCAGACCGCTTCCGCGCCGCTGGCCAGGGAACGCGCGTCCAGCAGCACCTACACCGCCGATGAAATCACCCAGGCCGGCGCCGACTTCTTCGGCATCACCTCCGAAGCCATGGCCAAGGGCGTGCAGCATGTGTTCGGCGACCTGGGGCAGCCCGACGGCTACATCAAGGGCGATGAAGGCGGCGGCGCGGTGGTGGTGGGCTTCCGCTACGGCTCGGGCTGGCTGATCCGCAAGGGCGCTGATCCCAAGCAGGTTTACTGGCGCGGCCCGTCGGTCGGCTTCGACCTTGGCGCCAATCTCTCCAAGTGCTTCACGCTGATCTACAACCTGCGTGAGGAACGCCGCCTGTTCCAGCGATTCCCCAGCGTGGAAGGCAGCATCTATTTCGTGGCGGGTCTGGGCATCAACTACCAGCGCAGCGGCGGCGTCACCCTGGCGCCGATGCGCACCGGCGTGGGCCTGCGCGCGGGCGTCAACGCCCAGTATCAGGTCTATACCGACCGCCGCGACTGGTTCCCGCTTTAAGCATGCGCAAGCGCCCCGCCACATCCGTGGGCGCGGTGGCCGTCGGCACCTTCGCGCTGGGCAGCCTTGCCCTGGGCGCGATTGCGATCGGCGCGGTGGCGGTTGGCGCGATGGCGATAGGGGCGCTGGCCATCAAGCGGTTGAAGATCAAAAGCGCCCGCATCCAGAGACTGGAAATCGACGAGCTGGTGGTGCGCAAGATCACGCGCCCACCGGAAGCGTAAGCGGCTAGGCCACCGCTTCTTCGGTTTTGCTCGTATCGGTCTTGCCGCCCACTTCCGGCATGTACAGCAGCAGCATCGACGCGACATAGGTGGACGAGAAGGTGCCCACCACGATGCCGAACAGGATGGCGATGCTGAAATTCTGCAGCACATGGCCGCCGAACAGCAGCGGGATCACCGAGGTCGCGGTGGCGACCGACACCAAAGTGGTGCGGGTGGCGATCTGGTTGGTCGACAGGTTGATCATGTCAATCAAAGGCATGCGCTTGTACTTTCGCCGGTTCTCGCGGATGCGGTCGAACACCACCACGGTATCGTTGATCGAATAGCCCGCCAGCAGCAGCAGGGCCGCCACCGTGTTGATGTTAAAATCCAGTCCCATGATGGAATAGAATCCGGCCGTCACGAACACGTCATGGCCGGTGGCGATCAGCGCGCCAACGCCATACTGCCATTCAAAGCGCACCGCGACGTATATCGAGATCATCGCCACTGCCAGGATGGTGGCGATGATGCCGTCATCCAGCAGCTCGCCCGACACCTTCGGCCCCACCACTTCGGTGCGGCGATATTCGTAGGACGGTCCCAGCTTGCCGCGCACCGCCTGCACCACTGCCTGGTCGGCCTTTTCCTGGTCGCCGCCCTGCGCCAGCGCCTTGGGCTGCACGCGGATCATCACGCAACTGTTGACGGGGCGTTCGCACTCGCCGCCGCCGAAATACTGCAGATGACTTTCGGGGAAACCCAGACTGTCCACGTCGGCGCGCATCTTGCCGATGTCGATGGTTTGCCGGGACTTCACTTCCATCAGCACGCCGCCGGTGAAGTCGATGCCCAGGTTGAAACCGTACCAGAGGATCGACACCACCGCGATCACCAGCAGCAGCCCGTCCACGGCGAAGGCGGCGAAGCGGTATTTGACGAAATTGACGTTGGTCGTTTCGGGAATAAACCGCAGCAACGGCATGGGATGCTCAATGTGGCAGAATTCTGGCGGAACCTACGCGCGGCAACGCCAGCGAACAAGCGAGACAAAAGCGCCCAAGCCGACCTTGCGGGCGCCGCGGTTTGCGGGGAACCTTACAGTTCTGACAGGGAGATCCACATGTCACGCAAACTGCTTTTGATCCCGGCTTTTCTGGCCGCAACGGCCCCCGCCTTCGCCCAACCCAGTGTCGATCCCAAAAGTACCATGGCGCTGAAGCCCGACGAGATTCAATGGACCAAAGGCGAGCGCAACGACCAGGCCTGGGTGGTCGGCGATCCCAAGCAGAAAGGCCCTTGCCTGCAGCTTATCCGCTGGAAAGCGGGCAACTTCAGCCGGCCGCATTACCACGAAAGCCCGCGCTATGCGGTGGTGCTGTCGGGCACCTGGTGGCTGTCCACCAGCAATGTCTATGACCCGATGAACAACACCGTGGCCTTTCCGGCCGGATCGGTGCTCACCAACCTGGTGGGCGGCGTGCATTATGACGGCGCCAAGCACGAGACCGGCGACGCGGTGGTCGCCATCTGGATGGACTGTCCGCTGACCGGCGTGCCCGCCGAAAAGAAATAATCAGCGCTTCGCCACGGC
>CAILUV010000096.1 GCA_903837555.1 uncultured Alphaproteobacteria bacterium
ATTCATCCGCGAGCGCGAGGCGCTGCAGCGCGCGGTCGATGAGGCCTATGCTGCCAAGCTCATCGGGAAGAACAACATCCATGGCTGGGATTTCGACCTCTATGTCCATCACGGGGCGGGGGCCTATATTTGCGGCGAGGAAACCGCGCTGCTCGAAAGCCTGGAAGGCAAAAAGGGCCAGCCGCGCCTGAAGCCGCCGTTCCCGGCCAATGTCGGCCTGTACGGCTGCCCCACCACCGTCAACAATGTCGAGAGCATCGCTGTCGCCCCCACGATTTTGCGTCGCGGCGCGGACTGGTTTGCCGGCATCGGCCGCCCGAACAACACCGGCACCAAGGTGTTCTGCATCTCAGGCCATGTGAACAAGCCCTGCAATGTCGAAGAAGAAATGGGCATTCCGCTGCGCGAGCTGATCGAGCGTCATGCCGGTGGCGTGCGCGGCGGCTGGGACAATCTGCTGGCGGTGATTCCGGGCGGCGCCTCGGTGCCGTTGATGCCAAAATCGACCTGCGACGACATCCTGATGGATTTCGACAGCCTGAAGGCGGTGCAGACCGGCCTGGGCACGGCGGCTGTGATCGTGATGGACAAGTCCACTGACGTGATCAAGGCGATCCAGCGGCTTGCCTATTTCTACAAGCATGAAAGCTGCGGCCAGTGCACGCCGTGCCGCGAAGGCACGGGGTGGATGTGGCGCGTGATGACCCGCATGGTGAAGGGCGACGCGAAAGTGTCCGAGATCGACCTGCTGCACGAAGTCAGCAAGGAAATCGAAGGCCACACCATCTGCGCGCTGGGCGACGCGGCGGCCTGGCCGATCCAGGGCCTGATCCGGCATTTCCGTCCGGAGATCGAAGCGCGCATTGCCGCTTTTTCCAAAATGGCGGCGGAGTAAGCCATGGCCACGCGCAAGCTGATCGTTGACGGCAAGGATGTCGAAGCGGAAGAAACGCTGACCCTGCTGCAGGCCTGCGAACAGGCCGGCGCGGAAATTCCGCGCTTCTGTTTCCATGAGCGCCTATCGGTCGCCGGCAATTGCCGCATGTGCCTGGTGGAATGGGTGGGCGCGCCCAAGCCGCAGGCAAGCTGCGCGCTGCAGGTCAAGGACATCTTCCCGAACAAGGACGGCACGCCGGCCAAGATCAACACGACCTCGCCCTACGCGCGCAAGGCGCGCGAAGGGGTGATGGAATTTCTGCTGATCAACCATCCGCTGGATTGCCCGATCTGCGATCAGGGCGGCGAGTGCGACCTGCAGGACCAGGCCATGGGCTATGGCCGCGCCGCGTTCCATCGGTTCAACGAGAACAAGCGCGCCGTCGAAGACAAGTATATGGGCCCGCTGGTCAAGACGATCATGACCCGCTGCATCCAGTGCACCCGCTGCGTGCGCTTCGCCACCGAAGTGGCTGGCGTGCCCGACCTGGGCGCAACCGGTCGCGGCGAAGACATGGAAATCACCACCTATCTGGAAAAGGCGTTCGCGTCGGAGCTTTCGGGCAACGTGGTCGATCTGTGCCCGGTCGGCGCGCTGACGTCCAAGCCCTATGCCTTCAATGCCCGCCCCTGGGAGTTGCGCAAGACCGAAAGCGTGGACGTGATGGACGCGCAGGGCTGCAACATTCGCGTCGACACGCGCGGGCCGCAGGTGATGCGCGTGCTGCCGCGCCTGAACGAAGAGATCAACGAGGAATGGATTTCCGACAAGGCGCGTCACGCCTGTGACGGGCTATCGCGTCAGCGTCTCGACCGGCCCTATGTGCGCGTCGGCGGCAAGCTGAAGCCCGCGACCTGGGGCGAGGCTTTCGCTGCCATCGCCGCCAAGGTGAAGGGCACGTCGCCGGACCGCATGGCGGCCATCGTCGGCGACCTGGCCGCCGCCGAAGAAATCAAGGCGCTGAAGGATCTGATGGGCGCCTTGCGCGTCGCCAACATTGATTGCCGCCAGGACGGCGCCAAGATCAAGGCCGGCCCGCGCCAGAGCTATCTGTTCAATTCGACCATTGCCGGCGTGGAAGCCGCCGACGCCATTCTGCTGGTGGGCGCCAATCCGCGCTGGGACGCGCCGGTGCTGAATGCGCGCATTCGCAAGGCCTGGCTGGCGAGCGGCCTGACGGTTGCCAATATTGGTCCAGCAGTGGACCTGACCTACCCGGCGCAGCAGCTCGGCACTGACATTGCGGTGCTGGAACAGATCGCGGCCGGCAGCCATGACTTCGCCAAGGTGCTGGCCGACGCCAAGCGCCCGATGATCGTTCTTGGTTCGGGCGTGCTGACCCGCAAGGACGGCGCGGCGATCCTCAAGCTCGCCGCCAAGATTGCCGGCGACAGCGGCATGATCGGCCCGGCGGGTTCGGCGGCCGACGGCGGCTGGAACGGTTTCAACATCCTGCACACGGCGGCGAGCCGCGTTGCGGCGCTGGACCTGGGCTTTGTGCCGGGCGCGAACGGCCGCGACGTGGCAGGCATCGTCGACGGCGCGCAGAAGGGCGAGATCGACTTTATCTATCTGCTGGGCGCCGACGAATTCGACGTCGCCCATCTGGGCCGCGCCTTCGTGGTCTATCAGGGCAGCCATGGCGATGCCGGCGCCCATCATGCCGACGTGATCCTGCCGGGCGCCGCCTATACCGAGAAGGACGGCCTGTATGTGAATTTCGAGGGCAGGGTGCAGCGCGGCCGCCGCGCCACCTTCCCGCCGGGCGAGGCCAAGGAAGACTGGGCCATCCTGCGCGCGCTGTCGGAGGTTCTGGGCGTCAAGCTGCCTTATGACGACCGCGCCGCGCTCATTGCCGCCATCGAAAAGGATGCACCGCACTTCGCCGTGCTGAACGATGCGCCGGTTCATGCCGACACGTCCGCCGCGACCTGGGGCGGCATCGGCGAAAGCGGGGCGCTGGATCATGCGCCGGTGACGCCGGGCATCGGTGACTACTACCTGACCAATGCGGTGGCGCGCGCCAGCGAGACCATGGCCAAGTGCTCCTTTGAATTCGTGACGGGTCACAAGCAGATGGCGGCGGAATAATGCTGTTCACCGACCTCTTCACCAGTCTGGGCATGAATCACTCCCTGGCGTGGTTCATCAGCCAGGCCCTGTCGATCCTGATCTTCGACGTCGTGCTGCTGGTGATGATTGCCTATTTGCTGCTGGCCGACCGCAAGATCTGGGCGGCGGTGCAGATGCGCCGCGGCCCCAACGTGGTGGGGCCCTTCGGCCTGTTGCAGACCTTTGCCGACCTGACCAAGTTCCTGCTGAAGGAAGTGATCATTCCGTCGGGCTCCAACAAGGTCATCTTCATGCTGGCCCCGCTGGTCACCGTGATCCTGGCATTTGCGGGCTGGGCGGTGGTGCCGCTGGACAAGGGCTGGGTGGTGGCCGACATCAATGTCGGTATCCTGTACCTGTTCGCCATGTCGTCGCTGGGCGTCTACGGCATCATCATGGCCGGCTGGGCGTCGAACTCGAAGTATCCGTTCCTGTCGGCGCTGCGCGCGGCCGCCCAGATGGTGTCGTATGAAGTCTCCATCGGCTTCGTCATCATCACCGTGCTGCTGTTCGCGGGTTCCTTGAACCTCACCAAGATCGTGGAAGCCCAGGCCGGCGCCTCCATGCTGAGCTGGAACGTCTTTTCCATCCTGTTCCCCATGCTGCCGATCTTCTTCGTGTCGGCGCTGGCGGAAACCAACCGCCCGCCCTTCGACCTGGTCGAAGCGGAAAGCGAGCTGGTGGCGGGCTTCTTCGTGGAATATTCCTCCACGCCGTTCCTGTTGTTCTTCCTGGGCGAGTATCTGTCCATCGTGCTGATGTGCGCGATGTGCTCCATCCTGTTCCTGGGTGGCTGGTTGCCGCCGTTTGATTTCGCGCCCTTCACCTGGGTGCCCGGGATCATCTGGTTCATCCTCAAGATCTGCTTCTTCTTCTTCATGTTCGCGATGGTGAAGGCCATGGTGCCGCGCTACCGCTACGACCAGTTGATGCGTCTGGGCTGGAAGGTGTTCCTGCCGACGTCGCTTTTGTGGGTGGTGCTGACGGCGAGCTGGGTGCTCTTCGTCCGCCCGCACCTGTAGGATTGGCCATGAGCTTCGACCGCACCGCGCGCCAGATTTTCTTCTGGGAGTTCATCAAGAGCTTCGGCCTTTCGATGCGCTATTTCTTCGCGCCCAAGGCGACGCTGAACTATCCCTTTGAAAAGGGCCCGCTGAGCCCGCGTTTCCGCGGCGAACATGCGCTGCGCCGCTATGCCAATGGCGAAGAGCGCTGCATCGCCTGCAAGCTGTGTGAAGCCATATGCCCGGCCCAGGCCATCACCATCGAGGCCGAACCGCGCGATGACGGTTCGCGCCGCACCACCCGCTACGACATCGACATGGTGAAGTGCATCTATTGCGGCTTCTGCCAGGAAGCCTGCCCGGTGGACGCCATCGTGGAAGGCCCCAATTTCGAGTTCTCGACCGAAACCCGCGAAGAACTTTATTACGACAAGAACCGGCTGCTCGCGAATGGCGACCGCTGGGAACGTGAAATCGCCCGCAACCTGGAACTGGACGCGCCATATCGATAGCCAATCTGGTCGTTAAGGCGCAGGAAAACGTATGTTCGAAGCGATAGCATTCTACTTCTTCTCGGCGATCCTGATCGCAAGCGCGATCATGGTCATTGCCGGGCGCAATCCCGTGCATTCGGTGCTGTTCCTGATCCTCGCCTTCTTCAACGCCGCCGGTCTGTTCGTGCTGATGGGGGCCGAATTCCTCGGCATGATTCTGATCGTGGTCTATGTTGGCGCCGTCGCCGTGCTGTTCCTGTTCGTGGTGATGATGCTGGATATCGACTTTGCGGACCTGAAGCGCGGAACGCTGCAATATCTGCCCTTCGGCGTGCTGATCGGCCTGATCCTGGTCGCCGAGCTAGTGATGGTGGGCAGCGTCTGGGCGCTGAAGCCCGCCACGCAGGCCGCGCTGGCCAATGCCACGCCCGCTGGCATCACCAATACCGAGGCGCTGGGCCGCATCCTCTATACCGACTATGTCTATTACTTCCAGATCGCGGGCCTGGTGCTGCTGGTCGCGATGATCGGCGCTATCGTGCTGACGCTGCGTTCGCGCCCCGGCGTGCGCCGCCAGGTCATTTCCGAACAAAACGCCCGCACCGCCGCCATGGCGGTCGACATGGTCGACATCAAGCCGGGGGAGGGCGCCTAAATGGCCATCGGTCTTACCGCATATCTCACCGTCGCGGCGATGCTGTTCACGATCGGCGTGATGGGCATTTTCCTCAATCGTAAGAACATCATCATCATCCTGATGTCGGTTGAGCTGATCCTGCTGGCGGTGAACATCAACTTCGTCGCCTTCTCCACCTATCTGGGCGACCTGGTCGGTCAGGTCTTCGCGCTGTTCGTCCTGACGGTGGCGGCGGCCGAAGCTGCCATCGGCCTGGCCATCCTGGTCGTCTATTTCCGAAACCGCGGCACCATCGCGGTTGAGGACGTCAACATGATGAAGGGCTGAGATGTACGCAGCGATCGTCTTCCTGCCGCTGCTGGGCTCGCTGATCGCGGGCCTGTTCGGGCGTATCATCGGCCATCGCGCCAGCGAGCTGGTGACCACCGGTATGCTGTTCGCCTCGGCGGCGCTGTCGGTCGTGGCCTTCGGTCAGGTAGCGATGGGCGGCGGCGAAACCCAGATCATTCCAATCCTGTCCTGGATTCAGTCCGGCAGCTTCGTCGCCGACTGGACGATCCGCGTCGACACCATGACGGCGGTGATGCTGGTGGTGGTGACCGGCGTGTCCAGTCTCGTGCATCTTTATTCCATCGGCTACATGCACGAAGACCCGTCGCGGGCGCGTTTCTTCTCGTATCTGTCGCTGTTCACCTTCGCCATGCTGATGCTGGTGACGTCGAACAACTTCCTGCAGCTTTTCTTCGGCTGGGAAGGGGTGGGCCTGGCCTCCTATCTGCTGATCGGTTTCTGGTACACCAAGCCGTCGGCCAACGCCGCCGCCATGAAGGCCTTCATCGTCAACCGCGTTGGCGACTTCGGCTTCGCACTGGGCATCTTTGGCATCTGGGCGGTATTCGGCACGCTGGACTTCGACGCGGTGTTCCAGGCGGCACCCACCTTCGTCGGCAAGACGTTCGAGTTCGCCGGCCATCAGGTCGATATCCTCACCACGCTGTGCCTGCTGCTGTTCATTGGCGCGATGGGCAAGTCAGCTCAACTTGGCCTGCACACCTGGTTGCCGGACGCGATGGAAGGCCCGACCCCTGTGTCGGCGTTGATCCATGCTGCCACTATGGTCACGGCGGGCGTGTTTCTGGTCTGTCGCGCTTCGCCGATGTTCGAACTGTCGCCGTTTGCGCTGCAGGTCGTCACGGTCGTGGGCGCCAGCACCGCCTTCTTCGCCGCCACGGTCGGACTGTTCCAGAACGACATCAAGCGCGTCATCGCCTATTCCACCTGCAGCCAGCTTGGCTACATGTTCGCCGCGGCGGGTGTCGCCGCCTACAACGCCGCCATGTTCCATCTGTTCACCCACGCCTTCTTCAAGGCGCTGCTGTTCCTGGGCGCGGGCTCGGTGATTCATGCCATGCATCACGAACAGGACATGCGCAAAATGGGCGGGCTGGCCAAGGCCATTCCCTTCACCTGGGCGATGATGCTGATCGGCAACCTGGCGCTGACCGGCGTCGGCATCCCGCTGCTGCATGTCGGCCTGGCAGGCTTCTATTCCAAGGACGCGATCATCAATTCCACTTTCGCCGCCCATACGGGCGTCGGCTCCTTCGCCTTCACGCTGCTGCTGGTCGCCGCGGGCATGACCAGCTTCTATTCCTGGCGCCAGTTTCTGCTGACCTTCCATGGGCCGTATCGCGGCGACGCACAGGCGGCCGACCATCATGGCCATGATGATCATGCCCATGCGGCGGCGGACGACGATCACGCCCATGACGATCATCACCACGCCCCGCCCAAGCTCAGCCAAGTGCATGAATCGCCGCTGGTGATGCTGGTGCCGCTGGGCATCCTGTCGCTGGGCGCGCTGTTCGCGGGCATGGGCTTCTTCCACTACTTCCTGGGCGAGGGCGCGCCTCATTTCTGGCGCGACGCGCTGGTGGTGCATGAAGGCCATGGCCATCTGCCGGTCTGGGTGGAATTCGCGCCGCTGGTGGTCACCATCATCGGCTTCCTGATTGCTTATTATTACTACATCCTGCACCCCAAGCTGGCGGCGGCGATCCAGGCCAAGCAGAGCCCGATCTACCTGTTCTTCTTCAACAAGTGGTATTTCGACGAACTGTATGACTTCCTGTTCGTGCGCCCGGTGCTGAAGTTCGGCCGCTTCCTGTGGAAGCGCGGCGACGGCACGGTGATCGACGGGTTGGGCCCGGATGGCATCGCCGCCCGCGTGCTGGACGCGACCCGCGGCGCGGTCAAGCTGCAGACCGGCTATGTCTATCATTATGCCCTGGCGATGCTGCTGGGCGTGGTCGGTCTTGCGACCTGGTTCATCACGCAGGGAGGGGCGCCATGAGCCTTCCCATTCTTTCGCTTTGCACGTTCGTGCCCTTGCTGGGCGCGCTTGCGATCCTGCTGATGCCTAGGGCCGAAAATGCCCGCTGGATCGCGCTGGGCACCACGGTCGTGGTGTTCGCGCTGTCGCTGGTGATGTGGGCCAATTTCGACAATGCCAATCCCGGCTTCCAGATGGTAGAAAAGCTGGAATGGCTGGGCGGCGGCATTTCCTATCACATGGGCGTGGACGGCATTTCCATGCTGTTCGTGGTCCTGACTGCCGGCCTGATGCCCTTCTGCATCCTGGCGAGCTGGGAATCGATC
>CAILUV010000097.1 GCA_903837555.1 uncultured Alphaproteobacteria bacterium
CCGGATATCCCGGATACTTGCCCCAGAAATCCCTGTTGATCCAGGCGACCATGCGTTCGGGCTCGTGGCGGCCCAGGAAAACATTGTCGGCGATATAGAAGTCGTGTGACTTGTGCCAGTCCTGCCGCACGCCGCGCCCGATATTATAGAAGCGGCTATTCACCAGCGTGAATCCGCTGGCGCCGATGATGTCCTTGATGCCCAGCAGGAAGCCAACATTGGTGTTGCGCACCGTGATGCCGTCGAAATAGTGGTAATCACCGGCCAGAAGATTGAACAATGTATCGTTGCCATCGCCGTCGAAGATCACTTCGCCGTCGCCCGCCGACTTGATCACGATGGGCTTGTCAGCCGTGCCCTTGGCGGTCAGGTAATAGGTGCCGTCGAACGAGGTGCCGTAAGAGGCGCCGGCTCGGTCGCCCGACTGGCCGCCATAGTTGAAGCGGCGATCCTTATAAACGCCCGCATGCACCAAAATGATGTCGCCGGGTTTCACGCGCACCGGAAACATATTGTTATGGTCGCTCTGGTCCGCGCCGACATAATAAGCGGCCAGCAGACCGATGAATTCATTCTTCTTCAGCGTCTTCTGATCCTTGTCCCAGGGATAGACGTGATAGACGTTGCCGCCTTCCGCGGGCCTGGGCACCTTGCGGGTGCGCACGGTTGCAACCTGTTCGGCGGTGCCCGACACGCCATCGGGATCGTTCAGCACAAAGCGGCATTCATACTCGGTATCGGGCTCCAGGCTCAGGACGCTGCCGGCAAAGCCATGCGGCACGGTGTAGTTATAATAAGGAACGCGGTCGCCATGTTGCGGCATGGGGCCGGAGATGAATTCCCCGCCCATGCGCATCAGCGGCATGCCCTTGCGCCAGGTGGCTTCGCCTTTCTTGCGGAAGCTGACGGCAACAGAGGAATTGCGATTGTCGTCGCCGCTGATCTTCCACTCAAAGCCCAGCGATTTGAGGGTCGGGCGTTCCACGACAAAATTGCCCGCGCTCACGCCATTCGCTGCGGCGGCGGGCGGCACCCATGCCAGAAACGCGAACAATCCCAACCACATACGCTTCATGACCGTCTCCGCCTGTTATGCCGCCAGCATCGCGGTTTTCGCGGCCCGTAAAAGCCGGATGGGACACGATCTCCTGATACAATTTCTTGGGTTAGGCTTGGACGATCCGCGCGCCCTTCACAACCGCTTCCCATGTCTCAAAGCTGGTATTGCCGGCCCTGACGAAATCCTCGGCGTTTTTCTCCGCAACGCGCACAGACTGCAGCCGCGCCAGCACCGCCTCGGCCCGGGCCAGCGGCACCACCACCACGCCATCGGCATCGCCCACCACAATGTCGCCCGAACTGACGGCGACGCCGCCCAGCACGATGGGCGCGCCCACCTGTCCCGGCCCGGTGGTGGCCGGCGAGTTGGGACAGATGCCCAGCGCGAACAGCGGCAGGCCGGTGGCGATGATGGCGGCGCGGTCACGCGCCAGCCCGTCGGTCACGAACGCGACCACCCCCCGGTTGCGCATCATGCCCGACGCCAGATCCCCAATCAGCGCCGTACCGATATAGCCGCCATTAGTGCACAGAATGACATCGCCGGGCTGCGCCTCCATGCCTGCGCCCGCCACAGCCGCGAAATCTGCCGGATAGGCCTGCGCCGTCAACGCCGCACCGGCGAACACCGCATTGTCCGGGTCCAGTGGCTTGATGCGCCAGTCGATGGCGCCGCGGCCGTCCATGCAGTCGACCAGATGGGAAGTGAGGGCGCCGCGAAAGGCTTCGACCAGCACCCGGTCCGGGCGGCGATGGCCCCGATGGATTGTCAGAACCGGCTCATTCTCGACCATGTCATGTCCTTTTACCTGTGCGTCACCTTGTTGACGCGGGCCCATGGCATCGTACGTCATGCAGCAGGGCGGGTAAAAGTGGCTGCATGCCCCGACGCCAAAGCGCCGGACTTATATACAACGCAACAAAGATGTTCGATCAGGCGAGCGCGGGCCGGGTGCCGGGTGTTTGGACTCTTTTCCCGGCCGCCTGCCGCTGCTCCAGAATGTAGCGCGTCATCGACAGCCTTTACCTGGTGAACACATTGGAACAGCCTTTCCGCAAGGGCAGCCAGTCGCTGGACGATATCAGCCTGTTCCTGCTGCGCGAATTCGAGGACAAGATTCGCGCGGCGCGGGAGGCGGCGAAAAAAGCCGCCTAGGGCAGCAAAGGGTTTTCCGGCCAGTTGTGCCTGGGATAACGCCCGCGCATGTCGCGGCGCGCATCGGCCCAGGCGCCGCGCCAGAAACCGGCAATATCGGCGGTCAACGCGATGGGCCGACCGGCCGGTGAGAGCAGCGCCAGCCGCAAAGGCACCCGCCCGCCCGCAAGCCTGGGCGTTTCGGCCAGGCCATAGAAATGCTGGGCGCGCGCCGACGCGATCGGCACCGGCTGGGTGTAATCCACCGCCGCCTGCCCGCCCGGCAATGGCAGATGCACCGGCAATTCCTTGTCGAGCCGGGTTTTCAGCGCCCAATCCAGCCGGCCTTGCAAAATTGCGTGCAGATCAAGCGGTGCCAGCGCGCCCAGCCGCGTCAGGCCATGCAGATGTGGCGCGAGCCATTCTTCCACGGTCGCAATCAGGCTTTCATCATCGAAGGTGGGCCAAGCATCTGGCTCCAATCCGTGCATCAACCGCACGCGCGCCTGAAGGTTTCGCGCAGCCTCGGTCCAGGGCAGGTGCAAAGGATCGGCCCGCACCGCCGCGATCAGGGCTGAAACCGCGTCTTCCGGGGTCGGCGGCGCGGACCGTTCTTCCAGCACCAGCGCGCCCAGGCTTTTGCGCCGCCGCGCCAGGACGCTGCCGGACACAGGATCAAGACTAGTTTCCACCGTCTCCCGGATCCGCGCCCGCAAGGCGGCGGGCAGCCTGGCCGCATCCAGCGGCGCGGCCATGCGGATCACGGGCGAAGTCTTCAATTCCAGCGACGCCACCGCCAGAAACTCTGCTTTGGCGAGCGCATCCGTCACCGGCAGCCTGGCGCCGCCACCGCCCGACAGGCGAAAGCTGCCCGCTTCGCTGCGGCGCTGCGCCAACCGGTCGGGAAAAGCCGCCGCGATCAATGGCGCCGGATCGCCCGCCGCCATTTGTTCGCGGCCCACGCCCAGCCGCGCGCGATACTGCCGCGCCGCCTGGCGGATGGCCTGCAGCGCGTTGCGGTCGGCGCCCAGCGCGGATGCCGCCGACGCATCGCTGATCGCTTCCAGCCGCGCAGTAATGTCGGACGGCGCATCCATCCCGCTGCGCAGCGGATCGCGCCCTTCCAGCAAGGCCGCAATATCGCAGG
>CAILUV010000098.1 GCA_903837555.1 uncultured Alphaproteobacteria bacterium
GCCGAAGAGGAAGAAGAGGGCGGCGAGAAGCAGCCCAAGCAGGGCACCGAGGCGCTGGCAGCCTATTGCGTCAACCTCAACGAGAAAGCCAAGTCCGGCAAGGTTGATCCCCTGATCGGCCGGGCCGCCGAAGTGGACCGCACCATCCAGATCCTGTGCCGCCGCCAGAAGAACAACCCGCTGTTCGTGGGCGACCCCGGCGTGGGCAAGACTGCCATCGCCGAAGGCCTGGCGCGCAAGATCATTCGCGGCGAAGTGCCTGAAGTGCTGCGCGGTTCCATCATCTATTCGCTCGACATGGGTTCGCTGATCGCCGGCACACGCTATCGCGGCGATTTCGAAGAGCGGCTCAAGACGGTGGTGAAGGAGCTGGAAGGCCAGAAGGGCGCCATCCTGTTCATCGACGAAATCCATACCGTGATTGGAGCTGGTGCCACATCGGGCGGCGCGATGGATGCGTCCAACCTGCTCAAGCCCGCGCTGGCGCAAGGCACGCTGCGCTGTATCGGCTCGACCACCTACAAGGAATATCGCCAGTATTTCGAGAAGGACCGCGCCCTGGTGCGCCGGTTCCAGAAGATCGACGTCGCCGAGCCGACCGTCGAGGATTCGGTGAAGATCCTGATGGGGATCAAGAGCTACTTCGAGAATTACCACAAGCTGCGCTACACCGCCGACGCCATCAAGGCGGCGGTCGAGCTTTCGGCCAAGTACATCAACGACCGCAAGCTGCCTGACAAGGCGATCGACGTGATCGACGAACTGGGCGCCTCGCAGATGCTGCTGCCGGAAAGCCGTCGCAAGAAGGTGGTCAATGTGCGCGACGTGGAAGAGATCGTCGCCAAGATCGCGCGCATTCCCGCCAAGTCCGTGTCCAAGGACGATGCGGAGGCGCTCAAGACGCTGGAAGCTGATCTGGGGCGGGTGGTCTATGGCCAGGATGCCGCCATCGGCGCGCTGGCAACTGCCATCAAGCTGGCCCGCGCCGGTTTGCGCCAGCCGGAAAAGCCGATCGGCTCGTATTTGTTCTCAGGCCCGACCGGCGTCGGCAAGACCGAGGTCGCCAAGCAGCTCGCTCGCGTGCTGGGCGTGGAATTCCTGCGCTTCGACATGAGCGAATACATGGAGCGCCACACCGTTTCGCGCCTGATCGGCGCACCGCCGGGCTATGTCGGCTTCGACCAGGGCGGCCTTTTGACCGACGGCGTCGACCAGCATCCGCATTGCGTGCTGCTGCTCGACGAAATCGAGAAAGCGCATCAGGACATGTACAACATCCTGTTGCAGGTGATGGATCACGGCAAGCTGACGGATCACAACGGCAAGAAGATCGATTTCCGCAACGTGGTGCTGATCATGACCACCAATGCGGGCGCGTCCGATGCCGCCAAGGAAGCCATCGGCTTTGGCCGCGGCAAGCGCGAGGGCGAGGACGAAGAGGCGATCAAGAAGCTCTTTACACCGGAATTCCGCAACCGTCTGGACGCCGTCATTCCCTTCGGCCCGCTGACCCGCGCCACCATCGACAAGGTGGTGGAGAAGTTCGTGCTGGAACTGGAAGCCCAGCTTGCCGACCGCGACGTGACATTCGATCTGACACCCGAAGCCACCCGCTGGCTGGGCGAGAAGGGCTATGACGACGCCTTTGGTGCGCGTCCGCTCGCGCGCGTCATCCAGGACAACATCAAGAAGCCGCTTGCCGACGAAATCCTGTTTGGCAAGCTCAAGGATGGCGGCACGGTGCGCGTGTTGCTGGACCGCGAAAAAGACAAGCTGGCCTTCGAGTTCATTGCCGCAGCCGATGCGAAGCCGCGCGCGCCGCGGGGCGGCAAGAAAAAATCAGAGACGATCGAGAAATAGGGAGATGCGCATGAAACGGATTGGAGGTTTTGCCGCGATGGCGGTTCTGGCCGCGTCGCCGGCTTTCGCCCATCACGGCTGGAGCGGGCAGGAAGACAAGCTCGTCGATATGACCGGAACGGTGGTGCAGAGCGTCAGCCTTGCCGGCCCGCACGGCACCATGAAGGTCAGGGTCAACAACGAAGTGTGGGATGTCACCCTGGCGCCGCCGGCCCGCACCAGCCGCGCCGGTCTGACGGAAGGGAAGATCCCCGTCGGCGCCACGGTAACGGTTCGGGGCAATCGTAGCGTTCAGGGCGGGCGTCACGAGATGAAGACCATCTCGGTGAAGCATGGTGATCAGACCTACCGCGTCTATCCCGAACGCGATATGTGAGTGAAGCTGGCTTCCTGATCTGGCTGCAAAGTTCCGCGCTGGGCGAGTTCACGCGCTCGCTTGGCGTGTGGAGCTATGGCGTCATCAATCTCGTCCATATCCTGGGAATCGCGCTGCTCTTCGGCTCGATCCTGCTGCTGGACCTCAGGTTGATGGGCGCATGGCGCCGGGTGCCGCTGGCGGCGTTGTCGGAACCGACCACCTTCATGGCCCGCATCGGCTTTGTGCTCGCGGTGTGCAGCGGTCTTCCCATGCTGTCGGTCAACGCATCCGAATATATCGGCAACCCGTTTCTGCTGGTGAAATTCCCCGCCATTGGTCTTGCGCTACTGAATGTTCTGCTGGTCCATCGCAGCGATGCCTGGCAGGCGCATCGCCACCGTGCGCTGATGCCGCGCGAGCGCAAACGGCTCGCCGTCGGCGCGGCCCTGTCGCTGACCTTCTGGCTGACCGCGATCACCGGCGGGCGGATGCTGGGCTACTGGTAGCGCGAACTAAATCGGCGCTTTGTAGTGTTCCACTGCGGGTGGGCTGGCGAAATGCGGGCCCAAAAGCGCGCGCCATTGCGTGAAAGCGGGGCTTTCGCGAAAACCCACCATATGATCTTCCAGCGTGTCCCATTCCGCCAGCAGAATGAAGCTATCGGGATTTTCGATGCCGCGATGCATCTGCGCCTTGCGGCAACCCTTGGCGGAACGGATCAGGGCGGCGGCCTGGGCAAAAGCCTTTTCGAAATCCTCGGCATGGCCGGGCTTGATGGCGAAGATGGCGCGTTCGAGGATCACAGGGCACTCCGGATTTTGGCGGCGATGGGTTCAAGACGCGCCGCATCTACCATGGCTTTGCCGTGCGGCGCCACGGCCAAGCCTTCCCAGCGCGGCACGATGTGGAAATGGATGTGAAAAACGCTCTGGCCGGCGGCGGCGCGGTTGTACTGCTTGATCAGGATGCCATCCGGCGCCAGCGCCTTGTCGGCGGCCTTGGCGACGCGCTGCACCGTGGCCATCATGGCGGTCAGGCCCTCGGGTGACAGGTCCAGCATGTCCTGCGCCGGTTCCTTGGGGATCACCAGCACATGGCCGTCGGCTTCCGGCATCACGTCCATGAAGGCAAGGGTCTTTGAGTCCTCGAACACCTTCACTGACGGAATTTCGCCGCGCAGGATTTTGGCGAAGATGTTGTTGTTGTCGTAGGCCATCTACTTTCCCTTTTTAAACGGCGCGTGCGCCGCCAGTTCCGCGATATGGTCGGTCACCGCCGCGCGTTCCGCATCCAGAAAATTGTCCACCGCCCGCGCCAGCCCTTTGTGCGCGATGACATGGGCGCTGTAGGTTTCCACCGGCAGGTAGCCGCGCAGCAATTTATGCTCGCCCTGCGCTCCGGCCTCAACCCGTTTCAGGCCCCGCGCAATCGCAAAGTCGATCGCCTGGTAATAACAGGTCTCGAAATGCAGGAACGGCACATAGTCCGCCGCGCCCCAGTTGCGCCCGAACAGCACGCCGTCACCGAATAGGTTGAGCGCCCCGGCAATGGCGCGGCCATCCCTTTTGGCCATGATCAGCAGCGTCTGGCGTGACAGGCCTTGTCCCAGCCGCGAGAAAAATTCGCGGGTGAGATAGGGCGTGCCCCATTTACGTGCGCCCGTGTCCATGTAAAAAGCGAAGAACTGGTCCCAATGCGCTTCCGTGATATCCGCGCCGGTCAGCCAGTCGAACGTCACGCCCGCATCGCGCACCGCCTGGCGTTCCTTGCGCAGGTTCTTGCGCTTGGCCGATGACAGCTCGCCCAGGAACTGTTCGAACGACGTGTAACCGGGATTTTCCCAATGAAACTGCTGTCCGGTGCGCAGCAGGAATCCGGCGTCTCCCGCCGCCTGCCATTGGGCGCGCGTCAGGAACGTGATGTGCAGCGACGAGGCACCCAGCTTCTGGGCGACGCCTGCCGCCGTCTTCAGCAGCGCATCCACATTTCCTAGTATTCGTGGGCCCGTGACGGGCGTGAAGGGCACAGCGCATTGCAGCTTGGGGTAATAATCGCCACCGGCGCGTTCCAGCGCCTCGGCCCAGCCATGGTCGAAGACATACTCGCCTTGGGAATGGCTTTTCAGATACAGCGGCATCAGCCCGTCTTCCATCAACAGATGGGCGGGCTGCCAGCCGGTCTGGCGAGAGGCCGAGCCAGAATCTTCCAGCGCGGAAAAGAATTCGAAGGTCGTGAAGGGGTGCGGCTCGGAAAGGCCGAGCGGATTGGCCAGCGCGTTCCACCGCGCCGCGCCAATCTCACACGCACTTGTGACCAGTTTTGCGGTCACTTGATCTCGAAGATCGCGTCCACTTCCACCGCCACCCCGCGCGGCAGGGAGCCGACGCCAACGGCGGCGCGGGCATGCTTGCCGGCATCGCCGAACACGGCGGCGAACAGGTCGGATGCGCCGTTGCCGACTTCGGGATGCTGGGTGTAATCGGGGGCGGCATTCACGAAGACGCCAACGCGCACGACCTTCGTGACCCGGTCCAGGTCACCGATGGCGGCTTTCAATTGCGCCAGCACGTTGATGGCGCAAAGTTGCGCCGCCGCCTGGCCTGCTTCCATCGGAACATCCACGCCCAGCTTGCCGACATACTTGATGGCGCCGTCGGCAATCGGAATCTGGCCCGACACGAACACCAGGTTGCCGGTGATGGTGCAGGGCACATAGGACGCGACGGGCACCGGCGGCGTGGGCAGGGTGACGCCAAGCTCTTTCAGGCGGGCTTCGATGACGGACATGACTTTGTGATCCTGGGAATTGGGCAAATGTGAAGGTGCAAAGCCTACTCTACAGGCGCGGCTTTTTGAAAGCGCGACCCTTTCCGACGGCCTCGCCACCGAACTTTGCCCGTATCTTGTCCATGGCGCGTTCGGCGGCGGCGCGCTTGTCGCCTTCGGTGTCGATCAGACTGGCCGGATCGGCCCCTTGGGCGGGCGCCAGGTTCGACAGTCCAACGCCCAGCAGACGGAAGCGGGTGCCGTCGGCCTCGCGCTTCAGCGCCGGCAAAGCGGTGCGGAAGATGCGGTCGGCTAGCTGGGTCGGCGCTTCCAGGGAATTGCTGCGGGTCCTGAGGCGAAAGTCGGAGGTTTTCAGCTTCAGCACGATGGTCTTGCCCGCCAGGCCGTGCGACTTGGCCCGAGCGCTGACCCGTTCCGCCTGCCGCCACAGCACACTTTCCAGGTCGGCGAGCCGCGACAGGTCTGTGTTGAAGGTGGTTTCCGATGAAATGGTCTTCATCTCGCCGCCAGGATCGACGGGGCGGGAGTCCTGCGCGTTCGCCATCCTGTGAAGCCAGAGGCCCGTGGCGCCGTAACGCCGCGCCAGTTCGCGCGGATCGGCGTCCTGCAACTGCCCGACCAAAGTGAGGCCATCGCGCTCCAGTTGCGCCTGCATCACCTTGCCGGCGCCGCGCATGATCCCGATCTTCTTGTCGCGCAGAAAGCTTTTGGCTTCCGCCATGCCGATCACCGCGAAACCGCGCGGCTTGTCCAGTTCGGATGCCAGCTTGGCCAGGAACTTGTTGCCCGACAGGCCGATGGAAACCGTGATGGCAATCTCGCGCTCGATCCTTGCCGTCAGCGCCGCCATGGTCTTGGCCGGGGGGCGGTTATGGATGCGCTGGGTGCCCGACAGGTCGAGATAGGCTTCATCCAGCGACAGCGGTTCCACCAACGGCGTCAGTTCCTCCATCATCTGTCGGATCTGGCGGGCCACGGCGCTGTAATGGGAATGGCGCGGCTTGAGGATCACCGCTTGCGGGCACAGCCGCTTGGCCTGGAACATCGGCATGGCGGACCGCACGCCATAGGTGCGGGCGATATAACAGCAGGTCGATACCACGCCGCGTGTTTCCCCGCCCACGATCAGTGGCCGGTCTTTCAGCGAAGGATCATCGCGCTTTTCGATGGCGGCATAGAAGGCGTCGCAATCCATGTGCGCGATGGTCAGCGTATCCAGTTCGGGGTGCGCCAGCACGCGGGTCGAACCACAGTTGGGGCAGGGCGCGTCAGATCTCGCGTCGGTCAGGCAATCGCGGCAGAAGGCCGGCCAGCTTTCTATTCCGGCCACAACCAGGCGGCTCCTCTCACACCGCTGGAATCGCCGTGCTTGTTTTTCACGATCTTCGGCGGCGCGCCCAGCGTGAAGGCATATTTCTCCACCAGCGGCGGCAGGTCTGTGTATAGCCGCGCGATATTCGACAAGCCGCCGCCCAGCACGATCACGTCGGGATTGAGGATGTTGGTCACGGTCGCCAGGCCCCGTGCCAGCCGGTCTGTCAGACGGTCCATGGCGGCACGTTCCTCGATGTCATCGGATCCCGCAATCTCTTCGGTGCTGGCGGCGCGGCCCGTCACCCGCTTGAACTCGGCCTGCAGCGCTGGACCACTGCACCAGCTCTCCATGCAGCCGCGCTTGCCACAGTAACAGTCTGGCGCATGGGCCACTTCATGCGGCGACGGGCTGGGCAGGGGAATGTGTCCCCATTCGCCGCAGACCCCATGCGCGCCTTCCAGCACCTTGCCATGCACCACCACGCCGCCGCCCACGCCGGTTCCGGCGATGACGCCGAACACCACGCTTGCGCCCGCTGCCGCGCCGTCGCTGGCTTCCGACAGGGCAAAGCAATTGGCGTCATTGGCCAGCCGCACCGGGCGGCCCAGCACGGCTTCCAGGTCGCGGCGCAGGGGATTGCCGATCAACCAGGTGGAATTCGCATTCTTGATCAGGCCTTGCGGCGTCTCGCACCCGGGAATCGCGATGCCGACCGTTCCCGCGCCCACCTGGGTTTCGCCCTCGCGCACCAGTTCGGCCAGGCTTTTCACGGTGCCGTCATAGTTGCGTACCGTCGCCACCCGCTTGCGCCAGCGTTCCACGCCGCCGGGCGCGAGCGCGACGATCTCGGTTTTGGTGCCGCCCAGGTCAATTCCGAAGCGCATCAGACTTCCCGCAGGCCTTCTGAACCAAATGCCCGGCGCGCGGCATGGACATCTCTGGGCGCAATCTGCGCGTCCTCGCAAAAACGCAGCAGGAACTCCTCATGCCCCAGCAGGAAGTCGAAAACAGCGGCCGCCATCTCCGGCGTGCCCGCGCCGGCCCGCAAGGAGGGGGCGTCGATGCCGGACTGGTCCAGGAAGCGCCCAAGCGCAGTTTCGTCGCCCGCGAGCCAGCCAAGGGCTTCTAAAGCCAGGATTTCCGCGTTTTCAGTGGGCATGGGACCGTGATCGTCAAGGGAGCGTTAAGAGATAATCCCTAATACTGGACAAAACAGCCAGTGCCCCTTTTGGGCTTTGGGAGTGGCGGTATGCCGCCGGAGAGCAACCATGGACGCCAAAACCAAGACGGTCCTGATCGTGGAAGACAATGAGCTCAACATGAAGCTCTTCCATGATCTGCTCGACGCCCACGGCTACAACATCCTCCAGACCAAGGATGGCATGGAAGCGCTGGACATCGCGCGCGAACATCATCCCGACCTGATCCTGATGGATATCCAGTTGCCGGAAGTCTCGGGCCTGGAAGTCACCAAATGGCTCAAGGAAGACGATTCCCTCAAGGGTATCCCCGTCGTCGCCGTCACCGCCTTTGCCATGAAGGGCGACGAGGAAGTCATCCGCCAGGGCGGCTGCGAGGCCTATATCTCCAAACCGATCTCGGTGACCAGCTTTCTGGAAACTGTGCGTCGCTTCATCGGCTAGGTCATGACAGCCCGGGTACTCGTCGTTGATGACATACTTTCGAACGTAAAGCTTCTGGAAGCGAAGCTGACGGCGGAGTATTTTGAGGTCATCACCGCTTTCAATGGCCTGGAATGCCTGGCCAAGATGGACGAGGGTGCGCCCGACATCGTGCTGCTGGACGTGATGATGCCCGGCATGGACGGTTTCGAAGTCTGCCGCCGCATCAAGTCCAATCCCAAGACCGCGCATGTTCCCGTCGTGATGGTCACGGCGCTGGACCAGCCGTCCGACCGCGTCGCGGGCCTGGATGCGGGCGCCGACGATTTTCTCACCAAGCCGGTGGACGATGCCGCGCTGTTCGCGCGCGTGCGCAGCCTCGTGCGCCTGAAGATGATGACCGACGAACTGCGCATGCGCGAGTCGACGGGACAGGGCATGGGCCTGATCGATCCGGCCGAAACCCTGATCGAGAACAATCTGCAGGGCCGAATCCTTGTCATTGAAGACCGCGTCGAATCCGTCGCCTGGTTCTCCAGCGCCCTGACGCCGACGCATGAAGTTTCCTCCGCCGACACGTTTGAAGAAGCGCTGGTGCGGGTGAAGGGCGGCGATTACGACCTGATCGTGGTGTCGCTGGGCATGCGCGGGTTTGACGGCCTGCGCCTGTGCTCGCAACTGCGCTCGCTGCCCGAGGGTCGCCATGTGCCCATTCTCGTTGTCGTCAGCGACGGCGATCGCCGCAAGCTGACCCAGGCGCTGGAAATGGGCGTCAATGATTACCTGACGCGCCCGGTCGACAAGAATGAACTGGTCGCGCGCGTGCGCACGCAGCTTCGCAAGAAGCGCTACGCGGACCGGCTGCGCCATAATGTTCAGCTGTCGCTGGAAATGGCGATTACCGACCAGCTCACCGGCCTGCACAATCGCCGATACATGAGCCGCCACCTCGACACGCTGCTGGACAATGCCAAGAAGAATGCCCGTCCGCTGGCCTTCGTGATCATGGACATCGACTATTTCAAGCAGGTCAACGACACCTACGGTCACGACATCGGCGACGAAGTGCTGAAGGAGTTCGCCGCCCGCATCGCCGCCAACACGCGCGGCATCGACTTGGCCTGTCGTTACGGCGGCGAAGAGTTCGTGGTCGCCATGCCGGACACCGACATGGCCTTTGCCTTCAACATCGCCGAGCGCCTGCGCCAGTCGATCGAGACCACGCCGGTCAAGATCAGCCGCGCGCCACACCAGCTCAACATAACGATTTCGATTGGCATTGCCCAGGCCGAAGGCGAGGGCGATGATGCCGACAAGCTGCTGCACCGCGCCGACCAGGCGCTGTATCGGGCCAAGCGTTCGGGCCGAAACAAAGTCGTCACCGACGCCGCCCAGGCGGCCTGACGTCAGTCTTCTTCGTCGTCCTGAACGGCCGGCTCGCCGCCGCTCATTTCCGTCACCCGGTCGATCACCGAAGCCAGCACCTGCGGCTCGCGCGCGCCTGACACTGCCAGCTTGCCGCCGAAGATCATCGCGGGCACGCCGGTCACGCCCATTTCGCGGGCGATCTGGTCTTCGCGCGCCACCAGTTCCAGATCGGTGCCGTCTTCCAGCATCTGGGCGGTGACCACGCCGTCCATGCCGCAGATGTCGGCAATGTCGGCCAGCACCCGGATGTCGCCGATATCCTCGCCATTTTCGAAATAGGCGATGAACAGCCGCTCCACCACTTCATCCTGCACGCCATGGCCTTCCGCCCAGCGGATCAGCCGGTGGGAATCCAGCGTGTTGGGACGGCGCTGGATGGCGGCGAAATCGAACGCGATTCCGTCTTTCTCACCCTCGGCGGCGATCAGCTTGTACATCTCGACGATCTTTTTGGGATCGTCGCCGAATTTCAGGCGCATATAGGCCTGGCGGTCCATGCCGCCGCGCGGAACGGTGGTGTCGAGCTGGTAGGGGCGCCACTTCACATCGAATACGATGCTGGGGCGCATATCCATGGCCCGCTGCAGCCGGCGCTTGCCGATGAAGCACCATGGGCAGATGGTGTCGGAAATCACATCAATTTGCATGCGTCACTTCAGGATTTGCGCCGTCATCTCGTTGGCGGACGCTACCACCTTTACCGCGCCTTTGCCCTGCGACTTGAATTCCGCGGTGGCGCTGATCGGCAGCAGGGCTTCGATCACCACCATACCGGGCGGAGGCGCGGTGGCGACGAATTCGATCGTCAGGGTTCGGTTGTTGTCACCCGGGATCACGTGCAGGCGAGGGTTCTTCCAGCCGCCGGTCTGCACCGCGCCATGGACCTGGATCGTCACGCGGCCGCTTTTCTGGGTCGCAACCACGCTGTCGATTTTATAGACGCGCTTCTCCGCCGCCAGCGCGGGCTGCGCGCACAACAAAACAGAAGCAGCAAGCAACAGTTTCGACAGCATGGAAGGCCGGACTATAGCCCAGAATGGGGCGGCAAAAAGACGGGTCTAGATGGCCAACTCTACCCAGACTGGCACGTGATCAGAGGGCTTTTCTGCCGCGCCGCGCACCTCCCGGTCGATGCCGCATTTTTTCAGCCGATCGGTGGCCTGGGGCGACAATAGAATATGATCGATGCGGATGCCGTTGTTGCGCTCCCATGATCCGAAATAGTCCCAGAAGGTGTAATGGCCGCCTTCGGGATGCAGGGCGCGGAAGGCGTCGGTGTAACCCAGATTCTCGATCCGGCGCAGCGCCGCCTTGGATTCGGGCTGGAACAGCGCGTCCTTCAGCCAGGCCTTGGGTTTGGCGGCGTCCTTGTCTTCGGGAATGATGTTGTAGTCGCCCATCAGCACGACCGGTTCTTCACTCGCCAAAAGTCTTTTGGCATGAATGCGCAGGCGCTCCAGCCAGGCCAGCTTGTAGTCAAACTTGGGGCCGGGCCAGGGATTGCCGTTGGGCGCGTAGATCGAGGCGATGCGCACCATGCCTTTGTCGCCCTTGACCATGGCTTCCAGATAGCGCGCATGATCGTCCAGCACATCATCGGCGGCGGGTAGGCGGGGCGTGACGTCTTCGATGGGACGCTTCGACAGGATCGCAACGCCGTTATAGGTTTTTTGTCCGTGTACGGCGCAATTATAGCCCAGCGCCTCGAATGCCTCGCGCGGAAAGCCTTCATCGACCGTCTTGATTTCCTGCAGGCAGACGACATCCGGATTGGCGTCTTTCAGCCAGGCCAGGGCAGGCTCCATGCGCGCCTTGATGGAGTTGACGTTCCAGGTGGCGATTTTCATCAGCCGTCTTCTTAAACTGTGAACGACGTGCCGCAGCCGCAGGATGCGGTCGCATTGGGATTGTTGATCTTGAACGCCTGGCCGATCAGATCATCGGTGAAATCGATTTCCGCGCCTGCCAGGAAATCCAGCGACACCGGATCGATCAGCACCCGGGCGCCGGCTTTTTCCACCACCAGGTCTTCGTCAAGCTGGGCTTCATCCAGCGCGAAATTATACTGAAAGCCCGAGCAGCCGCCGCCGGTGACCGCGACCCTGAGGGCTGCCGGGCGGCCTTCCGCCTTGATGATGTCGGCAATTCGCCGGGCGGCGCGGTCGGAAAGGGTAACGGGCATGGCGGTCATGGAGGTTCTTTCGGGGAACACTTGCAGTCTGAAACCTACACTCTATGTAGTCCTCACTATGGCCGAAACCAACACCCCCACCGGCAAGCTTTTCGGCCCGATTGTCAGCCCGCCGGGGGCGCATGCCCCCTATGCCGCCAGCCCGCAGCAAAGCCGGGGCCGGCTGTATCCCGAACCCGAAAGCGCCACCCGCAGTTGCTATTCCCGCGACCGCGACCGCATCATCCATGCCACCGCCTTTCGTCGCCTCAAGCACAAGACCCAGGTCTTTGTGCAGCATGAAGGCGATTATTACCGCACCAGGCTGACCCATTCTCTGGAAGTGGCGCAACTGGCCCGCAGCCTGGCCCGCACGATTCAGGCCGATGAAGACCTGGCCGAGACGGTAGCGCTGGCGCACGACCTGGGCCACACGCCCTTCGGTCATGCCGGTGAAGAAGCCCTGGACGCGGTGACCAAGGATATCGGCGGCTTCGATCACAACGCCCATGCCTTGCGGCTGGTGACCAAGCTCGAGCATCGCTACGCCGATTTCGACGGGCTTAATCTGACATGGGAAACGCTCGAAGGGCTGGTCAAGCACAATGGCCCGCTGACAGGCGCCCAACCGGCGCCCATCGCCAGCTTCGACCAGCGCTGGCCGCTGGAACTGACGAGCTGGCCCGGTTTGGAAGCGCAACTGGCCGCGCTGGCCGACGATATCGCCTATGTCAGCCATGACATTGATGACGGGCTTCGCGCGGGGCTGTTCAACATTCACGACCTGCTGGAATGGCCGCTGGTGGACGCGCATGTGAAAGGCGTTCTGGCGCGGCATGGCGACAAGCTTGAGCTGTCGCGCTTTATCGGCGAGCTCATCCGTACACTGATAAGTGAGCTGATGGAGGATGTGCTGGATCAGACCCGCGCCAATCTGGCGGCGGGCCAGTTCGCCAGCGCCGCAGACTTGCGCGGCGCGGGCAGGGCCACGGCTGCTTTCTCGCCCGCCCTGCTGGAACGGGTCAAAGCGCTGAAGGGCTACCAGATGCGCAACATGTACCGTCACCCCCGCGTCGCCGGATCAATGGAACGCGCGCAGGCTGTGGTCACCGACCTGTTCGGGGCTTTTGTTGCAAACCCGGACCTGCTGCCGCCCGACTGGGCCGTGGCCGCGCGCAAGGGCGTGCCCGGAACCGTGGCTCGGGACTATATCGCCGGCATGACCGACCGCTTCGCCCTGGCCGAATATCACCGGGTTTTCGGCACGGAAATCCAGCTTTAGAAGTCCATGATTCGCGCACGCGGCAGTGCTAAGATTGGCGCCAGCAGATTCGGGAACCTTCATGGCCAATTACGAGCGCCGCGTGTACGAGCCCAGCGACGAAGTGCGGGTGTTCGACGGCTCGGAAGAAGATGATGACGTCGAAGGCTCGCGCCTGCCGTTGCTGATCGTGCTGGCACTGCTGGTGCTGGCGATGTTCGCGGGCGTGGTGTGGCTGGCCTATACCCAGGGCGTGGCGCGGGGCAGGGGCGAAACTCCGATCCTCACGGCTGCCAACGGCCCGGAAAAAGTCGCGCCGCAGCAGCCGGGCGGCACCAACGTGCCGTATCAAGGCTTCAAGATTTACGACCAGCCCGCGCCGGCCGATGACGCGGCGGACGAGGCGTTGCCGGTCGATGCGGCGCAGCCTGCGCCGGTTAAGCCAGCACCCGTTGCGTCTGCTCCGGTTGTGCCTGCGCCGGTTGCGGCCGCGCCCAAGCCCGCACCAGCGCCTGTCGCTGCCGCGCCAAAGCCCACGCTGTCGGTTACGGCTGCGGCCAAGCCCGCCGCAAGCACTCCGGCCAAGCCCGCGGCTGCGCCGCCCAAGACCGTCGCCTCACTGATCCAGCAAAATCAGGCCACGCCTCCGCCAGCCGCCAAGCCGGCGGCATCTCTGCCGGCCACGAGCCCGGCCACCGGCGCGCCCCGTGCCTTGACCCCGGCCGCTCCAGCGCCCGCCGCTGCGGCGCCCGCGGCTTCCGGTTCCTATGTGCTGCAGATCGGCGCCTTCAAGAGCCAGGCTGAGGCAGATGCCGCCTGGCGCGCCTATCGCGGCAAGCATGCCGCCCTGCTGACGGGCTATTCGCCCGACGTGCGTCAGGTCGAGCTTGGCGAAAAAGGCACCTGGTACCGGCTGCGCATCGCCGGCTTCAACGATCGCGAAGTGGCCAGCGCCCTTTGCGACCGCCTGAAAGCCGATGGCGGCGGCTGCTTCCTCGGCAGGTAAAATGCGATCTCGGGCAATCTATGGCTGCGCGGGCCTTACCCTGTCGGCGGCGGAACGAGACTTCTTCCGTGACGTGAAGCCGTGGGGCTTCATCCTCTTCGCGCGAAACATCAGCGATGCCGCACAAGTCCGTACACTGATTACACAATTGCGTGACACGGTGGGCGACGGAAAGGCCCCGGTCCTGATCGACCAGGAAGGCGGTCGTGTCGCCCGGCTTAAGCCGCCCCAGTGGCAGGCCCGCCCCCCGGCGGCCGTCTTCGGAGCCTTGCATCAAGCCAACCCCGAGGCCGCCCGAGAGGCGACCTATCTCAACGCCCGGCTGATTGCCCACGACCTGGCAGAGCTGGGGATCAATGTGGACTGCCTGCCGGTGCTGGATGTGCCGGTGCCGGGCGCCCATGACATTATCGGCGACCGGGCCTTCGCCACCGATCCAGGCACCATCATCACCCTGGCCAGGGCCCAGATCGAAGGCCTGATCGATGGCGGCGTCCTGCCGGTCATGAAGCACATCCCTGGCCATGGCCGGGCCGGGGCCGACAGCCACCTGGCGCTGCCGCGGGTGCCGGCAACTGTGGAAGAACTCAGCGCCAGCGATTTCGTGACCTTCCGCAGCCTTGACCAGTGCCCGATCGCGATGACAGCGCATGTTGTCTATGAGTCGATTGATCCACAGCGTCCTGCGACCACCAGCCCCAAAGTCATTCGGGATGTGATACGCGGTGAGATAGGATTTAACGGGCTTTTGATGTCGGACGACCTTTCCATGAAGGCGCTCGACGGGCCTTTATCGGTGCGCACCAAGGCAGCCCTTTTCGCGGGTTGCGACCTGGTGCTCCACTGCAATGGCGATATGGACGAAATGCGCGACGTGGCATCGGAAGTGAAGGCATTGGAGGGCTTGATGCAGAAGCGCAGCGAGCAGGCGCTGGCCCAGCTTCGCGCGCCTGCGCCGTTCGATCCGGCCGCTGCCGCGGCGCGTCTGACCAGCCTGTTGGGAGCGTCCGCATGAGCGCCGAACAGGCCGAGAATTTCGGCGAATTCGAAGCCACCGCGCTGGCCAATGATGACGAAGCGCTGCTGATCCAGGTCGACGGCTTTGAAGGTCCGCTGGATCTGTTGCTGACCCTGGCCCGCAACCAGAAGGTCGATATCGCCAAGATCTCGATCCTGAAGCTGGCTGAGCAGTATCTGGAATTCGTCGAGAGCGCCAAGAAGCTCAATCTCGAACTGGCCGCCGACTATCTGGTGATGGCGGCGTGGCTGGCCTACCTGAAATCCCGCCTGATCCTGCCGCAGGAAAAGGGCCCCGACGGCGAACCCACCGCCGACGAAATGGCCACGCGCCTGCGCTGGCGCCTGCAGCGGCTGGACGCGATGCGCGCCATGTCGACCCGGTTGATGGGCCGCGAGCGGCTGGACCGCGACGTGTTCGGGCGCGGCGATCCCGAACCCGTCAATGTGGTCAAGCTTCGGACCTACAAAGACACGATGTACGACCTCTTGACCGCCTACGCGACCGACCGGGCACGCAAGCTGGGCGGCAAGGCCTATCGCCCCCAGATGGCCCCGGTGCTGGCCATTGAGGAGGCGCGCGAGCGGCTGGAGCGGATGCTGGGCAAGATTTCCGACTGGAGCGCCCTGACCACCCTGCTGCCCTTCGAATGGACCGGCGGCAATCGGCGGCGCTCGGCAATGGCCTCGACCCTGCTGGCGGCGCTGGAGATGGCCCGCGACGGCAAGGTCCAGCTTCAGCAGGCCTCGCCCTTTGCCGAGATTTATGTCCGGGATGGCCAGAGGGGCCAGGACATTCCCAGTGAGGCGTCCGCGCCGGGAGCATGACATGAGCAGCGTAGCGAAGATGATATCCGAGATCGAAAACCAGATGGACGCCGAGACCGAAGACAAGCAGGGCGAGGTCGCCAACCCCGAGCATCTGCGGATGGTCGAGGCTTTGCTGTTCGCCGCCTCCGAGCCGCTGGACCAAAAGGCGCTGTCAACATCGCTGCCGGAAGGCGCGGACGTTGCGGGCGTTCTGAAAGCCCTTGAAGCAGTATATGAGAAGCGCGGTGTAAACCTTTGCTGTGTCGCGGGAAAATATCAGTTCCGCACCGCCAGCGATCTGGCCTTCCTGTTGCGCAAGGAACAACCGGAACAGAAGCGCCTGTCCAAGGCCGCCATCGAAACCCTGGCCATCATCTCCTACCATCAGCCTGTCACCCGGGCGGAGATCGAGGACATTCGCGGTGTCGCCATGTCCAAGGGCACCATCGACATCCTGATGGAGATCGGCTGGATCAAGATCCGTGGCCGCAAGCGCACCCCGGGCCGCCCGGTCACCTACGGCACCACCGAGGCCTTCCTGGTCCAGTTCGGGCTGGAAAGCATCGGCCACCTGCCGGGCCTGGACGAGCTCAAGGCCGCCGGCTTCCTGGAAGCCATCCCGCCGTCGGGCTTCGACGTGCCCAACCCGTCCGACGAGCTGGGCGCCGACGAAGACCCGTATGATCCCAACGAGCCGGAAATGGCGACGGGATCGGCCAATCTGGACGAGGCGTAAAACCTGTCCTCCATGGCCGGGCTCGACCCGGCCATCCATCTTCCTTCGGAAGTAAATTGGATGGGCGGCTCGGAGGCCGCCCATGGTGAGTGGCCGTTACGGCTTTTCGGCGTCCGCCTTCATCCGTTCCATCGCGGCCTGGAAGCGGACCTTGCGGCCGTCCACGGCGGCGGTGCGCGCCTTGGCGTCCGGCAATCCATTCTGGTTCCAGATCAGCGCATAGGTCAGGCGCGAGGTGGTGGTGGTCAGCGGCTCGATCGCCATGGTGCCGTGATAGAAGACCGGCGTGAACGGCTGGGCGTAGGTGTAGGAATAGCGGGTGCGCGCCACGACATTCTCCACCACCGGGCCGGCGGGGGTGACGATGGTGCGCAGCGAGCCCAGATCGCCTTTGCCTTTGTCCACGGTGCAGGGCAGGTCGATATACTTGCCGATGGCGCACCAGTCTTCGCCGCCGACCTTCTTCCAGGCTTCATCGGCGGGGCGGGCGATATCGATGCTGAACAGCAGCGTCACCCAGTCGGCGGGCTGCGGGGTCTGGGCGGACGCGCCGCCAATTCCAAGCGCCAGCATGGCCGACGCGACTAGAAAAGTTCTCATGGAAATCTCCCTCATTATGTCCGCTGCCGCTCGCTTGGGCTCGCGGCGTTCGTAGCTAGAAATGGTCCACTGGACCATTTCGTTTGCTATAGGGCAAACCGCTACTCACCCTCCAGTTCGACTACCACAGCTTCGCCGTTTTCCAGCGCGATGGCCAGATCGCCCTTGCGCATGGCAATGGCGTCGTTGCCAAAAACCTCGGCCCGCCAGCCATGCAGGGCGGCCACGTCTTCGTCCTCATTGGCCGCCAGTTTTTCGATATCCTCGGCATTGGCGATCAGGCGCGGCGCGACGCCGGCAGCCTCGGCCCGCAGCCGCAGCAGGGTTTTGAGCAGGTCCACCACGGCGGGTGAGGGCTCGCGGCGGCGGCGCTGCTTGTTCTCGGTCATGGCGCCTTCCGGCGGAGCGGCGGTCATGCCGACGGCGATGGCGTCCATCAGCCCCTTGCCCAGCTTGGAATTGGCAAAGCCCTTGGGGACCGCGCGGATGCGTTCCAGCGCCTCGGCTGACTCCGGCGGATGGGCCGCGATTTCGGTCAGGGCTTCGTCCTTGAGCACCCTGCCACGCGGGATGTCGCGGGCCTGGGCCTCGCGCTCGCGCCAGGCGGCCAGCGCCGCCAGCACCGCCAGGAAGCGCTTGTTGCTGGTGCGCGGCTTCAGCCGCTTCCAGGACTGGTCGGGATCGAGCTTGTAAAGATGCGGATCCTGCAGTGCCGCCACATCCTCGGCGACCCAGGCGAAGCGCCCGGTCTTTTCCAGCCGCGCCTTCATCCACTCATAGATCACGCAAAGATGGGTGACGTCGGCCAGCGCATATTCGAGCTGGCGCTTGGACAGCGGGCGATGGCTCCAGTCGGTGAAGCGCGCCGATTTGTCGATTTCCACCTTCGCGATCTTGCGCGCCAGGGTTTCATAGGACGCCGCATCGCCAAAGCCACAGACCATGGCGGCGATCTGGCTGTCGAACAGCGGATTGGGCAGCACGCCGCCCTGCAGGTAGAAGATTTCGATATCCTGCCGCGCCGCATGCATCACCTTGACGATGTCGGGCCGGGCGATCAGTTCGTAGAACGGCTTCAGGTCCATGCCCGGCGCGAGGGGATCGATGATGCCCTCGATGCCGGGGGCGGCCACCTGGATCAGGCACAGCTTGGGATAATAGGTCTGATCGCGCAGGAATTCGGTATCCAGCGCCAGATAGGGGGCGTGCGCCAGTTCAGTCAGAAAGGCTGCCAGTGCCTCGTTTGTTTCGACAATCCGCATACTGACCGTGATAGCGGGATTCGCCGCCCTGTGGTTGATTTAGTGGGCCGCCAAAGCGCGATTCTGACGCAAAAACCGGGCGTTTCGAAAGGTTTGCCCCGCCCTTGACCGGCCCCCCATAAACCGCCAAAAACCCTGCGTTTCCTTGGAAAAACCGCCATGCACGCCTATCGCACCCACACCTGCGGCCAGCTTCGCAAGGCCGATGTCGGGCAAACCGTCCGCCTGTCGGGCTGGGTCAACCGGCGCCGCGACCATGGCGGGCTGATCTTCATCGACCTGCGCGACCATTACGGCATCACCCAGTGCGTGATCGAGCCCGATGCGGCCGCCTTCGCCACCGTCGACACCGCCCGCTCGGAATGGGTGTTGACCTTTACGGGCAAAGTGGTCGCCCGCAGCGACGAGACCGTGAACAAGGACCTGTCGACCGGCGAGGTCGAACTGCGCATCGAGACCGCCACGGTGCAGAGCCAGGCCCAGGAACTGCCGCTGCCGGTGTTCAGCGATCACGATTATCCCGAAGACACGCGCCTGACCTACCGCTTCCTCGACCTGCGGCGCGAGCGGCTGCACAAGAACATCATGCTGCGGGCCAATATCGTGACGTCTTTGCGCAAGCGCATGGTCGCGCAGGGCTTCACCGAATTCCAGACTCCGATCCTCACCGCGTCCTCGCCGGAAGGGGCACGCGACTTCCTGGTGCCGTCGCGCCGTTATCCGGGCCAGTTCTATGCGCTGCCGCAGGCGCCGCAGCAGTTCAAGCAGCTCATCATGGTGGCGGGCTTTGACCGCTACTTCCAGATCGCGCCCTGTTTCCGCGACGAAGACGGCCGCGCCGACCGCTCGCCGGGCGAGTTCTACCAGCTCGATCTGGAAATGAGCTTCGTGACCCAGGACGACGTTTTCGCCGCCGTCGCGCCGGTGCTGGCCGGCGTGTTCGAGGAATTCGGGCAGGGCAAGAAAGTCACCCCGCATGACCAATTTCCGCGCATTCCCTATGCCGAGGCGATGCTGAAATACGGCAGCGACAAGCCGGACCTGCGCAATCCCATCGAGATCGTCGATGTCAGCGAAATCTTCGGCCGCGCCGAGGTCGAGTTCAAAGCCTTCAAGAACAAGACCGTGCGCGCCATTCCGGCGCCGGGCGCCGGGCCGCAGCCGCGCAGCTTCTTCGACAAGCTCAACGAATGGGCCCGCGGCGAAGGTGCCGCCGGCCTTGGTTACATTCAGTTTGAAGACGAGGGCGGCGCGCTGGTGGGCAAGGGCCCCATCGCCAAGTTCATCACTGGCGCGGCGCTGGCCGACATGGCCAAGCTGGCCAAGGTGAAGGCGGGTGATGCGCTGTTCTTCAGCGCAGACGCCAAGGCCGACCGCGCCGCCAACCTGGCCGGTCAGGCGCGCACCCGCATCGGGCGTGAGCTGAACCTGATCCCGGACGGCGAATACAAGTTCTGCTGGATCGTCGACTTCCCCATGTATGAGTGGAACGAAGACGACAAGAAGATCGACTTCTCGCACAATCCCTTCTCGATGCCGCAGTTCGACCGCGACAAGTTCCTCGCGCTGGGCAATGACGACAAGGACACGATTCTGGGCATGAAGGCCTACCAGTACGACATTGTCTGCAACGGCTATGAATTGTCGTCGGGTGCCATCCGCAACCACGACCCGGACGTGATGCTGAAGGCCTTTGAAATTGCCGGCTATGCCCGCGAGGAGACCGAGGAAAAGTTCAAGGGCATGATCAACGCCTTCCGCCACGGCGCTCCGCCCCATGGCGGCACCGCGCCAGGCATCGACCGCATCGTGATGCTGCTGGCGGGCGAAGAAAACCTGCGCGAAGTCACCATGTTCCCGATGACCCAGTCGGCGCAGGACCTGCTGATGAACGCGCCCAGCCCCGCTGCGCCCAAGCAGCTCAAGGAGCTGCACCTGCGCGTGGTGTATCCGGAAAAAACCTGAAGCCGAAGAGGGCAACAGAACAAATAAAAAGGGCGGCTTTTCAGCCGCCCTTTTTTGGGTCTAGCGCCCCACCTGAATTGGTTAGTTCAGCTTTTCGCCGACGCCCTTGATGCTGTCGGCGATCAGGCCGCTGGCGCGCTTTTCGTCCAGCTTGGCCACGATCAGCTTCTGCGCGGCCGACACGGCGGCATCGGCGGCCAGGCCGCGGATTTCGTTCACCGCCGCGGCTTCCGCCTGGGCGATCTTTTCCTGGGCAGCGGCTTCACGGCGGGCGATCTGGGCCTTCAGTGCGACGCGGGACTCTTCGGCGAAGCGGGCGGCTTCGGCCTTGGCGTCGGCCACGATGGCCTGGGCTTCGGCTTCAGCGCCGGCGGCGCGCTTCTGATAGTCGGCGAGCAGGACGGCAGCTTCGGCGCGCAGGCGCTTGGCTTCGTCCAGTTCGGCGGCAATCATCGCGGCGCGCTCGTCCAGCATCTTGCCCACGAGACCCGGCACGCCCTTCCAGAGCAGCAGGCCCACGACCAGGATGAAGCCGAGATATTCCCAGGTGTGATGGTCGGCGAGGATATGGCCCATGGCTTAGTTCCCAACCGCCTTGGCGGCTTCGTCGGACGAGACCTTGTCGCCGGTCAGCCGCTCGACGATCGCGATGGCCGCGTCGCGGGCGGCGGTGCCGACCGTGGCCTTGGCAGATTCGCGGGTGGCGTTAATGCGGGCGTCGGCGGCAGCCATCGCCTTGGCGGCTTCGGCATCGGCGTCCGCCTTGGCCTTGGCGATTTCACCGTTCAGCGACTGGCGGGTTTCTTCGGCCAGGGCGTTGGCGCGGCTGCGCGCATTCGCCAGGGACGTTTCATAACCCGCCTGGGCCGCTTCGGCTTCGGCGCGGGCCTTGCTGGCTTCAGCGATGGCGCTGTTGATGGCGCTGCGCCGGCTGGTGATCACGCCATTGATGCGCGGACCCGCCACCCGCCACACCACGGTGAACAGGAACGCAAACGTCACCACCAACCAGAAAATCTGGGTGGGAAAGGTGGACGTATCCAGCGGCGGAAATCCGCCTTCCTGCGGATGTTCCGTCGTGGCAGTGGTGTGAACGGGCTCTGCCAAGGTATCAGCCGTACAGGATGATCATGGCCACGAGCAGGCCGAACAGGCCGGTGGCTTCGCAGAGCGCGAAGCCCAGCAGCAGGTTGGTGGTCTGGCTGGCAGCAGCGCCCGGATTGCGCAGCGCGCCCGACAGGTAGGCGCTGAACACGTTACCGATGCCGATACCGGCGCCGATCAGCGCGAAGCAGGCAAGGCCCGCGCCAATCATCTTTGCAGCTTCAACTTCCATAGTAATTCCCTTCTTGGATTTTAGTGTTGATCGTGGAGATGGAGAGCTTCGTTGAGATAGATGCAGGTCAGGATCGCGAAGACATAGGCCTGCAGGAAGGCAACCAGCAGCTCGAGCAGCATGATCGCGACGATCAGCAGCATCGGGCCGATGGAGAGAAGCGAGAGCACGCCGCCAGCGGCGCCCAGCGACACCACGAAACCGGCGAACACGCCCAGCATGGTGTGACCCGCGAGCATGTTGGCGAACAGACGGACGGCCAGGCTGATCGGGCGCGTCATGAACGAAATGAATTCGATCGGGATCAGCAGCGGCAGCAGATAGACCGGCGCATGCGGCACGAACAGCTTCAGGAAGCCGATGCCGTGCTTCATGAAGCCGGTGACAATGACCACCAGCATGACGAGGCTGGACAGCGCGAAGGTTACGGCGATCTGGCTGGTCACGGTGAAGGTGCCGGGCACCATGCCGAAGAAGTTGCAGCAGACCACGAAGATGAACAGCGTGAAGACGAAGGGGAAGAATTTCAGTCCGCTCGGTCCGGTCGTCGAATGGATCATGTTCGCGACGAATTCGTAGGACACTTCGGCCAGCGACTGCCCGCGTGTCGGCACCAGGCGGCCCGGCTTGGCGGCAAGGCTGAGGAACACCGAGGCGACGACCGCCACCAGCACCATCATCGCGGCCTGGTTGGTGAAATGGATGGCGTGACCGCCGATCTGGAAGAGGGGGGCCTCAACCAGCGGCTTGATGGCGAACTGCTCCATCGGGTTCATGGCCACGAACTGTTACTCCTCAGGCTTCGACGCGGGCTTGGCCGCGATCTCGGCGTTGATCTCTTTTGCCGTGCGCATCACGTTGCGGATGCCCGCCGCTGCGCCCAGCATGAAAAATACAATCAGGAAAACCGGTTTGGTCTGATATCCGATTCCGGCAAACAGCCAGTCGATACCCCATCCCAGTCCTCCGCCCACGACCACGCCCGCAACCAGATCGGTGGTTAGGCGGCCGGCGATGCCCAGTGGCGACGGTGCCGGACGCTTGTCCCGTGCAGTCTGCCGTGCCTGGGCCTCATCCACCCGCCTGCCCAGTTCGTTCAGCCTGTCGGGGTCGGGAGCCGTCAAAACCGTCTCCTAAGTGCCGAAAAACCGTTCAAAAAGGGCCTTTGCAGCGCATCAAAGGCGGGCGGACCATATGTGCGGCCCCCAAGGGTGTCAAGAATGACAGACTGCTGCAAACCTCTGACATAAAAGGATAATATGCGGGCGCGGCAAAACGCCGAGCGCTTTTAGGCGCTTACCCGCAGAATCACCGGTGAGGCTTATTCCGCCGCTATCTTTTCGGCTTCGGCCAGGGACACCGACACCAGCTGGCTGACGCCACGTTCCGCCATGGTGATGCCGAACAGGCGGTCCATGCGGCTCATGGTCAGGGCATGGTGGGTGATGACCAGGAAGCGGGTGCCCGACATGCCGGTCATCTGGGTCAGCATCTTGCAGAAGCGTTCGACGTTGGCGTCGTCCAGCGGGGCGTCGACTTCGTCCAGCACGCAGACCGGGGCAGGGTTCACCAGGAACACCGCGAAGATCAGCGCCATGGCGGTCAGGGCCTGTTCGCCGCCCGACAGCAGGGCGAGCGACTGCAGCCGCTTGCCCGGCGGGCGGGCGAAGATTTCCAGGCCCGCTTCCAGCGGATCTTCGGATTCGGTGAAGGTGAGCTTGGCTTCGCCGCCTTCGAACAGCTTGGTGAAAAGCTCCTTGAAGTTGGCGTTGACCTTTTCGAACGAGGCCAGCAGGCGTTCGCGCCCCTCCTTGTTCAGGCTCTGGATGCCGCGGCGCAGGCGGTCGATGGCGCCGGTCAGGTCGTCGCGGTCGGCCGTAAGCGTGGTGAGGCGATTTTCCTGTTCGGTCGCTTCTTCCTCGGCGCGCAGATTGACGCCGCCAAGCTGCTCGCGTTCCTGCTTGAGGCGCTCAACGCGTTTTTCCGCCTGTTCCAGCGGCGGCAGTTCTTCGCCGTCCTTGATCTCGGCGCGTTCGGCCAGATCGGCGGGGGTGCATTCCAGTTCGTCCTGAATGCGGGTCTTGAGTTCTTCGATCCGCTGCGCGGCGCTTTCCGACAGCGCCTGGGCGCGGGCGCGTTCTTCGCGCGCGCTCGACAGCGCCGCATCGGCAAGCTTGGCGTGCTTGTCGGCTTCGGCCAGAACGGTCTCGGCTTCCTGGCGCGCGTCCGAGGTTTCCTTGCGCGCGGTTTCCGCCGTGGCGATCGCATCCATCAGCGCGTTGCGCTTGTCGGCGATCTGCTGCGGCAGTTCTTCGGCCGCTGCCAGTTCAACGCCCAGCTCTTCCTGGCGGCGCGTCAGTTCGGCGACGTGCGTCGAAGCATCGGCTTTGCGGGCATTCCAGCGGCCTTGCTCATCGGTGATGGCGGCAAGGCGGCGGGCGCGTGCTTTGCCTTCGCGGCGCAGGCTTTCCAGCGCACCGCGCGCTTCACCGGCCTTGGTGCGCGCATCGGCGGTGCCGCTGCGGGCCTCGGCGACGCTGGCGTTCAGCGCCATGCCGTCGCCCAGCTCTTCCAGGCCGGCCTCAGCCTGCTGATGCGATTCCTGCGCGGCTTCCACCGACTGGGTGAGGCGGCGGATTTCGGATTCCAGCGAGGCAAGCTGCGAGGCGCGTTCGGCGGCCGCGCGGGCGGCGCGGGTGGCCTGATCCTGCGCGCCAATCAGCGCCTGTTCGGCGCCGCGTTCCTGCGTTTCGGCTTCGCGCAGATATTCGCGCGCCTTTTGCGCGGCTTCCTTGGCGGCGGAATAGTCGGCGAAGTACGTGGCGCGGATTTCACGCGCGGCATCGGTCTCGCCCTGAAGCGCGGTGAGGCGGTTGCGCTGTGCCAGGCGAATGGCCGATTGCGACGGCGCGTCGGAAGAGGCGGTGAAGCCGTCCCAGCGCCACAGGTCGCCGCGCGCCGACACCAGGCACTGGCCCGGCTTGAGCTGCTTCTGCAATTCGGCGCCCTGGTCGGGGAACACCAACCCTGTCATGGCGAGGCGGCGATCCAGCGCGGCAGGCGCCTTGACGAATTCGCTGAGCGGCTTGGCGCCCTGTGGCAGCACCGCGTCGAATTCGAACGCGCCCAGATCGCGCCAGTGATACGGCGAATTGCTGTCGAGCGGGGCCTGCAGGTCGTCGCCCAGCGCGGCGCCCATGGCCGCTTCGTAACCGGACTGCACCGTTACCGCATCGACCAGCGGCGGGAACAGGCCTTCGCCTTCAGGATGCAGGAGATCACCCAGCGCCTTTACTTCGGCGGACAGGCGATTGACCTCACGTTCCGCATTTTCCAGCGGCTCGCGCGCGGCGGCTTCACGGGCTTCGGCTTCGTGGAAACGGGTGCGGGCTTCGCCTGCGGCGCTGCGGGCGGCTTCCGACGCGCCGCGGGCGCGTTCGGTTTGCGCTTCCGCGGCGTGAACGTCAGGGGCGTCCTTGGCCTGTTCCAGCGCGGCATCCAGGCGCGCCTGCGCGTCGGAAAGCTGGCTGGTGCTGGAATCCAGCAGCGCGGCGGCCAGGCTGCGGCCCCGTTCCAGACTGGACTTCTTGGCGTTCCATTCGGCGAGTTCACGGTTGAGCTGTTCCAGCAGCTTTTCCGCATCACTCAGGCTCTGCGCCATTTCATTGGCTAGCGTCTCGGCGGCGGCCAGGTCTTCGCCGGCATTTTCGCTGGCGGTGTTCAGGGCGCGTTCTTCCTCGCCCAGCGTGGCCAGCGCGCTGTCGGCGTCGCGTTCCAGTGCCTGCTCGCGTTCGGTATCGGCGGCGCCCTGCGCGATGAGCTGGCGGATGCGCTGCGCCGCTTCGCGGGCGCGCTGTTCTTCGGCATCGAGCTGCTCGCGCTGGGCGATCAGGCGGTGATGGGCGGCGGCGCGTTCGGCTTCGGCCTGGCGCAGCGGCGGCAGGATGGTGGCGGCTTCGCTCTGCACCGTCGACGCCTTGGCGGCGACATCGGTGGCCGTGGCGACGGCGGCGGCAGCAGCGGACAATTCTTCGGCCGACACGGCCGCCTTGGCCTCGGCGGCGGTCCAGCGCAGGTAATGGGCGAGGGCTTCCGCCTTGCGGATGTGACCCGACAGGTTGCGGTAGCGCGAGGCCTGACGCGCCTGGCGCTTCAGGCTGGCGACCTGGCCTTCGACTTCGCGGATGACGTCTTCCAGCCGCGACAGGTTGGTTTCGGCGGCGCGCAGGCGCAATTCGGCTTCGTGGCGGCGCTGATGCAGGCCGCCGATGCCGGCGGCTTCTTCCAGGATGGCGCGGCGCGCCAGCGGCTTTTGCGAAATCAGCAGGCCGATCTGGCCCTGGCGCACGAACGCGGTCGAGCCCGCACCCGAAGATGCGTCGGCGAAGAAAATCTGCACATCGCGCTGGCGCACGTCGCGGCCATTGATCCGGTAGACGCTGCCGGCCTCGCGCTCGATGCGGCGCGACACTTCGATCGTGTCGCAGTCGGTATAAGGGGCGCCCGCGGTGCCGTCGGTATTGTCGATGAAAATCGTCACTTCGGCGACGTTGCGCGCCGGGCGTCCGGCGCTGCCGGCGAAGATCACATCGTCCATTTCGCTGCCGCGCACGGAGGAGGGACGGGTTTCGCCCATCACCCAGCGCATGGCATCAAACAGGTTGGATTTGCCGCAGCCGTTCGGGCCGATCACGGCGGTCAGGCCGGGCTCGACGAAAAGCTCCGTCGGTTCGACGAAGGACTTGAAACCGGAAAGCCTGAGGCGTGTGAACTTCAACGTGTATGTCCTTGTACGAAACGGCCCGCCTTATTTCTGCTTGGCGAGCTCGTCATCCAAAAGTTTTGCCAGCGTGTCGTAGGCCATGGCGCCTGAGCCCTGCGAAACACCGTTCAATATCAGGGTCGGTGTGCCCGTTACGTTGTAACGAGCCGCGTCCTCGGCGACCTTGTTGATGCGGTCATCCTCGGCCGTGTTCACCATGCACTGGTCCACCTGAGCTTCGCTCATGCCCGCGATGCGGCCCAACTGGACCAGACCGGCACGAACGCCTTCAGGGGACTGCACCCCATATTCGACGTTCCATTTGCGGTGATTCCGGAACAGCAGGTCAACGAAGCTGAAGTACTTATCCTCAGGCAGACAACGGGCGATTTTTTCCGCGGCCCCGTCATCCGCGCGCAGCGGGAACAGGCGGAACACGTACAAAATCTTGCCGGTATCGATGTAATTGGTCTTCAGGCGCGGGAATGTGTTCTCGTTGAAGGCGGCGCAGGCCGGGCAGGTATGTGCGGCATATTCGATCAGCACCACCTTGGATTTGGGATTGCCCAGGGTGCGGTCGCTGGGCAGGATCTCGTAATTCAGCCCCGAAGTGGTGGCTTTTTCCTCTTCGCCGCAGGCTGCCAGACCGACGGTCATTAGCGCCATCAGACCCAGAGCGAGTAGGGGATTCTTGACCAACACGGGCGACTCTCCACCGAGATTACCCCGTGTTTTTGGCAGAGATCGGCATTTGGGTCCACAAATCCGGACCCATTCCTAAAGCCTTGCACAGGCTTTTATTTTTGCGCCAGCGCGGCGTCCAAAGCCTTGGCCAGCGGGGCATATTCGGCCACATCGGGGGTCAAGACACCGTTAATGACCAGCGAGGGTGTCGAGCTGAGCTTGTAGCGTTCGACACCGTCCTGGGCGACCTGATTGATGATGGCGTCGCGCTTGGTATCGGCGATGCAGACTTCAAATTCGGCTTCGGTCTTGCCGAACTTCTGCCACTGCTTGAGCAGCCCGCCGCGCACGTCGGTCACGCCATACATGTCATCCCATTCGCGCTGGCTGCGGAACAGGTTGTCCATGAACTCGAAATACTTTTCGCGCGGCTGGCAGCGGGCGAGCTTTTCCGCCACGCCGTCGGCGGCCGCGAGCGGCAGCACGCGGAACACGTAAAACACCTTGCCGGTGTCGATGTAGTTCTTCTTCAGCGGCGGGAAGGTCTCTTCCGCGAAATGGGCGCAGTGCGGGCAGCGCGGGGCCGCGTATTCTATCAGCACGACCTTGGCCTTGGGATTGCCCATGGTCATGTCGTCCGGGGTGACGACGTAGTTGGCGCCTTTGACGTCGGCGGCCAGGGCCGGCGTGGTGCTGCTTTGGCCGTTCAGATGCCAGACAAGGGCCGCGCCGCCAGCGGCAACTGCGATCACGACTGCGGCGATGATGGCTTTACGCGACACGGCGGCCTCCCGGTTTTTATTGCTTTTCGCACAGGAAGGGCGGCGCGGTCTACTTAGGACCGGCGTTTCGCAAGCGCCTGAATCGCCCGGGCGAGGCCTTCGGGCCCTTCAAAGCGGCGGCTGGGGTCGGACGGCGGCAGCGGTCCGGCGGACTTTTGCGGCTTGGGCTTGGGCTGAGGCGGCAGCAGCGGACTTTGCGAGAATTTGACCTGATTGACGGCCGCGCGGCCCAGATAGGTGTTGATGCGCTCGCACAGCGCGCGTTTTTCGTGGCCCAGGAACAGCGCCGCGCCAGGCGCCGCGCGCAAGGTTAGGATACCGCCGGACGGGCCTTCGCTGTATTTCAGCGGCTGGGCGATGCGGGCCACTTCGGGCCCGGCGATTTCCTTCCAGCGCAGCACCAGTGAGGGGTCCCGAAAGCCTGCGCGCGCGAAGGCGGATGCGCCCGCCATGCTGGCGTCCTGGCCCACAGGCGTGGAGCGGCCGCGCCGCTGGGGCGGCGGTTCTTGTATGGGCGCTTGTATGGTTTCCGGCGTTCGGGCCATGGTCGTGATTATGCCGCCGCTTTCCCGAACAAAACAGCCTGATTTAAGCACGCGGCTGCTGGCTTGGTACGATGTCCACCGCCGCGTGCTGCCGTGGCGCGCGCCCGCGGGAAAACGCGGCGATCCCTATCGCATCTGGCTGTCGGAAATCATGTTGCAACAGACAACGGTGCAGGCAGTCGGCAACTATTATCGCAAGTTCCTGCAGCTTTGGCCGGACGTGAAGGCGCTGGCCGATGCGCCGCAGGACAAGGTGCTGGCGGCCTGGGCGGGTCTTGGCTATTACGCCCGCGCCCGCAACCTGCATGCCGCCGCCAAGATGGTGGCGCATGAGATGGGGGGCACATTTCCCGCCAGCGCCGAAAGCCTGCGCGCGCTGCCCGGCGTGGGCGGCTATACATCCGGCGCCATCGCGGCGATTGCCTATGACGAAAAACAGGCGGCGATGGACGCCAATGCCGAGCGCGTGATCGCACGGCTGTATGCGATCGACACGCCGATGCCCAAGGCCAAGGTGGAACTGCATGCGCGGTGTTCGGTGCTGGTGCCGGACCGGGCAGGGGATTTCGCGCAGGCCCTGATGGATCTGGGCAGCGCCATCTGCACGCCCAAGCGTCCCGCCTGCCAGAACTGTCCCTGGACCGCCGACTGCAAGGCGCGAAAGTTGGGCATACAGGAACAGTTGCCGGTGAAGGCGCCCAAGATGGTGCGTCCGCTTAAGCGCGGCGCGGCGTTCGTGGCGCTGGATAAAACCGGCGCCGTGCTGCTGGTCAAACGCCCGGACAAAGGCCTGCTGGCCTCGATGCTGGAGCCGCCCTTGGGGCCATGGGAAGAGAACTTTCCTTCAAGCGCCAAGGCGTTGAAACAGGCGCCGTTCGAGGCGGCATGGAAGAAAAAGCCCGGCATTGTGCGCCACGGCTTCACCCATTTCGAACTGGAAACAGAAGTCTATGTCGCCGATCTCGCCAAGCGCCCGAAATTTGAAGGCCGCTGGGTCGCGCCCGATCAGTTGCGCGAGGTCGAACTGCCGACCGTGATGCGCAAGATCGTCGAACACGCCATCGAAGATGGCGGGCCATTGTTCGCGGCAAAGCCGCGAACATTAAAAAAGTTTCGGTTACGAAAGCCCTGAACGAAGCTGCTGGCGCAGCACGTCGATCGGCACCAGCGTGCCGTTCATCTCGAACTGCCAGAAGGTCCAGCCATTGCAGGCTTCGAGGCCCTGCACATGCGCCCCCATCTGGTGGATCGAGCCGGATGCGCCGGCCGTGACCAGCGTGCCGTCGGCGCGAACCTTGGCGGTCTGATGCTTGCGCGTGCCTTGCAGAACAGTGCCCACCGGCAGCAAGCCGCGTTCCACCACCCAGCCAAAGGGAATGCGGGGTTCGGAACGCTTGGACTTGGTGACTTCGATCACGTCGCTTTCCGCAGGAACGACTTCGGCGATGCGGGCGCGGGCGACATCGGCATAGGCCTTTTCGCGCTCAATGCCGATGAAACGGCGGCCCAGACGCTTGGCCACCGCGCCGGTGGTGCCAGAGCCAAAGAAAGGGTCCAGGATCACATCGCCCGGCTTGGTCGAGGACACGATCACGCGGTGGAGCAGGGATTCAGGTTTCTGGGTAGAGTGCGCCTTCTGGCCGTCGGCGCCCTTGATGCGTTCATGGCCGGTGCAGATTGGCAGCGTCCAGTCCGAGCGCATCTGCAGCTCGTCGTTCAGCGCCTTCATCGCTTCATAGTTGAAGGTGTATTGCTGCTTGGGATTTTTGCTCGCCCAGATAAGCGTCTCATGGGCGTTGGTGAAACGGCGCCCCTTGAAGTTGGGCATGGGATTGGTCTTGCGCCACACCACGTCGTTCAGAATCCAGAAGCCCAGATCCTGCAGGATAGCGCCGACGCGGAAGATGTTGTGATAGGAGCCGATCACCCAAATCGCGCCATTGTCGCTCAGCACATGGCGAGCGGCCGTCAGCCATTCGCGGGTGAACTTGTCATAGGCAGCGAAGCTACCGAACTGGTCCCAGTGATCGTCCACCGCGTCCACCTTGGATTGGTCGGGACGGTGCAGTTCGCCGCGCAGCTGCATATTGTAGGGCGGGTCGGCGAAGATCAGGTCGGCGCAGCCGGCGGGCAGCGCCTTCATGCGCTCCACGCAGTCGCCTTCGAGAATCTGATCCAGTTTCAACGCGCCCATAAATCCCGCCCCAGTTATCAACAGCAGGATTCACAGTGATTCGCCGGGAGTCCCGGGTCAAGAGTCTCGATGAATCAAAGTGTTAAGACTTGAGTCCCCGGATTCATCCCCACACCAGATGTGGTGGGTTGGGACAAAAATTATTCGCCCGCCAGCAGTATCGGCTCACCTGTGCCCGGGTCGCGGCCCAGAAGCAGGTTGCGGATGGGGCCGAAGCTGCGCCGGTGATGGATGGTCACGCCATGGGCGCGCAGGCCAGAATAATGCTCGGCGGTGCCATAGCCCTTGTTGCTCTTCCAGTTGTAGCCGGGATGCTGGTCGTGCAGCGCCGCCATCATCCGGTCGCGCGTGACCTTGGCGATGATCGACGCCGCCGCGATCGAAACGCTGCGCGCGTCGCCATCGACCAGCGTGTCGCATTTGCAGGGCAGGGCGGGCGCGTCGTTGCCGTCGACCAGCGCGAATTCCGCCGCCACCGACAGCGCCCGCACCGCGCGCGCCATTGCCAGATGGGTGGCCTGGCGGATATTCACCAGATCGATCTCTTCCACGCTGGCGTCACCGACACCGACCGCAATCGCCCGCTCCATGATGAGCGGAAACAGGGCTTCGCGTTCTTCCTCATTCAGTTGCTTGGAGTCGTTGAGGCCCCTGGGAATGCGGCCCCGTTCCAGAATGACGGCTGCCGCCACCACCGGTCCGGCCAAGGGGCCGCGCCCGGCTTCATCCACGCCGCACACGGGACCAGCAAGGGTCTTCAGCAGGCGAGACTCATAGATGTAATGCGGCATGGCGCTTTATACCGCGCGCCGCAAAAATCAGCGCGGGAAAAGACGCGGCTTCCACACCCAGAGCAGCACCATCATGCCGAGTGGATAGGCGAGCTGGGAATTCAGCCATTGCGCCATGTCGGGCGGCAGGCGGATGCCGGTGTCAACCAATTGCAGCGCCAGCAGCACCGGCGCGAAGCCCAGCGCCAGCAGGCTCCATATAACGGCTTTCATGCGCCGTTCGCCCGCACGCACGCGCCGCACAAGCAGGATGGAGAAGCCGTCATCGCGGACAGGCGCCAGCGGCTGGCTGAGGTGTTGGTCAAGATTCATGGTCGTGATCCTTGAGCAGAATTTTGAGTTTTTCGCGGCCCCGCGCAACATGGGATTTCAGGGTGCCCAGCGGCACTTTCATCACCTCGGCGGCTTCCTCATGCGGCATGCCCAGCGCGAAGCACAGCGTGAGGGCCGAGCGCTCCGGCGGGCGCAGCAGCGCTAGCGCCTTTTCCAGATCAAGTTTCAACGCGGGGTCGCTTTGCGGCGCGACGCGGTCGTCCATGTCGTCCAGCGGTTCGAGCTTGCGCTTGCGCGCTTCCATCAGGAAGCGCGACCAGGCGATGGCGTATAGCCAGCCCGCGAAAGAGCCCTTGCCCGCAAACTGCGACAGCTTGCGATGTGCCTCCAGGAAGGTCTCCTGCGCCAGATCGTCGGCCAGCGCGTGATTGCCGCGCGTCAGGCGGCGCAGGTAACCACGCAAGGGCGACTGATGCTGGCGCACCAGAAATCCGAATGCCGCGACGTCGCCCGCCGCGGCCCGGACTTCGGCCGCTGCGGCATCAATCATGCTTTTTCAGATATCCGGCGATCAGGAGAAGCGCCAGGCCGACACTGATCGGAAAGGCGCTGATGAAGGGCAGGAAGCGCTGATCCTCATCCGTGGCAGCCCAAGTCGTCAGGGCAATGAAGAAGATCATCAGGCCGATGCCCGCGGCGAGGGACACGATGCCCCCCACCAGGAAGCCCCGCCAGTCATACAGCTTGCGGCCCTCAATTAGGCCCTGCGGAATGGGCTGGCCTTTTTCCAGGAAACTTTCGATCAGGGCGTTTTTTCGGGCCGCGACATAGCTGTTTCCCAGCACACCGGCGATCGCGACAGCGCCGATCACCAGCCAGAACACCATTCCCGTATTCATCCCTTAACTCCTGCCAGTTCCTCAGACAGGATGCGGCCAGAAGGCGGGTTGGATGCAAGCCCCTAAAATAAGGCGAGTTGGTCGCCGAGCCGGGCGGGGCGCTTGAATTTGTGGACCGCCAGCGGCGCCGAAGGCCGGTTGAGCCCCTGCCGCTTTACCGCCATGTGGAAGCGCCGGGCCATCACTTCGGCATAGGGGCCGGTGCCCTTCATGCGGGTGTTCCAGTTGGCGTCATAGTCCTTGCCGCCGCGCATCTGGCGCACCAGCGTCATCACATGTTTGGCGCGATCCGGGGTGTTCACCTCCAGCCATTCGCGGAACAGGTCCTTGATCTCGAGCGGCAGGCGCAAAAGCACATAACCGGCGCTGCGGGCGCCATGACCGGCTGCCGCAGACAGCACCGCTTCCATTTCGTGATCGTTCAATGCCGGGATGGCGGGTGCGAACATCACGCCCGCGGGCACGCCGGCATCGCTGAGCCCCTGAATGGCCTGCAAGCGCCGCGTGGGCGTGCCGGCGCGCGGCTCCATGGCGCGGGCCAGTTTGCGGTCCAGCGTGGTGATCGACAGCGCTGCCTTTGCCAGGCCCATGCTGGCCATGTCGGACAGGATGTCCAGGTCGCGCAGGATCAGCGGCGACTTGGTGACGATGGCGACGGGATGGCGGAAGTCGCGCAGCACCTCGAGGATCTGGCGCGTGATCCGCATCTTCTTTTCCAACGGCTGATAGGGATCGGTGTTGGTGCCCATGGCGATAACCTTGGGCACATAGCCAGGCGCGCTGAGTTCCTTGGCCAGCAGGGCTGCCGCGTTCGGCTTGGCAAAAAGACGGGATTCAAAATCCACCCCGGGCGACATGCCCAGATAGGCGTGGCTGGGCCGGGCGAAGCAATAGACGCAGCCATGCTCACAGCCCCGATAGGGATTGATCGACTGGTCGAAGGAAATGTCCGGCGACTGGTTCCGCGCGATGATGCTGCGGGCGGCGTCGTGGATGACCTCGGTGCGCAGGGGCGGGGGCGCGCCATCCTCGGTCCGCCAGCCATCGTCCCAGCCGTCATCCAGCAGTACCCGTGTCTGGCGCTCGTAACGCCCCACCGCGTTGGAAATGGCGCCCCGGCCATGGAGAATCTGGGGCCTGATCGTGGTGTCCAGGACAATGGTCATAGGCTGGGACTGTACGCCCAAATTAGAACAAAACAAGTACAAAATGGAAAAATCCATGGTGCAGCGCCCAATTGCATGAACCGCCGATATCTGGCGCTATGCGCGCCGGAAAAGGGCGAGCCTGACAAAAAGTCCGGCCGCCAAACCCGCGAAATCATCTGGAGGCAAACAATGGATCCCAAGAAGACAGCGCTCGTTCTGATCGAGTTTCAGAACGACTTCACCACCGAGCGCGGCACCCTGCATGGCGCCGTCAAGGGCGTGATGGAAAAGAACAACATGCTGGCCAACACCATCGAGACGGTGAAGAAGGCCCGCGCCGCCGGCGCCACCATTGTGTGGGTGCCGATTACCTTCGCCGAAGGTTATGGCGAAATGCGCCCCGAGCCCTATGGCATCCTGAAGGGCGTCAAGGACTCCAAGTCGTTCGTGAAGGGCGGCTGGGGCGCGCAGATCGTGGACTCGCTCAAGCCGGAAGCCAGCGATATCATCGTCGAAGGCAAGCGCGGCCTGTGCGGCTTCGAAAGCACGAACCTCGATTGGGTTCTGCGTTCGCGCGGCATCTCCGACGTCGCGCTGGCCGGTTTCCTGACCAACTGCTGCGTCGAGTCCACCATGCGTGTCGCTTACGAGAAGGGCTACAACGTCGTCACCCTGACCGACATGACCGCTGCGCTGAGCCAGGAAGAGCAGGACCATGCCTGCGCCAAGAACTTCCCGATGTTCTCGCGTCCGCTGACCCACACCGAATGGCTGGGCGAACTGACCGGTTCGCAGAAGGCCAGCGACAAGACCCGCGGCTACGAAGCGGCGGAATAAGGACTCGTATTGCGAAAAGGCCCCGGCGCAATCCGGGGCCTTTTTTTTCCAAGAATAAAATTCAGGTGGGGGCATCGAATGAGCAAATCCGACAACAAGAGCAGCCTGTCGCGCCGGGCACTGATGGGCGGCATGGCTGCTGCCGCGGCCAGCGCGCCATTGATTGCGAACGCCCAGATGGTGCGCCCGCCCGTGCTGCCGCCGGGAATGAACCCGCAGCCGCCGCGCGCCATGCAGGGCGGCGTGGGCAAGACCAAGGTCCTGTTCATCACCAAGTATCACAATTTCGACCGCGAAAACCTGTTCGCCACGCTGGACAGTTTCGACGACATCACCTGGACGCATGTCGAGCATCCGGCGGCGCAGAATTTCTACGATCCAGACCTGGCCGCGCCCTATGACGTGCTGCTGTTCTATGACGCGTTCGCGGGGCGCACGTTTGAACGCCAGTCCGATGGCGTGATCGCCAACCAGGAAAATGCGCCCACGCCCAAGATGAAGCGCGACTTCGAACGCCTGCTCAAGAACGGCGACAAGGGTCTGGTGTTCTTCCACCATTCCGTCGCCTCCTGGGCGCATACCTGGCCGGAATATCGCGAAGTGATCGGCGCGACCGCCGACTGGGGCAAGCCGCTGAAGAACATCCGCGGCAAGGATTACGCGGCATCGGGCGCGCTGCCCAATGTCGAACAGCGCATCACGGTGGTGAACAAGACCCATCCCATCACCGCGGGCGCCGAGGATTTCGGCATCGTGGACGAGGCCTATCTGTTCCCGGTGTTCGAGGACAGCGTCATTCCGTTGCTGCGCACCGACTTCAATCCGGTGGACAGCGCCTTCCCGCTGCGTCCCCTGACCAAGGGCCATCCGCCGGGCAGCAATCTCACCGGCTGGGTGAAGACGGCGGAGCGCACGCCGGTCGCCTATATCCAGCACGGCCATGACAACAAGGCCTGGGCCAATCCGTCATTCCGCAAGCTGCTGTCCAACGCCATCAACTGGGCGGCGTCGCCCGAAGCCAAGGCCTGGGCGCGCGCCAACCCCAAGAAGATTTTCTAAATCAGAACAATCAACGCTTCACAGATCATAACGGAGGGACGACCATGACGACTTCTGACGACAACAACAAAAAGGGCCTTTCACGCCGCACCATGTTCGGCGCCGCGGCGGTTGCCGCCGCGGCCATTCCGGCCTTCAGCGCCGCGCGCGCGCAGCCCGCGGGCCGCGGCGAGGGTGGCCCGATCAACTCCACCAGCCTGGGTGGTGGCCTGCCGCCGCAGGGCGGTCAGGGCAAGATCCGCGTGCTGTTCATCTCGGCCTATCATGCCTTCGACCGCGAGAACCTGTTCCGCTGCCTGGACCGCATGGGTACCGAAATCACCTGGACACATGTCGAGCATCCGGCCGCCGAGCACTTCTTCGATCCGGCGCTGGCGAAGGACTATGACGTTTTCCTGAACTATGACTGCTTCGCCGGCAGCAAGATGGAAACCGGCGCCGACGGCCGCCGCACGCGCGTGTCGCCGCCGCCTTCCAAGAAGCTGCAGGCCGACATGAAGCGGCTGATGACCAACGGCGACAAGGGCTTCGTCTTCTTCCATCACTCCTTGGCCTCCTGGGTCCATAGCTGGCCGGCTGGCGTCAATGGTTCCAACGCCTATGTCGAAATGCTGGGCGGTGCCGCCGACTGGGGCACGCCGCTGAAGAACATTCGGGGCAAGACCTATCCGCCGTCAGGTTACCGCCAGGGCACCGAGCAGCGCATCACCGTGGTGGACAAGGCCCATCCGATCACCCAGGGCCTGCCGGAGCAGTTCGACCTCATCGACGAAACCTATCTCTGCCCCATGTTCGAAGATTCGGTGCACTGCCTGACGCGCACCAACTTCATTCCCACGGCCGACAAGTTCGCGATGAGCCCGAACATGTCCAATGTCGGTGCCGGTCATGAGCCGGGCAGCACCATGACGAGCTGGGTCAAGACGGCCGAGAATTCGCCGATCGTCTATATCCAGCACGGCCATGACAACAATTCCTGGTCCAATCCCTACTTCCAGAAGCTGCTGCTCAACAGCATCAAGTGGGGTGCTTCGCCGGAATCCAAGACCTGGGCCAAGGCCAATTCCAAGCGCATCTTCGTCTGATAGACGCGCGCAAAAGATCAAAGGCCCTGGAGCGATCCGGGGCCTTTTTTTGCGCAGCGGACGGCGACAGCCGGACCACCGCCATCGGGTCGCGTTCCTGACGAGAAAATAAGCAAAATTTCCGCTCCTGCCGCCCGTTCACCCTGGGGCAGGATTTTATTTGGCGCAGAACGTCCGCATGCGCCATTATGGCGGCATGATTTCCGTTGTGATCCCGACCGTCAATTCCGAACGCCTGCTGCCGCGCTGTTTCGACAGCCTGATCACCGCAGCCGTGCGCGGCGTGGTGCGCGAAGTGATCGTGGCCGATGGCGGTTCCAGCGATGAAACCCTGACCATTGCCGATGGGGCCGGGGCCCACATTTTTCACTGCAGCAAAGTCCGCAGCCAACAGATGATCGAAGGTGCCGCCAGGGCCAAGAGCGACTGGCTTTTGTTCCTGCATCCGGGCTCCGCGCTCGAAGCGGGCTGGGAGGTTGAAGCGGAATCCTTCATCGACCAGGCCGTTATGGAACGCCCGCGCGCTGCCTATTTCCGCTTTGCGCTGGAAGAGTTCGGCGGCGAGGCCCGCCGCGCCGAGGCCAAGGTGGCGCTGCGCACCGCGCTGTTCGCGCTGCCCTATGGCAATCAGGGGCTGCTTATCCCCAAGCGGCTGTACCAGAAGATCGGCGGCTATCGCGCGCTGGCGCAGATGGAAGATGCCGACATCGTGCGGCGCATTGGCCGCAGGCGGTTGGTGGCATTGCGCTCCCGGGCGATCAATGTGCCGCGCGCGCCCAAGAACCGGCTGCGCGATTTTACGCTGACCTTGCTGCACGCGCTGCGCGTGCCCAGCCGCGTCGTCGCGAAACTCTAGCGATCTGAACTCAGGCGCAGGCCATTGGCGTTAACCGGCGGCGCTGCCGCGGCGGTCCGGGCCGGGCGATAGATCGGCCATTGGCCGCGCGCGGTTTCCTCCAGACTGACTGCGTCTTGGCCGAAGCGGCGGCGATAGAGCCAGTGATAGGCCATCAACCGCCGCACATAGGACCGCGTTTCCGCTACCGGAATGCTTTCCACGAACAGCAGGGGATCATTGCTCCCGGCTTTTGTGCTGCGCCAGCGGCTGACCGAGCCGGGACCGGCATTGTAGGCGCCGCCCAGATGCAGCAGGTTGCCGTCCAGCTGGTCGAGCAAAATCTCGATATACTTCTGGCCCGCCGCCAGCGCGGTGGACGGATTGTTCAGGGTTTCGGGATCGCTCACGCCCAGCCGCTTGGCGGTGGCGGGCATGATCTGCATCAGTCCGCGCGCGCCCACCGGCGAGGTGGCCGAAACCTGGAAGCGGCTTTCGATACGGGCAAAGGCCAGCACCAGCGAGGAGTCGATGCGGTAGCCCCCATCGGGGCTATAGGGCGGCACCGGGAACAGGCCGGTCAAAAGCAACCCGCGCGCCGCACTTTTCTCGCTGGCGCGCAATTCGACATTGGGCACGCCGATCCCACGCGCCAGCGCCGCCATGGCGGGATCGAGGCGCTCGTTGTTGTCGACAAAGGCGCGGTTGAGTTCGGGCCCGACGAATTCGCTTTCGCCTACCTGCCACAGCGCCACGGCGCGGCGGGCGGCGGGCACCGCCATCAGGTCGCGGAAATCGCCTTCATTCAGGATGGCGTCGGCAAAACCGGTGTGGGTATCGATGCCCAACGCGCGTTCCGCGATCAGCCCGTAAAAGCTGGGCTGTTTGCCGGCGGCAAAGTTCAAGAGCGTGACGACCTTCAGCGCATCGCCCGACTGCATATGGGCGCGCGCCGCCCAGAAGGCGGCCTGGGCCCTGAGGCTGTTCTGGGCGGCGGGCGTTTCGGCCAGCTTTTCCAGGATGGTCACGGCATCGGCCCAGCGCTGCATGCGATAGGCGGCAAAGCCGGCATCCCACATCAGTTGCGGCACGCCCGCGTCCGATACAGAGGTGGCGATGCGATACGCATCGGCATCGCGGCCTTCGGCGCGGTAGGACGCGGCAACGCGGTGCGAGAGGATGGCGATGTCATAGGGCGTGGCCGTGGTGCGCACGCTTTCCAGCAAGCCTTCCGCTTCCTCGGGCTTGCCGGCGCGGATGGCGGTGAAGACCGAGGGCATGACGGCTTTTCCGACGTCGGATGTCGGTGTCGGTTCGGCAAGCTCCATGTCTTCATAGCCGCCGGTCCGGCTGCCCACGCCGCGCGGCGCCGGAATGTTCGTCACCACGGCAACCCTGATGCGCTTCTTGCCGCGCCGCACGGTCTGGGTGGAATTTGCCACTGCCACCCGATAGATGCGGTCGGCGATGGCGGTATCGCGATACTGTTCTAGCCACTCCACCGCGGTGGCGACCTTCACATTGGCGCGCGGCAGCGAAAGATAGGCGATGGCCTCGCCATAGCCGTTCAGAACCGGGTCGCTGACCTGGGTCATCATCTGCCGCGCCCTGGTCAGTTCACCGGCGCGGGCGGCGGCCATGATCTGGCGGTACAGCGCGACATCCGAATCCGACAGAATTTTTGGTGCAACGGAGGGTGACTGTGACAACTGCACGATGGTGGGCGGCGCGGTGCGTGCAGCCGGCACGGCGGGCTTGGCAACAGCCTCCAGCGTCAGCGCGGCGGAAAACAGCAAAACAACAGCAGCGCGCACGCACAAATCCTTCAAAGCAGCGAAAATCCTGATTAGCCCGCGTCGCCGCTTGGGGCAACCCGCGCCGGCAGATCGAGTGTCTTCATGCGGTCGCGCACCGCCTGCAAATCGCGCCAGGCCAGCTTCTTGTGCGCGGGCTGGCGCAGCAGGTAGGCGGGATGCAGCGTCGGCATCAGCGGCACCATGGTATCGCCCACGCGATATTCCAGCCAGCGCCCGCGCAGCTTCATGATGCCGTCGCTGACGCCTGTGACGTGCCGCGCCGCCACCGCGCCCAGCAGGATGATGACGCCGGGCTGCGCCAGTTCGATATGGCGGCGCAGGAAGGGCAGGCATGCTGCGGCTTCTTCCGGCGTGGGGTCGCGATTGTCCGGCGGCCGCCAGTTGATGACGTTGGTGATGTACGCATTTTCCTTGCGGTCCAACCCTATGCTGGCCAGCATCTTGTCCAGCAATTGACCGGCGCGGCCCACGAACGGCTTGCCGACCCGGTCCTCATCGCGGCCGGGCGCTTCCCCGATCAGCATTATGCGGCCTTCCGCTACGCCATCGGCGAACACGGTGTTGGTGGCGGTGCGCTTCAGGGCGCAGCCGTCGAAAGCTTCCAGCGCAGTCTTGAGATCGGCCAGCGACTGGGCGGCTGCCGCAGCCGCCTGGGCGGTGCCGATCGCGTCACTATCAACCGGCAGGGCTGCTGGCGCGCGCGCAGGCGCGGTCCGCGGCGCGGCTGCTGGTTGCAGCGGCGTCACCTGCGCTTTGGCCGTCAGCCGGTTGACCGGTTGTTCCGCCACCGCTTCATCCGCGCCGGCTTCCACCAGCCAGTTCAGGGTGGATAAGCTATCGTTCATCGCCGGCATCCTAGGCTTCCGGGACACGTCAATGCCAGTTAGAAAAGACAAACAACAAGGCGATTCATGGCCGAAGCCCGGGAAAGCATGGAATATGACGTGGTCATCGTCGGCGGTGGCCCGGCGGGACTGGCGGCTGCGATCCGGCTGAAGCAGCTATCTGCCGATATCAGCGTCTGCGTGCTGGAAAAGGGTTCCGAGATCGGCGCCCATATCCTGTCTGGCGCAGTGATCGATCCCAAAGCGCTGACAGAGCTGATCCCCGACTGGAAGGAAAAGGGCGCGCCGGTCGAGACTCCGGTCACCGATGACCGTTTCTGCTTTTTCACCCAAAGCAGCGCGCTGACCATTCCGCATTTCCTGTTCCCGCCGCTGATGAGCAACCGCGGCAATTACATCACCAGCCTCAGCACGCTGTGCAAATGGCTGGCGACGCAGGCCGAAGGTCTGGGCGTGGAAATTTATCCCGGTTTCCCGGCGCATGAACTGATCGTGGAAGACGGCGCCATCAAGGGCGTGATCACGGGCGATCTAGGCGTGGCGAAAGATGGCCGTCGCAAGGGCGGCTACACGCCCGGCATGGAACTGCGCGGCAAGTACACTTTCTTTGCCGAAGGGGCGCGCGGTTCGCTGTCCAAGCAGCTTTGCGGGCAGTTCGGTTTGCAGGATGAACGCGAGCCGCAGAAATTCGGCATCGGGCTGAAGGAATTGTGGGAGCTGCCTGCGGGCCAGCACAAGAAGGGGCTGGTTCTGCATGGCATGGGCTGGCCGCTGGACAGCGAAACCGGAGGCGGCCTGTTCATGTATCACTGGGGCGAAAATCTCTGCTCCGTCGGGCTTGTGGTGCATCTGAATTACAAGAATCCCTGGCTCGACCCGTTCGGGGAATTCCAGCGCGCCAAGACCCATCCAGCGATCGCCTCGGTGCTCAAGGGCGCCAAGCGCATCGGCTATGGCGCGCGCGCCATCACCGAGGGCGGTTATCAGTCGGTGCCGCAATTGTCGTTTCCCGGCGGCGCGCTGATCGGTTGCAGTGCCGGTTTTGTCAACCTGCCGCGCATCAAGGGCAGCCACAATGCGATGAAGACCGGCATGCTGGCGGCGGAAGCGGCTGCGGCGGCGCTTGCGGCGGGCAGGGCGAACGACCGCTTGCAGGCCTATGACGATGCCTATGCCAAAAGCTGGGTGGCGCACGACCTGCATCGGGTGCGCAACGCCAAGCCGCTCTGGTCGCGCTTCGGCACCCTGTTGGCCATGCCGCTGATCGGGCTGGACCTCTGGCTGAACCAGTTGTTCGGCGTGTCGCCCTTTGGAACGCTTGGTCATGGGCAGGCCGACTTCGCCACCCTGCGAAAGGCATCGGACAGCGCCAAAATCGATTATCCCAGGTCCGACGGAACTCTGACCTTCGACCGGCTTTCTAGCGTCTTCATTTCCAATACCAATCACGAGGAAGACCAGCCGGTGCATCTGGTCCTGCGCGATCCCGCCATTCCCATTTCGGTCAATTTGCCCGAGTATGGCGAGCCGGCGCAGCGTTACTGCCCAGCGGGTGTATATGAAGTGGTGCAGGAGGCCGCCGGTCCCCGGTTCCAGATCAATGCCCAGAACTGCGTGCATTGCAAAACCTGTGACATCAAGGACCCGTCGCAGAACATCACCTGGGTTACGCCCGAAGGCGGCGGCGGACCCAATTACGTGAACATGTAGGAGTTGTTGTTGCGTCGTATCCTGCCTTTGTCTCTGGGTGCCCTGCTGCTGGCGGGCTGCGCCACCGTTCCTGAGGCGCCGGAGATCAGTGCAGAAAGCGAGCGCAACGCCAGAGCCTTCTCGACCTATCTGTCGGCGCGTTTCGCGGCATCGGAACATGACCTGCCGGAGGCGGCGCAGTATTACAGCCGGGCGCTGGCGAACGACCCTTCCAATTCCTCGCTTCTGGCGCTGACGTTTTTCTACACTTCCACCTCCGGCGATTTTGACAGCGCGGCCAAATATGCCCAGCAGGTGGTCGCGGCCACGCCGGACGATCGCGCCGCCCGGCTGTCACTGGCGGTCCAGTCTTTCAAGCGCAAGGATTACGCCAGCGTACGCCTGCATCTGTTGCAATCGGCGAAAGGGCCTTTCACGGTCCTGACCCTGTCTCTCTTCGATGCCTGGGCGGCGGCGGCCCTGCGCGACACATCCGGCATCGAGAAGAACCTGAAAGCGCTGACCGAGCAGAAAGGCGCCGAGAATATGGCGGCGTTCCAAACTGCGCTGCTGCATGATTATATGGACCGGACCAAGGATGCGGAGGCGGCCTACAAAAAGGCGCTGAACTCCGCCGCGCCGCCGCCGCGGGTTCTGGAAGCCTATGGCCGCTTCCTGGAGCGTCATGGCCGCAGCGACGATGCAACCACGCTCTATCGCAGGTATCAGAACAATGGTGGTCTCGCCACGGTGGTCAGGCCGGGACTGGCGCGCATTGCAGCGGTGCAAAAGCCCGAAAGCCTGATCCGTATTCCCGCCGATGGCGCGGCAGAGGCCTTGTTCGGGATTGCCGCCTCGCTCACCGACGCGCAAAGCGCCGACGTTTCCATCCTGTATCTGCGCATGGCGCTGTATCTGAGGCCCGATCTGTGGCTGGGCAATGTGCTGCTGGCGGATCGTCTGGAAAGCCTGCGCAAGCACGAGGCGGCGATCGCCATCTACCAGTCCATACCCAAGGAATCGCCTTACTATCGCATGGCGCAGGTGCAGGCGGCGCTGAACCAGCAGCGTCTGGGAAAAAGCGATGCGGCCATCGCCGAACTGCGCAAGCTGGTGACGGCGGACCCGGCGGACAGCGAAAGCTGGGTGGCGCTGGGCGACACTTATCGCGCGGGCGAGAAATATGCCGACGCCATCAGCGCCTATGACGCGGCAGAGAAGGCCATTGCCAAGCCGACGCGGCGCGACTGGCCTATGTTTTATGCCCGCGCGATGGCCAAGGAGCGGTTGAAGCGGCTGGACGATTCCGAAGCCGATATCGAACTGGCGCTAAAATTGGCGCCCGAGCAACCGGAACTGCTGAACTATCTAGGCTATAGCTGGGTGGACCGGGGCCGCCGAATTCCCGAAGCGCTAACCATGCTGGAAAAGGCGCGCAAGCTGCGGCCCTATGATGGCTATATCGTCGACAGCGTCGGCTGGGCCTATTACCGGCTGGGCCGTTACGAAGATGCGGTGAAAACGCTGACGGCGGCGGTGCTGTTGGTGCCAGGCGATCCCACTATCAACGATCACCTAGGCGACGCCATGTGGCGCTCCGGCAAGAAGATCGCCGCCCGCTTCCAGTGGAACCATGCCATCACCTTCAGCACCGACGCGGACGAAAAGGCCGTCATCGAGCGCAAGCTGAAGACCGGTCTGACCGAAAAGCCCTGACGTGATCCGCGAGCAAGCGCCGGCCAAGATAAACCTGTTCCTGCATGTCGGCGTCAAACGCGCCGACGACTTTCATCCGCTGCAAAGCCTGGCGGTGTTCACCGGCATGGGCGACGAACTGTCTTTCGCGCCGTCCGATACGCTGTCGCTGATGATCAATGGACCCTTCGCCGCCGGGCTGGATGGCGAGGGCGACAATCTGGTTACGCGGGCAGGCCGGGCGCTGGGCGACGGCGGTGCGGCCATCACGCTGACCAAACATTTGCCGGTCGCGTCCGGAATCGGCGGCGGTTCGGCCGATGCGGCGGCGGCGCTGCGCGGCCTCCGGAAATTGTGGAGCAATGCCGCCAGCGACGCGCGGCTGCACGAGATCGCCGCCACGCTGGGTTCGGACATTCCGGTGTGTGTCTCATCCCGCAGCGCTTTCATGGAAGGTCGCGGCGAGATTTTGCGCGCCGTCGGTGCCATGCCGCGCATCGCCATGCTGCTGGTCAATCCCAAGGTGGCAGTGCCGACCCGCGATGTGTTCGCGGCGCTTGAGACCCGAAGCGGCGTGGACATGGATCTGCCGCACCAGGGTTTTGGCGACACCGCTGACCTGCTGCGCTTTCTGGAAACCACCCGCAATGATCTGGAAGCGCCGGCGCGCAAAATCCAGCCCGTGATCGGTGATGTGCTGGACGGCATCGCCGCCTTGCCGGGGGCGCTGTTCACCCGCATGTCGGGCAGCGGCGCGACCTGTTTTGGCATCTTCGCCGATGACGATTGCTGTGCCCGCGCCGCCGAGCTTCTGCGCCAGTCTCATCCGGGCTGGTGGGTCGCGCCAACCTGGGTCTCAGAAACCGGCATCCGGCGTGTGGGCCAGGGGCAGGATATCGGCCCGTCGCCGGACGGCCTTTAAGACGAATTTAACCTTGACCCCCAATCCTCGCGGCCAAACCTGCGAAGGAGTGCCGTCATGGCCAAGGAACCCAAAGCCCCCGAAATCGTCTTCGTCGACAATCAAAACGCCCCCGACATCTATGCCACGGGCGCGACCGGCTTCTTCGTGTCCAACGGTGCGATTTCCATCACCCTGGAATCCATCCGCGCCAGCCATTCCGAACCGCCGGGTCCGCTGTCGCGCGTGGTGGTCGGCCGCCTGGTGATGCCGATCAATGGCGCGCAGGGTCTGGCCATCGGCCTGTTCGACTTCCTGGAAAAGCAGGGCTTCAAGTACGACCGCACCGGCGGCTAGTAGGCCCTTTCCACACAGAAATCCGCGATGTCCGCCAGCGCATGGCGAATGTCGCTGTTCGGCATCACGCCCAGCGCGGTCTTGGCCGCGTCGGCATAGGTGCGGGCGCGGCGCATCGTCTCTTGTATTGACCCCGTCTGCTCGATCAGGGTGATGGCGCGGTCCAGATCGCTTTCGGTCTGGTTGCCGGTCTCGATCACGCGCTTCCAGAACGGCTGGTCCGCTTCCCTGGAGCGGGCATAGGCCAGAATGATGGGCAGGGTCATCTTGGCTTCGCGAAAGTCGTCGCCCACGGTTTTGCCCATCAGCGCCTGACGGCCGGAATAATCCAGCGCATCGTCGACAAGCTGGAAGGCGATGCCGAGATTTTCGCCATAGTCGCGCATGCCCGCCACGAAGGCTTTGCCCTGGCCGGTGAGGAGGGCGCCCGAATGCGCGGCGGCGGCGAACAGGGCGGCCGTTTTGGCCGACACCACGCTCAGATAATGATCCTCGGTCACCGCAAGGTTGTTCGACGACTTGAGCTGCATCACTTCGCCTTCGGCGATGATCGCCGACGCGCCGGCCAGAATGTCCAGCACCGCCATATTGTCGGTCTCGACCATCAACTGGAACGCGCGCGAAAACAGGAAGTCGCCCACCAGCACCGAAGGCTTGTTGCCCCACATCAGGTTGGCGGAAACCTTGCCGCGCCGAAGTGCGCTTTCATCGACCACATCGTCATGCAGCAGGGTGGCGGTGTGAATGAATTCCACCGCCGCCGCCAGCTTCACATGATGGTCGCCGGTGTAACCGCCGGCTTGCGCCGCTGCCAAAGTCAGCATCGGGCGCAGGCGCTTGCCGCCGGAATCGATCAGATGCTTGGCAAGGTCCGGGATCAGCGCGACGCCGGAGGTCATGCGGGCATGGATCAGCTTGTCGGTAGCCGCCATGTCGGCGACGACCAGCGCATGCAACCGCTCCACCGGCGAGATGTCGCCAGACCTGGCAGTCTTGAGAGTATCCTGCCCACCCATGGCCGGGAGACTACCGGATCCGTTCGGGGCGGGGCAAGGGCGACAAAATGGCGTGTTTTCGCTATAAACCGTCGATATGCGCGCCGTTCTCAAATCCACCGATCCGGTGGTGATCAGCTATGCGTCGGACATCCTGTCACAGGAGGGCATCGAGTCGGTGGTGTTCGACACCCATGCCAGCGTGATGGACGGCAGCATGGGCTTCCTGCCGCGTCGGCTGATGGTGCTGGATGAGGATTTCGCCCGCGCCGAAGCCTTGCTGCGTGAAGCGGTGCCGGACGCGATGCCGTGAGCGACACGTTTCTGGATGGCCGGGTGCGGGTGGCGCAGCCCGATAGCGGCTTTCGCGCCGGGCTGGACGCAGTGATGCTGGCGGCAGCCGTGCCCGCAAAAAACGGGCAGTCGGCACTGGAGCTTGGCAGCGGTGTGGGCACCGTCACCCTGTGTCTGGCGGCCCGGGTTCCGGGGCTGGCGCTGACCGGGGTGGAACAGGACGCCGAGCTGGTGCGCCTGGCGCAGCGGAACGCGACGGCCAATGGCGCGGGCGCGCGCTTCGTGGCGGCAGATGTGATCGCGCTGCCATCGGAACTCAAGCGCGATTTCGATCAGGTCTTCTGCAATCCACCTTTCCATGCGGAGGGCCAAGTATCGCCCGATGCAGCCCGCGCCGCCGCGCTGATGGATGGCGGCAAGCTGCGTGACTGGTTGAAGCTGGGCCTGCAACGCACGGTTTCCGGTGGATATTTCACCGCCATCCTGCGCGCCGACCGGCTGAACGAAGCGCTTGCCGCCTTGCCGGAACGTGGCGTCTGCGCGGCCCCTCTCTGGTCCCGCGCCGGGGAGACGCCCAAGCGGGTGATCGTGCAGGCCCGCAAGGGTTCCGCCGCGCCGTTCGCCCTCTTGCCGGGGCTGGTTCTGCACACCGCAGACGGGGGCTGGACCCCTGAAGCGGACGGTATTTTGCGGCGCGGCGAAATGCTTGCCCTGTCCGGGGGCCGCCTATAGGTTCCGGCCACTTCCAAAACAGGCGCGACTCGGTGGCCAAAGCCCGCACGTTTCAGGACCTTATCCTCACCCTGCAGAGCTATTGGGCGGGGCAAGGCTGCCTGATTTTGCAGCCTTATGACGACCAGATGGGGGCGGGCACGTTTCACCCGGCCACCACGCTTCGGGCGCTGGGTCCGCGCCCCTGGAATGCCGCCTTCGTGCAGCCCAGCCGCCGTCCGTCCGACGGTCGCTATGGCGAGAACCCCAACCGGCTGCAGCATTATTATCAGTATCAGGTGATCCTGAAGCCCGCGCCCGCCAATGTGCAGGAGCTGTATCTGGGCTCGATCCGCGCCATTGGGCTGGATCCCGACCTGCACGACATCCGCTTCGTCGAAGACGACTGGGAAAGCCCCACGCTGGGCGCCGCCGGTCTTGGCTGGGAAGTGTGGTGCGACGGGATGGAGATCACGCAGTTCACCTATTTCCAGCAGGTGGGCGGAATCGAATGCGATCCGGTCTGCGCCGAGATCACCTACGGCCTCGAGCGCCTGGCGATGTACGTGCAGAACGTCGAGTTCGTCTATGACTTGGCCTTCAACGAACAGTTTCGGTACGGCGAAGTGTTTCATCAGAACGAGCAGGAATTCAGCGCCTACAATTTCGAGCGTGCCGATACCGAAATCCTGTTCCAGCATTTCAAGGATGCGGAAAAGCAGTGCCGCGAATTGCTGACCGGCAAGAAACTGCCGCTGCCCGCCTATGATCAGTGCATCAAGGCCAGCCATGCCTTCAACCTGCTGGATGCGCGGGGCGTGATCTCGGTCACCGAACGTGCCGCCTATATCGGGCGGGTGCGCGCGCTGGCCCAGGCCTGCTGCGAAGCATGGCTGCAAACGCCGATGGGCGAATACAAGCCGAGGTTTGGCTGATGCCCGACATGCTTCTGGAACTGTTTTCCGAAGAGATCCCCGCCCGCATGCAAGCGCAGGCGGCAAAAGACCTTGAACGCCTGACGGTCGGCGCCCTGACCGAACGCGGCTTTATGTTCGAAGGCATCAAGGCCTTTGCAGGACCGCGCCGCCTGACTCTGGCGATCACTGGCCTGCCGCCCGAACAGAAAGACGTGCGCGAAGAGCTGAAAGGCCCGCGCACCGACGCGCCGCAGGCCGCGCTGGACGGTTTCCTGAAAAAGACCGGCCTGACCAAGGAACAATTGAAGGTCGAGACCACGCCCAAGGGCGAGGTCTATATGGCGGTAATCGAACGCAAGGGCAGGGCGACGCCGCTGGTGCTGGCCGAAATCATTCCCGAAGTCATGGGCAAGCTGCCCTGGCCCAAATCCATGCGCTGGAAACCGGGCAATCCGGTGCGCTGGGTGCGGCCGCTGCATTCCATCCTGGCGACATTCGATGGCGAAGTGGTGCCTTGTGAATTCGCCGGTATCCAGAGCGGCAACACTACGCGCGGCCATCGCTTCCTCTCCAGCGGTAACATCACCGTGCGCCGGTTCGAGGATTACGAGGCGGCGCTGAAAAAGGCGCATGTGGTGCTGGACGCCGCCGAGCGGGCCGAGATCATCAGCAATGACCTCAAGCAGAAGGCCTTCGCGCTGGGGCTGGAGCCGATCGAGGATATCGGTCTGCTGAACGAGGTTTCCGGACTGGCGGAATGGCCTGTGGTGCTGATCGGCACCATCCAGGACGAGTTCATGGATGTGCCGGCGGAAATCCTCCAGACCTCGATGCGCACGCATCAGAAGTATTTTTCGCTGCGCGATCCCAAGACCGGCAAGATGGCAAACCGCTTTGGGCTGGTCGCCAACATGCTGACCAAGGACTGTGGCAAGGAAATCGTCGCGGGCAATGAGCGCGTGCTGCGCGCCCGCCTGTCGGACGCAAAATTCTTCTGGGACGAAGACCGCAAGCATTCCCTGGACAGCCGGATCGAGAAGCTGAAGGGCATCGTCTTCCACGCCAAGTTGGGTACGCAGTTTGAGCGTGTCGAGCGGATTGAAAAGCTGGCGGGGGAAATCGCCGCCAAGATTGGCGCCGACGTTACCAAGGCCAAACGCGCCGCGAGGCTGGCCAAGGCTGATCTGACCACCGGCGTGGTGGGCGAGTTCCCCGAGCTGCAGGGCGTGATGGGCCGCTATTACGCCCAGCACGACAAGGAAGATTCCGCCGTCGCCGATGCGGTGCGCGATCACTACAAGCCCGTGGGCCCTTCCGACGCAGTGCCCAGCGAGAAGGTCTCTATCGCCGTGGCGCTGGCCGACAAGCTGGATGCGCTGACGGGTTTCTTCGCGGCGGGCGAGAAACCAACCGGTTCTGGCGACCCCTTCGCGCTGCGCCGCGCCGCGCTGGGAATCATCCGCATCCTGCTGGAAAACAAGTTGCGCTTTGCGTTGAAGGTTTCCGACGATCTGCTGACCTTCTTCGCCGACCGGCTGAAGGTCGCGCTGAAGGAAAAGGGTGTCCGCCACGACCTGATCGATGCGGTGTTCGGCCTTGGTCATGAAGACGATCTGGTGCGGTTGGTGGCGCGGGTCGAGGCGCTGCAGGCGTTCCTGAAATCTGATGACGGCGCCAACCTGCTGGCGGGCTACAAGCGCGCCGCCAACATCCTCAAAGCCGAGGAAAAGAAGGACAACAAGACCTTCACCAGCGAAGTACTTGAAAGCAAGTTGGTGGAGCCAGCCGAGCAAGTTCTTTTTGCAGCACTCAAGGCTCATCGCGAGCACATTGATTTGGCTCTGAAGAAAGAAGATTTTTCTGCCGCGATGCGCGACATGTCGCAGTTACGACATCCAGTGGATACTTTCTTTGACGATGTGAAAGTGAATGCTGACGACAAAGCGGTTCGCGAGAATCGCTTGAACCTGCTGGCAAGCCTACGGGCGACGCTGCACCAGGTTGCAGACTTTTCCAGAATAGAAGGCTGAGTGTGATGACGAAGTGGGTTTATGCGTTCGGCGACGGCAAGGCCGAGGGCACGGCCGGCATGCGCAATCTGCTGGGCGGCAAGGGTGCCAACCTGGCGGAGATGAGCAATCTGGGCCTGCCGGTGCCGCCGGGCCTGACCATCACCACCGAGGTCTGCACGTATTACTACGCCAATGGCGAAGCCTATCCGGCGGAACTGAAGGAGCAGGTCGCCATCGCCTTGCGCGAGGTGGGCTATTCCGCCAAGGGCAATTTCGGTGATGTCGAAAAGCCGCTGTTGCTGAGTGTGCGCTCGGGCGCGCGCGTTTCCATGCCGGGCATGATGGACACCGTGCTCAACCTGGGCCTGAACGCCGCCACCGCCGAGGGCCTCGCCCGGCTGACCGGCGACGAACGTTTCGCCTATGACAGCTATCGCCGCTTCATCCAGATGTATTCCGACGTGGTGCTGGGCGTCGATCACGCCCTGTTCGAGGAAATCCTGTACGAAGAAAAGGACACCAAGGGCGTCGAACTTGATACCGACCTGGACGCCACCGACCTCAAGCGCATCGCTGGCCTGTACAAGGCGCGCGTCGAGAAGGAACTGGGCAAGCCGTTCCCCGAAGACGTGCAGGAACAGCTTTGGGGCGCCATCGGCGCGGTGTTCGGTTCCTGGCGCTCACCGCGCGCCAACACCTATCGCAAGCTGAACAACATTCCCGAAGACTGGGGCACCGCCGTCACGGTGCAGGCCATGGTGTTCGGCAATCGCGGCGAAAGCAGCGCCACCGGCGTCGCCTTCACCCGCGATCCGGCGACCGGCGAAAAGCTGCTCTACGGCGAATTCCTGATCAACGCCCAGGGCGAGGACGTGGTGGCCGGCATCCGCACGCCCCAGCCGATCTCCAAGATGGTGCGCGAGCGACAGGGCGGCAAGAAGGCCAGCATGGAAGAAGCCATGCCCAAGGCCTTTGAAGAATTGAAGGCGATCGGCGAACGGCTGGAACAGCATTACCGCGACATGCAGGACGTGGAGTTCACCATCCAGGAAGGCAAGCTTTTCATGCTGCAGACCCGCAGCGGCAAGCGCACGGCGGAAGCGGCGCTAAAGGCCGCCGTGGACATGGAGCGCGAAGGGCTGATCGACAGGAAGATCGCGATCACCCGTGTCGAACCCGAAGCGCTGAACCAGTTGCTGCATCCCACGCTCGATCCCGATGCGCCGCGCGAACAGATCGCCATCGGCTTGGGCGCGTCGCCCGGCGCCGCCACCGGCGAAGTCGCCTTCACGGCGGAGGAGGCCGAAAAGCTGGCCGCCGACAATCGCGACGTCATTCTGGTGCGCACCGAAACCAGCCCGGAAGATATTCACGGCATGCATGCGGCGCGGGGCATCCTGACCGCGCGCGGCGGCATGACCAGCCACGCTGCGGTTGTGGCGCGTGGCATGGGCCGCCCCTGTGTGTCGGGCGCCGGCATGCTCAAGATCGATGCGCAGCGCGGCGAGATGGTGGCGGGCAATGTCACGATTTCACGCGGCGACATCATCACCATCGATGGCGCCTCGGGCCAGGTGTTCAAGGGCACGGTGGGCCTGCGCCAGCCGGAAATGACCGGCGACTTTGGCACGCTGATGGGCTGGGCCGATGAAGTGCGCCGTTTGCGCGTGCGCACCAATGCCGACACGCCTGCTGATGCGGCCACTGCTCGCAAGTTCGGCGCGGAAGGCATCGGTCTTTGCCGCACCGAACACATGTTCTTCGATGCCGAGCGCATCATCGCGGTGCGCCAGATGATCCTGGCCGACGCGGAGGATGAGCGCAAAGCCGCGCTGGCCAAGCTGTTGCCCATGCAGCGCGGCGACTTCGCCGCCATCTTCCAGGCGATGGCGGGGCTACCTGTCACCATCCGCCTGCTGGATCCGCCGCTGCACGAATTCCTGCCGCAAAAGGAAGAGGAATTCGAGGAAGTGGCCGCCGCCGCCGGCACCAATGCCCGCAAGCTGCGGGCCCGCGCCATCGCGCTGCATGAATCCAACCCGATGCTGGGCCATCGCGGCTGCCGCCTGGGCATTACCTATCCCGAAATCTACGAAATGCAGGCCCGGGCGATCCTGGAAGCCGCGCTGGAAGTGGAAGAGGGCGGCGGCGCCCCGGTGCAACTGGAAATCATGATCCCGCTGGTCGGATTCAAGGCAGAACTGGACGCCTTGGCGGGCAAGATTGCCGCGGTGGCAGAGGCTATAAAGAAAGAGCGCGGAAAAGTGCCCGCTTATCTGATTGGCACCATGATCGAATTGCCGCGCGCGGCGCTGCGCGCCGGCGACATCGCCCAGACGGCGCAATTCTTCTCCTTCGGCACCAACGATCTGACGCAGACCACCATCGGCATTAGCCGCGACGATGCCGGCATGTTCCTGAACGACTATCTGAGCAAGGGCGTGATCGCGCGCGATCCGTTTGTGACGCTCGATATCGAAGGCGTGGGCGAGCTCATTCAGATTGCGGCAGAAAGGGGGCGCAAGACCCGCGAAAAACTCAAGCTTGGCATCTGCGGAGAGCATGGCGGAGACCCCGACACGATTCGTTTCTGCCACGACTCAGGGCTCGACTATGTGTCCTGCTCACCCTTCCGCGTGCCGATTGCACGTCTTGCGGCGGCGCAGGCGGCCCTTACAAAGGTGCAATCAGACGTTTAGTTCGTGTACGGACGAAGCAGGTAAATGCTGGATTTTCCGGCGTCAAATGACGCTCTGTCACGTTAATGAAAAAATTTGTTTGACGATTCGTTTTTTGGTCGGCAAAAGCGCGGCACAAACGGTGCTGGGAACCATTCGGAACTTTTTTAAGGACGACGCAAAAATCGAAACAGCCTGAATCGAAATAGCAGACCGCAATTTGAATGCCGTGACGGGCAACCGGATAGCCACTGCGAAATAGAGCAAGCCAGATAGACCAAGCGAAACCTAAAGCCGAAACGAGTTCAATTTCTCCATGTCCAAGAAAACCCACGACGCGATTTCGCGTTCCGACCGCGTGCTTGTTGCCGCGATGGCGATCATTCTCGCCACCGCCAGCGCTGCGATCGGCGCTTCAATGACCTATCGTCCGTCCACGGACAAATCCGTCGCCCCGGCCGTGCAGGTGGCCCCCGCCGCGCCCAAGCCCGTGCTGGAAGGCGTGACCGCCAAGCTGGTTGCCGAACACAAGTGCCTGGCTGAAGTCCTGTATTACGAGGCTCGCGGCGAAGGCGCCGGCGGCCAGAAGGCCATCGCCGAAGTGGTCTTCCATCGCCTCAATCGCGGCAATTTCGGCCCCTCGATCTGCGCCGTGGTCTATGAAGGCTCCAAGGGCCCCGGTTGCCAGTTTTCCTTCACCTGCAATGGCGACATGAAGCGCCCCAAGCATGCCCGGGCCTGGCGCGAAGCCGAAGCCCTGGCGGCCAGCATCCTGACCGGCGAAATCCGCTTGCGGAACGCCACGGGCGGCGCCACCAACTTCCATGCGATCTCGGTCGCGCCGGACTGGTCCTACACGCTGGAAAAGACCACCCAGATCGGCAACCACATTTTCTACCGCAATGCGCCGCGGGTCCGGTCATCACAGACCTGAAGACTGGCCTAATAATCCAGGCCTATGTCGAGGTTCGGCGCGCTGTGCGTGATGGCGCCTGAGCTGATGTAATCGACGCCGGTTTCGGCGATCGCGCGCACGCTGGCCAATGTCACGTTGCCGGATGCTTCCAGTACCGCGCGGCCCCTGGCCATCGCCACGGCGCGTCGCAGATCATCCAGACTCATATTGTCCAGCAGGATGGTGTCGACGCCCAGGCCCAGGGCTTCCTCAAGCTGGGCCAGCGTGTCCACTTCCAGCTCGATGCGCACCATATGGCCGAGGCCCGCGCGAAGCTTTTCGACGGCCGGCGCGATCCCGCCCGCCGCTTGGACATGGTTGTCCTTGATCATGGCGGCGTCATCCAGTCCGAAGCGGTGATTAAAGCCCCCGCCGCAGCGCACCGCATATTTCTGCAGGGCGCGCAGGCCAGGCAGGGTCTTGCGGGTGCAGACGATGCGGGCCTTTGTGCCGTGAACCGCCTGGACAAGCGCGGCGGTCGCCGTGGCGGTGCCCGACAAAGGCCCCAGGAAATTCAGCGCCACGCGTTCGGCCGTCAGGATCGATCGCGCGCTGCCGCTGATGCTGGCCAGCACCGTGCCCGCCGCAATCTCGGAGCCGTCCGGTGTTGCGGCGTCGAATTTCAACGCAGGATCGACCAGGCGAAACGCCGCTTCGGCGCAGATCAGTCCGGCCAGGCGGCCCGGCTTGCGGGCGACCAGCCGCGCGACCGCGCTGGTCTGGGCCGCAATGGTGAGCTGGCTGGTGATGTCACCGGCCCGGCCCAGATCCTCCGTCAGCGCGGCCGCGACCTGCGGCTCGAACAGCAGCGCGGGTGGCGGACGGGTGAAATCCAGCGCGATCATTTATGGGCGCGGCGGGGCAGGGAGACTTCGCCCGCGGCAATCCGATTGGCATCCGCCAGAGTCAAGAAGGTCCGCGTGCCTTTGGTCGAGGCTTGCGGATAGTCGCTGCGCCAATGGCCACCGCGCGACTCTGTGCGGGCCCATGCTGCGGCGGTGACCAGCCGCGCGGCGGCAATCATGTTCAGCAGAGCCGGTTCGCCGCTGGTCTTTTCCAACCGCGCAATGACTTCCAGCGCCGTGCGCAAACCGTCCGCGTCGCGTTCCAGCGCCACAAAGCGGCTCATCGCCTGGCGCAGCACGGCCGGCGGTGCCGGGCTGGCGAAACGCTGCGGCGCGGGCGGCGTGCCGCGCACCTGGCCCGCCTGCAAATGACCGCGCACATCGTCGGCGACACGGGCGCCGAATACCAATCCTTCCAATAGCGAGTTGGAAGCCAGGCGGTTCGCACCGTGCAGGCCGGTGGCGGCGCATTCGCCCACCACCCACAGCCCTGGCAGCGAAGAACGGCCCTGCGCGTCCGAAGCGATGCCGCCCATGTGATAATGGGCGGCAGGTGCTACCGGAATCATCTGGCGCACCGGATCGATTCCGCCGGCCATGCAGGCTGCATAGACGGTGGGAAAGTGATCCGGGAAATCCGTGCCGATGGCGGCCCGGCAATCCAGGAACACATTCTGTCCGGACAGAATCTGGCGGTGAATGGCGCGGGCAACAATGTCGCGCGGCGCCAGTTCGGCGTCATTGTGTATCGCCGTCATGAAGCGTTCGCCGCGCGCATTGACCAACACCGCGCCTTCACCGCGCAGCGCTTCGGTTGCCAGCGGCGCGGGATCACGCCCACAGGCAATTGCGGTGGGATGAAACTGCACGAATTCCGGATCGGAAATCATCGCCCCGGCGCGCGCCGCCATGCCCAGGCCTTCGCCGCGCGATTCCAGCGGATTGGTGGTGACGGCATAGAGTGCGCCCAGGCCGCCGGTGGCCAGCACGACGGCACGGGCGCGGAACAGGATCAGCCGGGCATCCGCGCCCAGACCTGAGCGGGCGAAGATGCCGGTGACGCGGCCATTTTCCATCGCCAGTTCGACGGCGTGAAAACCTTCCAGAAGCGTGATGCCGTCGGCGGCATTGGCACGCTGCGCCAGGGTGGCGGAAATCGCCGCGCCGGCGCCATCGCCTTTGACATGGACAATACGGGGCAGGGAATGTGCCGCTTCGCGGCCCAGCGCCAGACTGCCGTCGGCCTTGCGGTCAAAGGGCGTTCCCAGCGCGATCAGGTCTTCGATGCGGTCCGGGGCTTTGCGCGCCACCAGATCCACGATCGCTGGATCGCACAGACCCGCGCCCGCAACCATTGTGTCATGGGCGTGGCTTTGCCAGCTGTCATCCTCGCCCATCGCCGCCGCGATGCCGCCTTGTGCCCAGGCGCTGGAACCAGACAGGCCCGGCCGGGTACCGGCCAGCACGATGGAAGGCATGGGCGAAAGCTTCAGCGCGGTGAAAAGACCCGCGATGCCGGCGCCCAATATCAATGCGCCGTCGGTTTCGACGATGCTGTCGACCTGGCTCATTTCAGACTTTCACCGACAGCATGCGGTCGATCGGGGCCTTGGCCCGCGCCGCAATCACTGGATCGACGATCACTTCGTGGGTCATGGTCTGCAGGCTGTGCAGGATGCCATTCAGCGTGATGCGCTTCATGTGCGGGCACAGGTTGCACGGCCGGATGAACTGGGTCTGCGGATTTTCAACCGCGACGTTGTCGCTCATGGAGCATTCGGTCACCATCACCACGCGTTCGGGCTTGTGGCTGCCGACATAGTTGATCATCGCCGCGGTCGAACCGGCGAAATCGGCTTCCGCCACCACTTCGGGTGGGCATTCGGGATGGGCCAGCACCACGATGCCGGGATGGGCGGTGCGATAGTCGCGGATTTCCTGCGCGGTAAAACGCTCATGCACTTCGCAGGCGCCTTCCCAGGTGATCACCTTCACGCCGGTCTGGGCCGCGACATTGCGGGCCAGATACTTGTCCGGGATCATGATCACGGTATCGACGCCGAAGTCCTTCGCGATCTGCTCGACGACTTTCACGGCATTGCCGGAGGTGCAGCAGATATCGCTTTCGGCTTTTACATCCGCCGACGTGTTCACATAGGTGACCACCGGCAGGCCGGGATATTTCTGCTTGAGCAGCCGTACATCGGCGCCGGTGATGGAGGAGGCGAGGCTGCAACCGGCTTCCATGCTGGGGATCAGCACGGTCTTTTGCGGCGACAGGATCTTCGAGGTCTCTGCCATGAAGTGGACGCCCGCCTGCACAATCACGGCCGCGTCCGTGCGCGCCGCCTCGCGGGCGAGGGCCAGCGAGTCGCCGACGAAATCGCCGACGCAGTGGAATATTTCCGGCGTCATGTAGTTGTGCGCCAAAATGACAGCGTTCTTTTCGCGCTTCAGGCGGTTGATCTCGGCGATCAACGGCGCATGGACGGGCCATTCCACTTCCGGAATGACGCTCGAAACCTTGGCATACAGATCGCGGGTCGCGCGGGCGACGGCGTCGGTATAGGCCAGTTCAACTCCCAACTCGTCCTCCTGCTACCAATTAATACTCATTTCGAGTATATATATGGGGCAAAAAACCCGGCCTTCAAGGAGCCGGTTCGTGCATTATGCTACACGCGAGCATATTTGGGTCAAGAGTCGTGAAGGCCGCAGATCAGTCTTTTGTGACCCGCCTATGACGATTTTCCGCGCCCGCGGGCGGACGCCCGCAATCAAATCAGGCGGACCTCGTCCGCCGACCGCCCAGGCGCAGGCCTGGCGCCGGGCGCTCGCGCAGCACTTCGCGGCGGAATCGGAATAGTTCGGCGGGACGGCCGCGGGCCGGGGCGGAGAGTTTGCCGGTGCCTTCCACCAGCCCCTGTTCAGCCACCAGGCGGCGGAAGTTCTGCTTGTGCAGTCGCAGGCCTGCCAGCGCCTCCACCGCCCGCTGCAATTCCAGCAGGGTGAAGGTGGGCGCCATAAGTTCGAACACCACCGGGCGGTATTTCAGCTTGCCGCGCAGCCGCGCGATGGCGGTGGCCAGAATGCGGCGATGGTCGAACAGCATTGGCGTGCCCAGCGCGGGGCCTTTGGATGCCTGGCCACTGTCACGATAGAATTCCTCCACCAGCCCGGCTTCATACAGAAGCTCGTAGCGCTCCAGCACACGTTCTTCATCCCAGCCATCGCCGAAACACACGTTCACGCGTTCGCGCCGGAGCTCCGCAGTTTCCGCATCGGGCGCGTCCTTCACGAACTTCTTCAGCGCGGGCAGAATAACACTGTCGATCATGGCAGGCTTGGAGTCGCGCCAGTCTTCCCAGGGGAAGTAATTGTACCAGCCGCGCCATTGCGTTTCGGGGGCTTCCTTCATGCGCCGTGTCAGCGCCAGATAGCCCACCGACACCACGCGCGCGCTGGACTGATGGCCCTTGTCGCCGCCCGCCGGCGTGTGCCGGCCCTTGTCGCCAAATGTGTAGAGTTGCTCGGTATAGCCCAGGTCGAAACGTGTCTGTTCACCGACCCAGTTGCGCAGGCCCGATTCAAGTGTGCGGTGATGAGCTGGATCGAACGGGCCAAAGGGCAGGGCGTCGTCGCTGCCGTCATGCGACACCACCAGCACCATGGGCTGCTCGCTTTCCACCGCCACGATGGCCGCGGAGAGGCCGATGCTGACAATCGAGTCCTTGCTCATAGGCCCACCAGCGGAAAGGCCGTCGTTACGCCTTCTTCGACCACAACGGGTGGCCCCATGCTGTTGAGCGCGGCGATCATGCGCCCGCCGCGTCCCAGCGCATCGTCGGCATGTTGCACCAGAAGCCGGTTGGGCTGGGCATGCGGCGCGCGCTGGCGAATGGCGCGGGCGATTTCGATTTCGCGATCCGGCCCCAGCCGGTCGCAAAGGATGGTGAAAGCACTCGCCATGGAACGCGAGATTCCGGCCCAGCAGTGAATCACCATCGGCGAACGCGCATCCCAGGTGCGCGAGAACGTCAGCAGATCTTCGATATGGCGGCGCAGGGGCGGCGCGGTGCCGGCCGCCGGATCGATAATGTCATTCACGCCGATACGCAGATGTCCGGCGGCCGGAAAGCCATCAGGGGTGCCGATCATGTGCTCGGGCGACAGCAGGCTGACCAGATGCGTCGGGGCATGGGTCTTGAGGGCCTCGGGAAGGCTCGACAGGGGGGTGACCAGCAGGCGGGGCATGGCCGCCTTTTAGCAGCTATTGAGCATAAAGGCGGTTAAACCTTGTCAAGAACAGGGCCTGGGCCTCGGCGGTGTTCAAGGGGGCCAGCCGGGGCGTTTTCAGGGCCGCAGGCGGCTTTCCGAACAGCCGGCCTGCCTCGGCCTCCTCAAAGCCGGCAAGCTGGGTGGCCTCGTAATAGGCCGACAGGTGGTCGGCCCGTTTGAACAGGGTCTTCAGCGCCGTCGGGACCTGCGCGCTCAGTCCAAAACGTTGATGAATCGCACCCTGAAGCTTTTCCTCCAAGGCTTTGTAATCAATGCCGATTGCAGCCTTGAAGGGACTTATGAGGTCGCCGACAACATATTCGGGGGCGTCATGCAGCAGGGCCATCAACCGGGCCTCGCGGGTCAGCCGGGGCGACAGGTCGGACACCAGCCGCTCCACCAACACGCTGTGCTGGGCCACCGAGAAGGCGTGGGCGCCCTTGGTCTGGCCGTTCCAACGGGCGACCCGGGCCAGGCCATGGGCGATGTCGGTGATCTCGATGTCCAGCGGGCTGGGTTCCAGCAGGTCCAGCCGGCGGCCGCTGAGCATGCGCTGCCAGGCGCGCCGCGCGCCGCTTTTGCGGATCAGGTCGGGCATGGCGCGTGGGGCAGCATGAAATGTTTTTTGCAGCGATGTTTTTTTGGAAGAGCAGCCAATCTCCCACAAAGTCCGGTTTCGGACAAATCCATCCGTATCTGCGCGTGAATTGGGCAATTGCGATCGCGATTGCACGCCAATCTTGCCAGCATCGATGCATTCAGCCCGCATCTTTAACGCCCGCTCCATCAAGATTGAAAAAGCGCTAACGCGCAGCGCGCGTGACATGTCTCGAATCTCGCTAAACGCAACTGGACATTTAGGAATTCGCGTTAAGACGAAGCGTAGTCCGACATATTGCCATCATGCTTCCTTTGACAGATCCCATGCAGAAACATGGCCGCAACCGTTCCGGCCTTGCGGGCACGCTTGCCTTTTTCGTGGCGGGGCTGGTGATCGGTGTCGGGATGGTGTCGAACCTCGGCGGGCAATTCGTCGCCGGGCTGATCATTCTGGCAGTGCTGTGTTTTGGCCTGATGCTGCTGGGGCGCGTGGCCGAAGAGACGCGCACGCGCGTGACGGCCGGCGAGGCCAGCTATCGTGCGTTCTTCGATCATGCGGTAGACGGCATATTCCGCACCACGCCCGATGGGCATTATCTGGCGGTCAATCAGGCGCTGGCCGATATCTACGGCTATTCCGATCCCGATGCGCTGATCGCAGGGCTGACCGACATTTCTGCGCAGCTGTATGTCGAGCCGCGCCGCCGCGAGGAATTCCGTGCCCTGATGCAGGCCAACGACATGGTGACCAACTTCGTTTCCGAAATTCATCATCGCGGCGGCCATCGTATCTGGATATCGGAAAATGCACGTGCCGTGCGCGACTGGTCCGGCGAACTGCTCTGCTATGAAGGCACAGTCGAGGACGTCACCGAAAAATTCGAGCAGGACCGCGCGCTGCGCGCCGCGCTGCGCCAGGCGGAGATCGCCAACAAGATGAAGGCGGCGTTCCTGGCGGCGATGAGCCACGAACTGAAAACGCCGCTGAACGCAGTTTTGGGATTTTCCGAGATCATCCGTGATGAGGTTCTGGGGCCTGTGGGGCACGACGCCTACCGCGATTATGCCGGCGACATCCACAAAAGCGGCGCGCGTCTTCTGGCCGTCATCAACGACGTGCTGGATGTATCGCGCCTGGAAGGCGGGTTGCTGACCATCGAGGCGCGTCCGGAAAACATCTTGGATGTGGCCGAACAGGCGATCAAGTTGGCGCGCGGCGTCACCCATGACCAACGCGCTATCGCCATCGACATGCCCACCGACATGCCGTCGCTGCTGGTCGATCCGCGCCGCCTGGCGCAGGCGCTTGGAAACCTGCTGGCCAATGCGCTCAAATTCACGCCGAAGATGGGTGAAGTCCGCTTCGTCGTAACCCGCGCGGCGGATGGCGGCGCCTTGCTGACCGTGTCCGACAGCGGCATTGGCATGGCGGAAGAAACCATCGCAGCAGCGCTGGAACCGTTCCGCCAGGTCGACGGCAGCCTGGCGCGGCGCTTCGAAGGCACGGGGCTTGGTCTTTCCATCGCCAAGGCGCTGGCGGAGCTGCATGGCGGCACGCTGTCGGTCAAAAGCGCCGTGGGCGAGGGCACCTGCGTCACCATCGCCCTGCCGCCGACCCGTGTTTGCGCGCAGCCCGGTACGGCGAGGGTCGCGTAAGCTTTTTGTTTGTGCCGGCTGCCCGTCAGCGCTACATCCCCGCCATGTCTGGTTCTTCCGCCTTGGTGCTGTTTTCCGGTGGCCAGGATTCCACCGTCTGCCTGGCCTGGGCGCTGTCGCGCTTCGACCGGGTGGAAACGGTTGGATTCGACTATGGCCAGCGCCACGCCACAGAGTTGAAAGCGCGTCCCGTCATTCTGGAAAAGCTGCGCGCGCAACATCCCGCCCGACTGGGTGACGATCATTTGCTGCCACTCGCGGTACTCAAGGATATAGGCGGCAGCGCGCTGACCGACGACCGCAAGATCGAGATGGGCGAGAATGGTCTGCCCACCAGTTTCGTGCCTGGGCGTAACGTCTTGTTCCTCACCGCCGCCGCCGCGCTGGGCTATCGCCGCGGCATCGCCGATCTGGTCGGCGGAATGTGCGAAACGGATTACTCTGGCTATCCCGATTGCCGTGACGAAACCGTGCAGGCAACGGCGCGGGCGCTTTCCTTGGCTCTTGCGCGCGAAGTGCGGGTCCACACCCCGCTGATGCGCCTGGACAAGGCGGCGACCTGGACGCTGGCCGAAGCGCTGGGCGGGGCGGCGCTGGTCAAGCTGATCGTGGAAGACAGCGTCACCTGTTACGAAGGCGACCGCACGCAGCGCCATGAGTGGGGTTATGGCTGCGGCGCCTGCCCGGCTTGCGAACTGCGGGCTGCCGGATACCGACGGTACATCGCCCCATGACCTACAGCGTCAAGGAAATCTATTACACGCTGCAAGGCGAGGGGGCGCAGACCGGCCGCGCGGCGGTGTTCCTGCGCTTTGCCGGATGCAATCTGTGGAGCGGCGTGGAAAAGGATCGTCCAGACGCGACCTGCCGTTTCTGCGACACCGATTTCATCGGCACCGACGGGCCTGGAGGCGGCAAGTTTGCTGATGCGCCCGCGCTGGCCCGCGCCGTAATGGCCGCGTGGCCGCAAGGCGCACGCGGCAAGCCCTATGTGGTCTGCACCGGCGGCGAGCCCTTGCTGCAACTCGACAGCGCCGCCATCGCCGCTTTGAAAGAGCAGGGCTTCGAGATCGGTATTGAAACCAATGGCACGCTGTTGCCGCCGCCGGGCATCGACTGGATCTGTGTCAGCCCCAAGGCGGATGCGCAGCAGAAGCTTACGCATGGCGATGAACTCAAGCTGGTGTTTCCGCAGGACGGCGCGCCGCCGGAGCGGTTTGCGGGCCAGAATTTCCAGAACTTCTTTCTGCAGCCGATGGACAATGAAGCGCGCGGCGCAAACACGGAAGCCGCCACGGCCTATTGCCTGGCCAATCCCCAGTGGCGGCTGTCGTTGCAGACCCACAAGATGATCGGCATCCGCTAGAAACGCGTCGTGATTTTTTCCATCTCGGGACGGGGGCGCTCTTCCAGTTCGTCCTTTGCCGTGCCGATATAGATGAAGCCCGCCACGCGCTCGCCGGGCTTGAGGCCCATCTGCTGCTTCACCACCGGATGAAAAGCGTACCACTCGGTCAGCCAGTTGCCGACAAAGCCCAGCGCCGTGGCGGCGATCAGGATGTTCTGGCACACCGCGCCCACCGACAATTCCTGCTCCCAGACCGGCACCTTGTGCGCTTCGCGTGCGCACGAGATCACGCCGATCACCAGCGGTGCGCGCAGGAAACGGCCGCGCTCTTCTTCGACCTGCTTGGCGCGTTCGCCTTCGGCTTCCATCACCTCGGCCAGGATGTCGCCGGCACGGTCGCGGCCTTTGCCTTCAAAGATGATGAAGCGCCATGGGAAGAGCTTGCCGTGATCGGGCACGCGGGCGCCGGCCTGCAGGATCTGATCGATCTGCTTCCTGGAAGGGCCTGGCGCTTTCATCGCCTTGGCAGAGCCGGAGCGGCGCGTCAGCAGCAGGTCGATGGCATCGGGTGCGGGATGATTGAAGGTTTGGCGTTCGGACATGCGGCCTTGATATCAGGCCGACAGCCGGTCGCAAGAGCCGGGCGACTCGCTGCCTTTGACGGCGCAGAAATGCGAAACCGGAACGCCCTTCAAGAACAGGGAGCCGGAATAGAAGTTCCCCGTCACATCGCCTTCGAACACGAAGCCCTGGCTGTCCTGGGTCATCACAAGATGACGGTCTTCCACGCTCCACTTGCCGGACATGGTGGGCTGGGTACGACGCCCGCTCATCGTCCGCTTGGCGTCTTCCTGATAGGTGCCGTCTTTGGAGACTTTCCAGCTGAAAACCATGCCGGGGAAAGCATCGGGGATCAGGAGTGTCCATTCCCCGCTCAGGTCTTCGACCGACACGGCCAGCGCGGGCCCGGTCGCCAGCGGCGGCAACATCATCAAAAGGGCCGCCACCAGGCGGACGGCCTTGGACTTCAGGAGTTTCATGCAGGCCTCGAATAAGACGCGTGTGCCCCCAATGTTTAATACTTACCGGGAAATTATGGCCGGTTTCCAGCGTTTTGAAATTCTACAAACATTCATGGTAGAAGCCTCCCATGCCCAGCCCGCGCGAAAAAGTATCCACCGTCGATCCCATCTGGACCGCCCTGCGCCAGCAGGCCGAGGCCATGGGCACGCGAGAACCGACCCTGGCGGGATTTGTCCATGCCGCCATTCTGCAGCATGAGCGGCTGGAACAGGCGCTGTCCTACCATCTGGCCCGCAAGCTGGGCGGGGAAGACCTCAGCCCGCTGGCGATCCGCGAAATGTTCGACGACGCCATGGCGGCAGAACCTGGACTGGGCGCGGCCCTGCGCGCCGACCTGTCGGCTGTGTTCGAGCGCGATCCGGCCTGCCACTCCTATGTCGACGCCTTTCTCTTCTACAAGGGATTCCATGCGCTGGAGAGTTTCCGCATCTCCCACTGGCTGTGGACCAACAACCGCCAGGCCATGGCGCTGTTCCTACAGAGTAGAATCTCGCAGCTCTTCGCCGTCGACATCCATCCCGCGGCCAAGATCGGCCGCGGGATCATGCTGGACCATGCCACCGGCATCGTGATCGGCGAGACCGCCGTGGTGGAAGACGATGTCTCCATCATGCAGGACGTGACGCTGGGCGGCACCGGCAAGGAAAGCGGCGACCGCCATCCCAAGATCCGCCGCGGCGTTCTGCTGTCGCTTGGCGCCAAGATCCTCGGCAATATCGAGATCGGCGAATACAGCCGTGTCGGCGCGGGTTCCGTGGTGCTGAAAGCGGTACCGCCCCACTGCACCGCTGTGGGCGTGCCCGCCAAGCTGGTGAACTGCGATTGCGGCGAACGGCCTTCGCACCAGATGGACCATTACATCGAGGAATTGCCCGGCGATACGGGGTGAGCTGCGTCCCGCAAAGCGGGTGAGCAGTCCAGTGGACCTGCGAAAGCAACGAACGGTCCATAGCGGCAGCGTATGGACGCGGCGCGCGGCCAAGCGCGACGCGAGGCCAGGCTAGTGAAAGCGGTTGAAATCACCCTCCAGCCATGCGACTTGGGGGCGTCCAATCATGAGGAACCGGCCTTGACCCGCAGCGAAATCTGGCGCCTGGAAAAATACCTGCGCAACCTGTTCCGCCTCGATACCATCACCATCGTCGAACGTCCCAAGCAGCAGGACAGCGTCGAAGTGCAGATCAATGGCGAATTCGTCGGCGTACTGTTCAAGGACGAGGAAGACGGCGAAGTCTCCTACGCTTTCAACATGGCGATCCTGGAAATGGATCTGCCGGAACCGCCGCCCTCGCGCTAGACGCAGGCAGTTCAGCGGCTTTCAAATTTAGCCATCAGTTCGTGAACGCCGCCGGCCATCTCGCGCCAGCGCGACAGATAGGCGCGCTTGAAGCGATAGGAGAAGGTCAGGTTCCGCGCCAACGGCTGGTCGATCGCTAGGCAGTTGGGGCTGGGCAAATCGCTGCCCGCGCGCTCGCACAGCAGCAGCACCAGCCCGTTGGCGCCGTCACCTGCAAAAAGGTCGTTCTGCTCATAGCCGGAGTTTCGGCGAAAGCCATACTGGGTGAGGCCGAATGGGCCGGGGGCGCCGTCTCGGGCGGTGAGGTAGGGGCCATAGATGCGCTGCAGCCGCGCCTGCGGTGACAGATTGTTGGTGTCGCCCCGCAGGCTGATATGGATGACCGGCGAATCCGGCGCGTTGCCCTGGAACAGCCGGGCCTCTTCACTGGAATAGCCGCGGAAGGACGGGAACAGCGCCATCAGCGCCAGGCTGTCCAGGTCGCCGCCGGCGCGGGCGGCGGGTTTCTCGATATAATTTGCGGGAATGGCGAAAGCGCTGCCCCGCACCGTCAGATTGACCATGTTGGATTGCCCGGTGGGGGCGCCCACCGGTTTAAGGCCGGGGCGCAAATACCAGCCCAAGAAGAGGCCCGACAGCAGCAGAATGACGAGCAGGACGGACAAAGGCAGCCACCAGCCGGAATGCTGGTGAATGTCGCCCTGTTCGCCCGTGTTGCTCATGTAAGCGGCATCTTAACACCGCCGGCGCCTGGCGGCGTCAGCGCTTGCCCAATTCTTGCGACGCGTGACCTGGAAACATCATTTTCGCGTCATTTCAGGACATGTCAGTTCTTTTCAAGGCCGGAGCGGCCTTTTTCTGTGCCGCGCTGCTGTCCGGCAACCTTCCGCCTCTTAGCCCCCAGTGGCGGGCCGTGGCGGCCGATCTCCACCAGGCCGAGCCCCAGGCCAAGGTGAAGGCGGCTGTCTTTTCGCTGTTCCAAACCAGAAAGGCTCAGTCCTAAGGGGCAACCATGCACACTCTCATCCTGGCGCTTTTCCTGCTCGCGGGCGGGCTGACACTGTCCGGCATCGTCGCCAATGCCTATCGCCTCGTGGCGGACAAACCGCAGGGCATGATCGCGACTTGCGCCTATTACAGCGTGATGCTGCTGGCCGGTCCCAGCGTGCTGTTCGAGAACTCCACCCGCTCATTCCGCAAAAAGGAATGCTCGCGCATTGCCTACAGCTTCGCTGTGAGCATAGCGGCCTACTGGGCCTTCATTCTGGGACTGGCGATGCTCAACATCAGCGAGTCCATCTAGGAAAAAAAGGCGCAGGGATCGCCTGCGCCTTTTTCCTTCACAGCACGGTCAGCATCGATGCCACCAGCGGGTGGCGCACAATGTCGCCTTCCGCCAGCCGCACCACCGGAACGTCCGGCAGCGGATCGAGCTTTGCGGCAATGTCGGCCAGCCCGGAAATGCCGGGCAGCAGATCGGTCTGGTCGGGATCGCCCGTCAGCACCATGGTCGAACGCCAGCCCAGCCGCGTCAGCAGCATTTTGATCTGCGTGTAGGTGCAGTTCTGGGCTTCGTCGATCACCACGAAACATTCGCTGAGCGTCCGGCCACGCATATACGCGACCGGCGCGATTTCGATGATGCCGTCGGCCAGCATCGCCTTGAGCCGCTTGGTGCCCAGCCGCTCCGTTAGCGCGTCATAGAGCGGACGCAGATAGGGCGCGAGCTTTTCCTGCATGTCGCCGGGAAGGAAACCCAGGCTTTCACCAGCTTCCACCGCGGGGCGTGACAGCACGATGCGCTGAACCTTGCCGGCTTCCAGCGCTTCCACCGCCTTGGCGATGGCAAGATAGGTTTTGCCGGTACCGGCCGGCCCCAGCGCCAGAACCACGCTGTTGGTATCGACCGCATCCATAAGCTGCTGCTGGGCCGGGCTCATCGCCCGGATGTTCTTTACGTATTTTCGGTCTCGGAATTGGCCATCGGGATCGTGAGGTGTCCAGCCGGCACGGCCGGGGAATAGCGGATGCACATTTTCTTGGGCATAGGCAGAGTCACGCGACTTCGAACGCATGGAGCGTTTGGCCATAAATACTCCCGATGTGAGGTGCTTTGAGGTGTGAGCGAAGGGGTGGGCTGTCCGGTGTCCCGGGCCTTGGAATTCTTGGCGAACGCAGTGCGAGGTGCACCAGTGCCGTTACCCCCTCAAATATAGGCGGCGAATCGTACCGCCTGTTTCAAGGGTATCTATTTTTGCGCTGCGGTGTGTGAATAATCGAACGCGCTTTGATGAAAGAGATGCGAATGCCGATTTATGCGCTGGATGGTGTGATGCCGGAAATTGCCGAAGGCTGTTACGTCGCGCCCGATGCCGTTCTGATCGGAAAGGTACGGTTGCTGAAAGGCGCGAGCATCTGGTTCGGCGCTGTGCTGCGCGGTGACAATGAATGGATCACTGTGGGCCAAAACTCGAATGTGCAAGATCATAGCATCCTGCACGCCGATCCGGGACAGCCGGTGGAAATCGGCACCGGCGTCACCATCGGCCATCGGGTGATCGTGCACAGCGCGGCGGTGGGGGATCATTCGCTGATCGGCATGGGCACGACGCTTCTGAACCGCGCGCGCATCGGCTCGCGCTCGCTGGTGGGCGCGGCGTCACTGGTGACCGAAGGCAAGACCTTCGAGGATGGTCAGATGATCCTGGGATCGCCGGCAAAGGCCATACGTGATCTTACCCATGAGCAGATTGCGGGTATCCGGACGTCGGCGGAAATCTATGTGGCGAATGCCGGGCGCTACGCGGCGGGGCTCAGGCTCGCCTGACCGCGCGCTTTTCGGCGCCGGAGAAATCGATCGGCCGGCTCCACATCTTGCGGATGCGGGTGTCGCTTTCGGGACCGAAATTGAACCAGGCAGCCTTGTCGTGCGCGGCATCGACGATGAACAGCGTGTCGATCTTGCCGAGCTTCTGCACCAGCGCGTTGCGGATTGTGTTGATCGAGGCTTCGCTGGACAAAATCCAGGCCTGGGGCATGAAACGGTGGGCCTGGCCCAGGGTGAAAATCTCTTCTTCCAGCCCGCTGATCGAGCTGGATTTCAGGTCGGCGACGATCACGAAATGCGAGGGGTGCGCATCCGGTTCTGGCTCGCTGCGGCCGAAACGGTGGGGCGTCGCGGCGGCGGCCGGTTCGGCCGCCGGCGCAGCCAGTTCGGCTTCAGCTGTCTTGAACAGCGGCGCCAGCTCGGGGTCTTCGATGGCGGGATGGAATTGTTCTTCGCCGGCGCGGGCGATCAGCGAATGATCCGCCAAGCGGTTTTCAGCATGAAAACCCTGCATCTGTTCGAGAGTGTAGGGGCCATACACGCGGCCGCCGACGCTGATTGTCCAGGATTCCGCCATGACACGCTGAGATAGAGTTTCCTCTGCAGCCTAGCGATCAATGGTTACCCATTGGTTGCGATACGGCCAAACCACGGGCCGCAAACGAAAAAATCCGACTTTCGGGAACCCGCCGGTCAGACAAATTCCCATTGGCCGTCCCGGCGAAGGCATGCGGTGCCGGCGCGGTCGAACTGGCGGCCCCTGCGATAGACCACCTGGGTGAAGTCCCGGCACAGGCGCGGGCCTTGGTAATATTCGCGGTGGGTGACGATGTAGCCGCGGTTGGGACCACGCCTCCATTCGGCGCGGCGGCCTACCGGGGCGCGAAAGCTCTGATCATAGGCGCGCACAGCAGGGCGGCGGTCGGCGCAGTCCATGTCGCGTGCAATGGCGTTGCCCGCCAACCCGCCGAGCAGCGCGCCGCCGATCACCCCGGCGCTATTGCCGTTGCTGACGGCGCCGCCCAGAAAGCCTCCGCTGATGGCGCCCAGGATGGTGCCGCCGGTATGGTCATGGTCGCTACAGGCATCCGCGAGGCTTGGGGTGGATAACAGTGTACCGGCCGCCACAGTCAGTCCGGCAAGCAGTGCTTTGTAAAACACAGGCTGTCTCCAAATCACTATGGGGGAAATTCCCCGATTATGATCTGTGAACCGAATGTGCGGGTAAAAGTTCCGGTTACTCGACCGTATAGTCGCTGACCGACCAGCCGCCATTCTCGAAGTTGAGGGTGACGGTCTCGACGGCAGCGGCCTTGCGGGCGAAGACCGTGTCGTAGCGCGCCACGGCGGTGTTGTTGCGCGAAAGGTCGATCGACTTCAGGCCGCGGCTGGCGACGGCGCCCAGCGGGCCGCGGCGGGTGGCGGCATCGGACGCCCAGGCATCGTTCTTCAGCTTGGCTTTGAAGGCCGCGCCGGATTCACTCCAGCTCTGTGAATAATTCTTGTCGTCCACCAGCACCAGCCACTGGCGCGCCCGATCGTCGGGCGCGGGCACTGCGCCGCTGATGCGGCGGGCCGGCGTGGGCGACTGCGAAAGGGCCGGCGCGGCGGTGGCGAAAATCAGCGCAAAGGCGATCAGGCAACGGGCAATCATGACAACCTCAAATGGGTGCAGTCCATCGCCAATACAACGCGCGCCATCGCCAAGGGTTCAGCCGCGAATTTGCCTAGTAGGTGCGGGCCTTGGGCGCGATATATTCCACTTCGTTGGTCAGCGTGTAGGTATGCACCGGGCGATAGTCGATCTTGGTTTCGCCGGTGTTCACATCCAGCCAGGCCAGCGTGTGCTTCATCCAGTTCTCGTCGTCGCGGCCCGGAAAGTCTTCGCGGGCATGGGCGCCGCGGCTTTCGGGGCGGTTGACCGCACCCGCCACGGTGACGGCCGCCTGCTGGATTAGATTGTCGAATTCCAGCGTCTCGACCAGGTCGGTGTTCCAGATCAGCGAACGATCCTTGATCCCGATCTCACTGCGGCGACCATAGATTTCCGCGATTCGCGACTTGCCGGCCGCAAGGCTTTCACCGGTGCGGAACACGGCGGCGTCTTCCTGCATCGCCTTCTGCATGGCGGCGCGCATCACGGCAGTGGGCGTCGAACCACTGGCATGGCGCAGGCGGTCGAAACGATCGATCGCGTCCTGCCCGGCATTCTTGCGCAGATCCTGATGCTGTCCGATGTCTTCCAGCGATTTGGCGGCCTGAATCCCCGCCGCCTTGCCGAACACGACCAGGTCGATCAGCGAATTGGAGCCCAGGCGGTTGGCGCCATGCACCGACACGCAGGCCGCTTCGCCCACGGCCATCAGGCCATGCACGACGGTATCGGGATTCCCGTCCTGCAAGGTCAGCGCATCGCCGGTATAGGCGCAGGGAATGCCGCCCATATTGTAATGGACGGTGGGCAGGACCGGGATCGGCTCCTTGGTGACATCGACACCCGCGAAGATACGCGCGCTTTCCGAAATGCCGGGCAGGCGCTCGTTGATGATCTTGGGGTCCAGATGCGACAGATGCAGGTGGATGTGATCCTTGCCGGGGCCGACACCGCGGCCCTCGCGGATTTCGATAGTCATGGCGCGGCTGACCACGTCGCGGGACGCCAGGTCCTTGGCGTTGGGTGCGTAGCGCTCCATGAAGCGCTCGCCTTCCGAATTGGTCAGATAGCCGCCTTCGCCGCGCACGCCTTCGGTGATCAGGACGCCCGCGCCGAAAATGCCGGTGGGGTGGAACTGCACGAACTCCATGTCCTGCAGCGGCAGGCCGGCGCGCAGCACCATGGCGTTGCCGTCGCCCGTCTGGGTGTGGGCGCCGGTGCAGCTCGCATAGGCCCGGCCATAGCCGCCGGTGGCCAGAATGACCTTGTGGGCGCGGAAACGATGAATGGCGCCATCATCGAGATTCCACGCCATCACGCCGCGGCAGGCGCCGTCTTCCATGATCAGGTCGAGCGCGAAATATTCGATGAAGAAATTGACCTCATGCTTCACGCACTGGCCGTACAGCGTGTGCAACATGGCGTGGCCGGTGCGGTCGGCAGCGGCGCAGGTGCGCTGCACGATGCCCTTGCCGTAATTGCCGGTCATGCCGCCAAAGGCGCGCTGATAGATCTTGCCTTCCTCGGTTCGGCTGAAGGGCATGCCAAAATGCTCAAGCTCGTACACCGCTTCCGGCGCGTTGCGGCACAGATATTCGATGGAGTCCTGGTCGCCCAGCCAGTCCGATCCCTTGACGGTGTCGTACATGTGCCAGCGCCAGTCGTCCTCGCCCATATTGCCCAGGCTTGCCGCGATACCGCCCTGTGCCGCCACAGTATGGCTGCGGGTGGGAAAAACCTTGGTGATGCAGGCGGTCTTGAGGCCGCGCGCGGCACATTCCAGCGTGGCGCGAAGGCCGGCGCCACCGGCCCCGACAACGACGACGTCAAAGGTATGATCGACGATATTATAGGCGGGGGGCATGACGACGTCCTAGAAAACGGAGATGCGCAACAGCGCGATGAGGCAGGCCGAACCGGTGGCGATGACGAACAGGCGCACCAGCAGGAACAGGGCGATCTTGGTTCCGGCCGAATGGACATAGTCGTCGATCACGACCTGCACGCCCATGGCGGCGTGATAGAGCGAGATGATGACAAAGGACGCCATCAGGAACGCGTTCACCGGCTGTGCGAAGAACTGCAGCGGCGCGGAGGTCGTGGTGCCGGCCAGGCCGATGGCGGCATAGGCGAACCACAGCGACAGCGGGATGAGGGCAGCGGCGCTGACACGTTCGCGCCAGAAATGGCCGGTGCCCGAATGCGACGAGCCAAGGCCTTTCACGCGGTGCAGCGGGGTCTGCAGCGATTTCATTGCAGGTACCCCCCATGACCGGTCCAGACGATCGCGAACAGCACCACCGCCGAGAAGAAAGACAGCGTGAAAATCAGCACGCTGTTGCGCTCCGAAACCTTCTTGTCGAAGCCATAGCCCAGGTCCCAGGCCAGGTGCCGGATACCGCTGAAGAAGTGGTAGGCCAGCGCGCAAGTGCAGCCGAACAGCACCAGCATGCCCAAGGGCGATGCCGCCAGCGCCATGAAGGTCTGGTAGCCGCCGTCCAGCCCGTTGGAAATGGCGACCAGCCACCAGGCCAGGATCAACGCTCCCACTGTCAGCGCCATGCCGGTGATGCGATGCGTGATCGACGTCATCATCGTCAGCGGCCAGCGATAGATGGTCAGGTGGGGAGACAGCGGGCGGGGGTGCGCGATCGGTGTTTGCGGGTTTTCCGCCATAAATGCCTTCCAGGACGAACAAAAAACGAAGCGGGTGGACTTTAAGGGCGGGGGGCCGCCAGTTCAACCGGAGTTGCCGCAGGGCCGTTGTCGCATTCCTGAGGGAGCCGGCCCGGATAGGAATGATTCGCAACGCCTTGCGGCGACACGCGGAATCCGGCACTTAAACCGCATGGCCCGCCCCGTTCTGATTGCTCCCTCCATATTGTCCGCCGACTTCTCCAAACTGGGGGCGGAGATCGAGGCTATCGAGGCGGCGGGCGCCGACTGGATTCATGTCGATGTGATGGATGGGCACTTTGTGCCCAACATAACCATCGGCCCGGCGGTGGTGAAGGCGCTGCGGCCGCATGGCAAAAAGCCCTTCGACGTGCATCTGATGGTGGCGCCGGTCGATCCTTATATCGAGATATTCGCGCAGTCGGGCGCCGACGGGCTGACCGTGCATCCCGAAAGCGGGCCGCATGTCCATCGCACGCTGCAGCAGATCCGCAAGCTGGGCAAGAAGGCGGGTGTGGTCCTCAATCCCGGCACGCCGATCGAGGCGCTCGACAATCTTATGGACCTGGTCGACCTGATCCTGATCATGAGCGTCAATCCCGGTTTTGGCGGCCAGAGTTTCATCGAAAGCCAGCTCGACAAGATTGCCGCAGCCAGGAAGCGCATCGATGCGACCGGTCGCGACATCGCGCTGGAAGTCGATGGCGGCATCACGCCGGAAACCGCAAAGCGCGCCATTGCCGCTGGCGCCAATGTGCTGGTGGCGGGCACCGCGGTGTTCCAGGGCGGGCCGTCCTGCTATGCCGACAATATCAAAGCCTTGAGAGGTTGAGGGTGCAGGCGCAGCAGCTCCTGCCGCTCCTTCCCGAACTGACCAAGGCGGGGCTTCGCCGCGGCGCTGCCCCGTTCCAGACCTGGTGGCGGCGCGGCTGGATCTTCCGGCGCATGCTCAAGGGCCAGCTCGCCGATCACATCGTGTTTCATCCCTGGGACGCGCTTCCGCGCCGGCTGGAAGATGCAGATGGGCTGCTGCGCGGACGGTTTCGTTTCCACGGACAGAATGTCGACGTGCCGGACGGGGTTTCGGTTTTCGATCTGAAGCCGCCCAATACGGCCTGGCACGAAGCGCTGCATGCCTTTGCCTGGCTTCCGGCGCTGTCCACGGCGGGCGGCGAGCCCTCGCGGCGCCTGGCCACGAACCTGATCGGCCAGTGGATCAAGCGGTACAGCAAGTATTCGCAGCCGGCCTGGTCGCCGCACATCATGGCGCGGCGACTGGCGCACATTTTCAGCCATGGCCGGCTGGTGATCCTGAATTCCGAAATGATGTGGCGCTCGCGCCTGTTCGTGTCCTTGCGCGAGCAGTGCAAAATGCTGGAGCGCATTTCGATGGAAGCGCCCGACGGGTTGCCCCGCCTTGAGACTGCCGCCGTTCTGGCCTTGTCGGGCCTGTGCCTGGATGACAGCCGCGCCCGGCTCGATACCGGGCTTGCGCGGCTGGAAAGCGAGATCGAACGCCAGATATTGCCCGATGGCGGCCATGTCAGCCGTTCGCCCGAAGCGTTGCTGTCGGCCTATCGCCACATCATCATGGTGATGGAAGCGCTGAGCGTGGTGGGCGAAGAACCGCCGCATGGCCTGCGCAATGCGCACGACCGCATGGCGCCGATGCTGCGCTTCTTCCGCCATGCTGATGGCGCGCTGGCGCTGTTCAATGGCGGCGCGGAGGGCGATGCCAGCATGATCGCGGGGCTGCTGGCGCGCGATGAAATCCGTGGCCAGCCATTTCACCATGCCCGGCACAGCGCCTATCAGCGCCTGACGGCGGGGCGCACACTCTGCCTGCTGGATTGCGGCAAGACGCCCGAAGGCGCGTTTGCGCTCGGCGCCCATGCGGGCGCGGGGGCGTTCGAACTGTCGTCCGGCAATGACCGCATCGTGGTCAATTGCGGCTCGGGCGGACTGACGCATCAGGCCTGGAACGCGGCGCTCAGGGCCACGGCTGCCCATTCCACCCTGACGCTGTCCGATACCTCCAGCGCCCATATCCTGCCGCCAGGTGTTGCCCGCGATCTTCTGGGGCCGCGCCTGATGGGCGGACCCAAAGAGCCGTTGTCGCGCCGGGTCGAAACCGCGCAGGGTTGGCAGGCGGAGGCGATGCACGATGCCTATGCCGAGCGGTTCGGGTTGCGGCATGAACGCCAGATTACCTTGTCGCCGCAGGGGTTGATGGTAACGGGACGCGACCGGCTGGTTCCGGTAGGCGAGCTGAGCGTTCCGGGACTGAACTTCGCCGTGCGCTTTCATATCCATCCCGATGTGCGTGTGTCGCGGCTGGACGGGGGCGGCATACTGCTCAAGCTGCCGGGCGGCGAGGGCTGGCGGTTCCGCGCCGGCGGGGGAAACCTGGAAGTCGAGGAAAGCGTCTATCTGGGTGGTCCTACCGTGCGCCGGGCCGAACAACTGGTCATCAGCGGCGTCACCCGGGACGCGCCCGCCGAAATCGCCTGGGTGTTCGAACAGATCGGCTCTTGAGAACCGTTCTCTCTATGTCCGGGGCGCGACGCTGGGGCGCGTTTCCCGGGTTGTTCCTCGCCGTGCCGGCATGGCAAAATGCCCGCAAATCAGCCGTGCTTTCAGGAGTTTGCCCGTAATGGTCGAGATCATGCTGCCCAAGGCCAGCCGGGTGAAAAAGGGCAAGGTTTGGCCTGCCGAAAAGGCGGCCAGCGGCAAGAAGCCCAAGCGCACCAAGGAATTCAAAGTCTATCGCTACGATCCGGATGCGGGCGGCAATCCCACGGTCGATACCTTTACCGTCGACCTGGACACCTGCGGCCCCATGGTTCTGGACGCGCTGATCAAGATCAAAAACGAGATCGATCCGACGCTGTCGTTCCGGCGTTCCTGTCGCGAGGGTGTGTGCGGTTCCTGCGCCATGAACATCGCAGGCGGCAACACGCTGGCCTGCACCAAGGCGATCAATGAATGTTCCGGCGCGGTGGCAGTCTATCCCTTGCCGCACATGCCGGTGGTCAAGGATCTGGTGCCGGACCTGACCAATTTCTACGCGCAATATTCCTCCATCCAGCCCTTCCTGCAGACCAAGACGGCCGAGCCGGAAAAGGAATGGAAGCAGACGCCCGAAGACCGCGCCAAGCTGGACGGTCTTTATGAGTGCATCCTGTGCGCCTGCTGTTCGACCTCGTGCCCCAGCTATTGGTGGAATTCCGAACGCTATCTGGGCCCGGCGGCGCTGCTGCAATCCTATCGCTGGCTGATCGACAGCCGCGACGAGCAGGTGGGCGAACGTCTGGACAATCTGGAAGATCCTTTCCGCCTCTATCGCTGCCACACCATCATGAACTGCGCCAACACCTGCCCCAAGGGCCTCAATCCCGCCCAGGCGATCGGTGAGATCAAGCAGATGATGGTCAAGCGCAAGGCGTAGGAGCGACCGGCGACCCGAAGCGGCGAAGCCGCGCAGGGCCCGTCCGGCGCGACCAAAAAAAGGAGACCTGATGTTTCCCGAGCGTCTTGCCAAAGGATACCGGTCGTTTATTGACGGGCGGTTCGCTTCCGAACGCGCCCGCTATCAGGAACTGGCGGGTCTGGGCCAAAAGCCCAGCATCATGGTGATGGGCTGCGTCGACAGCCGCGTGTCGCCCGAAGTCATTTTCGATGCCGCGCCGGGTGAAATCCTGGTGGCGCGCAACGTCGCCAACCTGGTGCCGCGCTATGAGCCGGGCGGCGGCCAGCATGGCGCCAGCGCGGCGCTGGAATTCGCGGTCCGCGCCCTGCGCGTCGAGCACATCATCGTGCTGGGTCATGCCCTTTGCGGCGGCATCCGGGCCTTCGCCATGGAAACCGCGCCGCTGAGCGAAAGCGATTTCATCGGTAAGTGGATGAGCCAGATTGCGCCCGCCGCCGAGGCCATCGGGCCCATGGGCGCGGAGGGCGAGGAGGCGTATCTGCGCAAGCTGGAATTCGCCTCGGTCGAACTGTCCCTGCAGAATCTGATGACCTTCCCCTTCGTCCGGGCGGCGGTGGAGAAGGGGGAGCTGAAACTGCACGGCGCCTATTTCGGCGTCGCCTCGGGCAAGCTGCTGGTTCGCGACGAGGTCACCGGCGCCTTCGAGCCGGTCGAGGGTTAGGCGGTCCTGCTTTGCAGCCGGTGCCACAGGAAGGCGCCGGCCAGGTTGGCGATCAGCCCATGCGGGTTGGCGCCGACAACTTTCACCACCATCTGCACCAGCCGCTGGATATGCTTGCGGTGGTAGACCGACATGCTGGCCTGGGTGGAAAGTTTTGAATATTTCTTGCGTTTGTAGGGCGTTATCGCCTCTTTCTCAGGCGGAACATTAGCGCAGTAAAAGGCGTAGGCCAGCTCGTCATCATCGCTTTCGCGCACCCGGCCGATGGCGATCTTGAGCCGGGTCCAGAAGCCGATGTCCGGCTCGCTCTGGGCGTTCAGCGTGTCATAGAAGAGCTTGTAGTGGCGGTACTCGTCGGCGGCGATGCGCCCGGCAATTTCCTTGAGGACCGGTTCGTCGGTCGCGTCGCGGATGGCCGTGTAATAGGAGGAGGTGCCGCTCTCCACCACGCAGCGGGCCACCATCTCGCCCCGGCGCGAACCGCGCACGGACGATTCCTCGGCTCCGGCGAAATGGGCAGGGGTATAGCCCTTGCGGAAGCGCACAAAGGCCTCCTCCAGTTTGAATTCGGGATCGGCCAGTTCGGCCCAGCGCCCCAGGGCGCGGCCGTGCTGGCTTTCCTCGCGACCCCATTGCTCAATGGCGGCCAGGGTTTGCGGGCTGCCGGCAAAGACCCGGCTGAGATAGGTGACATAGTCGGGCGCGTTATATTCGACCAGCGCCGCTGCCTTGATCGCGGACAGCAGTAAGGGATCGACCTTGTCACGGTCGAACAGCGACCAGTGGACATCGTCCATGGTCCAACCCTGCTTGTAGACGGGTGCGACCGTCATGGTCCGAAAGTTCCTGCCTGGTTTGTGACGGTAATATAGCAAAAACCACGGCCGCCGCCACAACCGCTGGCCGGTTCCACTTTTATCCGTCTACAGACTTAAAACGCGGCGCGGACCAGTTTCAGGTCATCCACCATCTGGCCGGCCGCCTGCCGGTCGCGATCGGTCTTGGCGGCGATTTCGTCTTCCTGGGCGTCGGCGATGCGCTGGTCCAGCACGGCCAGGTCCAGCTCGGTCATTGGGATGGCTTCCTCGGCCAGCACCGTGATCTTGGCCGGGCTGATCTCGGCGAAGCCGCCACGGATGAAATAGCGGTCATCCTTGCCATCGATCAGCACATCGATCATGCCGGCGCGCAGGGTCGCGACCAGCGGGCTGTGGCCCGCCATCACGCCCATATAGCCTTCGGCGCCGGGCACGGTGACCATGTCGGCCTGCACCGACAGCAGCAGCCGTTCCGGCGACACCAGGTCGAAGGCGATCTTGGCGGCGGCCACGGCTTAGGCGGCCTTCGAGGTTTCGGCGGCCATCTTGGCGGCCTTGGCCACGACTTCTTCGATGGCGCCGACCATGTAGAAGGCCTGCTCGGGCAGGTGGTCGTATTCGCCTTCGACGATCGCCTTGAAGCTGCGGATCGTGTCCGGCAGCTCGACGAACTTGCCGGGGGAGTTGGTGAACTGTTCGGCCACGAAGAAGGGCTGCGACAGGAAGCGCTGGATCTTGCGCGCGCGCGCCACGACCAGCTTGTCCTCTTCCGACAGTTCATCCATGCCCAGAATGGCGATGATGTCCTTCAGCGCCTTGTACTGCTGCAGCACTTCCTGCACGCGGCGGGCGACGGCGTAGTGTTCATCGCCGATCACCTGGGGGTCAAGAATGCGCGAGGTGGAGTCGAGCGGATCGACGGCCGGGAAGATGCCCAGCGAAGCGATGTCGCGCGACAGAACGGTGGTCGCGTCCAAGTGGGCGAAGGACGTGGCGGGCGCCGGGTCGGTCAAGTCGTCGGCGGGCACGTAAATGGCCTGCACCGAGGTGATCGAGCCCTTGTTGGTCGA
>CAILUV010000099.1 GCA_903837555.1 uncultured Alphaproteobacteria bacterium
ACTTCCTCAGGCTGATGCCTGCGTCCCATTCCAAATCTCCTTCCAAGGTTCCAATATGATAGTCCCTGGACCACTTGGAAGGGGGCAGATCACCGACGCTACTTCAGCCACAATCTGCGGAGAGCAGCTCCGCCGCAATGTCCGCTTTAGCCGAAAGCGGGCATTCGCCCCCTCTCAACCTACTGTCCGCTTTGCGCCAAAAGCGGACATTCGCCGCCGCAGCGAGATAGGCCAGCCGCTTGGTACAAAAAGAGCCGGGCAGGTCAATAACTTCAACAATCAGAACCAGTACCAGAACAACTTCAACAACAATCAGAACTTCAACAACCAGAATCAGTATCAGAACAACTTCAACAACAACCAGAATTTCAACCAGAACCAGAACCAGAACTTCAACGACAACAGCAACTTCAACAACAATCAGAACTACTTCAACGCCTACAACAACAACCAGAACGCCAACAGCAACAACTTCGCGACGCGCTACTCGAACTACGCGCGCGCGCCCTACGGCTACAAGTCGGGCCAGGGTTATGAAGGCGGCTTCGAAGGCGGCTATGGCGAAGGTTATGTCGCGCCGGGCGAAGGCATGTACGGCTACGGCAAGGTCGGCGGCTACAATGCGGCGGCCGGCAATTACGGCGGTGGCTATGGCAGCGCCTATGCCGGCGCGGGCACCGGCTATGGCCAGGGTCAGGGCTACGGTCAGGGCCAGGGTTATGGCTACGGCCAGGGTTATGGCCAAGGCCAGGGCCAGGGTTTCGGCCAGCAGCCGTCGGGTTCGGGCAACGGTTACGGCTATTACCAGCCAGGCGGCCCGGAAGGCGCCTATGGTTATGGCCGCCTGGTGCAGGCCGGCCGTCCGCAGGTCGCCCACGGTTCGGGCGCCGCGGTCGCGCAGAGCGCGGTTGCTGCCAGCGGCGCGGTTGCCGGTGGCCAGTGCCGCTGGGCCGACACCACGGTCGTCAAGGCTGTCCATGCCATCTGCATGGGCCGCGATGGACGCTCGTTCCCGGCCGCGCGCATGATCGGCGATACCTGGATCAACTCCGGCTATGAAGGCGAAATCCTGCGCTGCCTGCCCGGCTCGACCCTGCGCGTCATGGTCGGCTCGGTGATGATGGGCGAACAGGGCATGGCGGTGTCGATGAACGACCCGCAGATCCTGAACTGCGCTCCCGGCCAGGCCGTCCGCCACTACAAGGACGGCATGCTGAAGTGCGCCGTCGCCGAGAAGGTGCCGGACTGCACCGAGCGCAACAACATGCGCAAGTGGGGCACCAACGACATGTTCTTCACCTATGTCACGCGCGTCTGCCTGGACCAGAAGCGCGAGATGGTCGGTGGCCAGAGCCGGGTCAGCTCGTCCTACAGCTACTCCATGACCACGCAGCAGCGTGAGATGGCGGCGGCGGCGGCCCAGTCCAAGGCGCGCGAACTGCGCCTGTCGGGCATGAGCCTCAACGGTGGGGTTGGCCAAGGCGCCTATTAATAGAGACAGCCGAAAGGCTTCACGGAATCCGGGGCATTAGGGGCTCTGGATGGTCAGGAAAGGCGTCCCGTTTTGCACAGGCGGGGCGCCTTTTCATTTGTGGACCATCAGCCATCCGTTTTTCGCGCCATTCGCCGCGTTGCACAAAGCCGCCCCGCTGCTATTGTGCGCCCGCTTTCCATCCGCCTCTGTTTTTTCGAGGGCTAACCCCATGAATATTCACGAATATCAGGCCAAACAGGTGCTTGCCGGATTCGGCGTGCCGGTCCCCAAAGGCAAGCCCGCTTTCACGGTCGAAGAAGCGGTCAAGGCGGCCGAAGAGCTGGGCGGTCCGGTCTGGGTGGTGAAGGCCCAGATTCATGCCGGCGGCCGCGGCAAGGGCGGCGGCGTCAAGGTGGTCAAGTCGATCGCCGACGTGAAGAAGGAAGCCGAGAATATCCTGGGCATGACCCTGGTCACCCACCAGACCGGCCCGGCGGGCCGCCTGGTCAAGCGTCTTTATATTGAAGATGGCTCGGCCATTGAGCGCGAACTGTATCTGTCGGCGCTGGTCGACCGCGAGACCAGCCGCATCGCATTTATCGTTTCCACCGAAGGCGGCATGGACATCGAAGAAGTGGCGCACAACACGCCGGAAAAAATTCACACCTTCCAGATCGAACCGGCCGCCGGTTACAGCCCCTATGTCGGCAACGAGATCGCCGTGGCGCTGGGCCTGAAGGGCGACCAGGCCAAGCAGATCGGCAAAGTGGTCAAGAGCCTGTATGAAGCGTTCGTCGCCAAGGACATGGCGCTGCTGGAAGTCAATCCGCTGGTCGTGACCAAGGACGGCAACATCATCTGCCTCGACGCCAAGGTGAACTTCGACTCCAACTCGCTGTATCGCCACAAGGACATCCAGGAACTGCGCGACCTGGATGAAGAAGATCCGGCGGAAGTCGAAGCCTCCAAGTACGACCTGTCCTACATCAAGCTCGACGGCGAAATCGGCTGCATGGTCAACGGCGCCGGCCTGGCCATGGCGACGATGGACATCATCAAGCTGTTCGGCAGCGAGCCGGCCAACTTCCTCGACGTGGGCGGCGGCGCGACGAAGGAGAAGGTCACGCAGGCCTTCAAGATCATCGTCAGCGATCCCAACGTGAAGGGCATCCTGGTCAACATCTTCGGCGGCATCATGAAGTGCGACATCATCGCCGAAGGCATCATCGCCGCCGCCAAGGAAGTCTCGCTTTCGGTTCCGCTGGTCGTCCGCCTCGAAGGCACCAACGTCGAATTGGGCAAGGAAATACTGGCCAAATCGGGCCTCGCCATCACCTCCGCCGACAATCTTGCCGACGCCGCCCAGAAGGTGGTCGCCGCTGTGAAGGGTTCGAAATAATGTCCATTCTGGTCGACAAGAACACCAAGGTCATCTGCCAGGGCTTCACTGGCAACCAGGGCACCTTCCATTCCGAACAGGCCATCGCCTATGGCACCAAGATGGTCGGCGGCACCACGCCCGGCAAGGGCGGCACCACCCATCTGGGCCTGCCGGTGTTCGACACTGTACGCCAGGCACGCGAAACGGTCGGCGCCGATGCGTCCGCGATTTATGTCCCCCCGCCGTTTGCGGCTGACGCCATCCTGGAAGCGATCGATGCGGAAATTCCGCTGATCGTCTGCATCACCGAAGGCATCCCGGTTCTGGACATGGTCAAGGTCAAGCGTGCGCTGTCGGGTTCCAAGTCGCGCCTGATCGGGCCGAACTGCCCCGGCGTGATCACGCCCGGCGAGTGCAAGATCGGCATCATGCCAGGCCATATTCACAAGCGCGGCAGCGTCGGCATCGTGTCGCGTTCGGGCACACTGACTTATGAAGCTGTGTTCCAGACCACCGCTGTGGGCCTGGGCCAGTCCACCTGCGTGGGCATTGGCGGCGATCCGGTGAAGGGCACCGAACATCTGGAAGTTCTGGAAATGCTGCTGGCCGATCCGGAAACCGAAAGCATCATCATGATCGGCGAAATCGGCGGCAGCGCCGAAGAAGACGCCGCCGAATTCGTGAAGCGCTCCAAGGTGAAGAAGCCCATGGTCGGCTTCATCGCCGGCGTCACCGCCCCTCCGGGCCGCCGCATGGGTCATGCCGGCGCGATCATCTCGGGTGGCAAGGGCGGGGCGGACAGCAAGATCGAGGCGATGAAGGCTGCGGGCATCCGCGTGTCGCCCAATCCGGCGGCGCTGGGCACGACGCTGGTCGAATTGCTGTCGGGCAAATAAGCCCGCCGGTCGGCAATCGCCTTCAGACCGTCATCTTCTGAGGTAACAATCGGCTTTGCCATGCGCGGCGAACGGGGCCCATCCCCCGCTTTCGCCGTGCAAATACGGGCTATTGAGCCCATATTAACCGCATTCGGCGTTGAATCGGCTGGCATAAGCAGTTACCACGCACCGTCATAAATGACGCGGCACCAGGAAGGGCCAGAGCCCAACAAGCTCAGCCATAAGCGTTTGAAATGACTGAACAACCCCCCTCAGATCGGTTGAACCGCGCCTCGAACGAAATCTTCGAGGCGACCTCTTTCCTCAATGGCACCAACGCCGCTTACGTCGAGCAGATGTATGCCGCCTGGCTGGCCAATCCCGCCTCGGTCGACGCAGGCTGGCAATCCTATTTCGAGCAGGCAGGCGAGCAGAACCTGTCGCCCACCCAGCTCGGCCGCGGCCCGGCCTGGAAGCGTGACAGCAAGGTGGCGCACGCCAGCGGCGATCTGATCGCCGCGCTTACTGGCCAGGACCCGCCGGCAGCCCCCGGCAAGCCGGGCGCGAAAGGCAAGCCGGCCGCCGCCGCGCCTGCCGTCAACGCCACCGAAGCCGCCAAGGCCTCGATCCACGCCGTCCAGATGATCCGCGCCTATCGCATGATCGGTCACCTGGAAGCCGATCTGGATCCTTTGGAAATCTCGCCGCGCACGCCGCAGGCGACGCTCGACCCCGCGCATTACGGCTTCGATGGCGCCGCGATGGACGTCCCTGTTTATGTCGATGGCATCCTGGGCCTGGACACGGTCACGCCCCGCGCGCTGGTCGCCAAGCTGCGCGAGACCTATTGCGGCCGCATCGGCTACGAGTTCATGCACATCAACGATGCCGAGCAGAAGACCTGGCTGCAGCGCCGCATCGAAGGTGAACCGATCCAGTTCACGCCGGAAGGCAAGAAGGCGATCCTCAACAAGCTGATCGAAGCCGAAGGTTTCGAAAAGTTCGCCGCCAGCCGTTTCGTCGGCACCAAGCGTTTCGGCCTGGACGGCGGCGAAGCCACCATCCCGGCGCTGGAACAGATCATCAAGCGCGGCGGCCAGCTCGGCGTCAGCGAAATCGTGATGGGCATGGCCCATCGCGGCCGCCTGAACGTGCTGGTCAACGTGATGGGCAAGCCCTATCGCCAGCTCTTCCACGAATTCCAGGGCGGCAGCTCCACACCGTCCGATGTCGAAGGTTCGGGCGACGTCAAATACCATCTGGGCGCTTCTTCCGACCGCGAGTTCGACGGCCACAAGGTCCACCTGTCGCTGACCCCCAACCCCTCGCATCTGGAAATCGTCAATCCGGTGGTGCTGGGCAAGGCGCGCGCCAAGCAGTGGCAGCTCCGCGATATCGATGCGCGCACCAGCGTGCTGCCGATCCTGATCCATGGCGACGCGGCGTTCGCTGGCCAGGGCGTGGTCGCGGAATGTTTCGCCATGTCGGGCATCAAGGGCTTCCGCACCGGCGGCACGATGCACTTCGTGATCAACAACCAGATCGGCTTCACCACCGCGCCGATGTTCTCGCGCTCCTCGCCCTATTGCACCGATATCGCGCTGATGGTGCAGGCCCCGATCTTCCACGTGAATGGCAACGATCCCGAAGCGGTGGTGCACGCCACCCGCATCGCCATCGAATTCCGCCAGAAGTTCAAGAAAGACGTCGTGCTCGACATGATCTGCTATCGCAGATTCGGTCACAACGAGACCGACGAGCCGGCATTCACCCAGCCGCAGATGTACCGCGTGATCAAGGACCACCAGACCACGCTGCAGCTCTACAGCAGCAAGCTGGTCAAGGAAGGCACCCTGACCCAGGACGAGGCCGACGGCATGGCCGCGGATTTCGTCAAGCGCCTGGATGCGGAGTTCGACGCGTCCAAGTCGCATCTTCCCAACCGCGCCGACTGGCTTGATGGCCGCTGGCAGGGCATGGAAACCGCGCCCAAGAACAACGACCGCCGCGGCGAAACCAGCGTGACGGAAGACGTGCTGAAGAAGGTGGGCAAGGCGCTGGTGACGGCGCCCCAGGGCTTCAACCTGCACAAGACCATTGCCCGCCAGCTCGAGGCCAAGGCCAAGATGTTCGAGACCGGCGAAGGTTTCGACTGGGCCACCTGCGAAGCTTTGGCCCTGGGCAGTCTGCTGGACGAAGGCTTCTATGTGCGCTTCTCCGGCCAGGACTCGCAGCGCGGCACCTTCAGCCAGCGTCATGCGGCCTTGGTCGACCAGCAGAGCGAAGAACGCTACTTCCCGCTGCAGCATGTCAGCGAAGGCCAGGGTTGCTTCGAAGTGATCGACTCGCTGCTGTCGGAAGAAGCGGTTCTGGGTTTCGAATATGGCTACTCCACCGCCGAGCCCAAGGCGCTGGTGTTGTGGGAAGCCCAGTTCGGCGACTTCGCCAACGGCGCCCAGGTGGTGATGGACCAGTTCATCGCGTCGGGCGAAAGCAAGTGGCTGCGCATGTCCGGCCTGACACAGCTTTTGCCGCACGGCTATGAAGGCCAGGGCCCGGAACATTCCAGCGCCCGCCTCGAGCGTTACCTGCAACTCTGCGCCCAGGACAATATGCAGGTCTGCGTGCCGACCACGCCGGCCAACTATTTCCACATTCTGCGCCGCCAGATGCACCGCACGTTCCGCAAGCCGCTGATCGTGCTGACGCCCAAGTCGCTGCTGCGCCACAAGAAGTGCACCAGCTTCCTGAGCGACATGCTGCCCGGCACCTCGTTCCACCGCGTGCTGCGCGACCAGGCCGAAGCCGTGCCCGGCGCCACCACGGTCAAGCTGGTGGAAGACAGCAAGATCAAGCGCGTGATCCTGTGCACCGGCAAGGTCTATTTCGACCTGATGGAAGAGCGCGAAAAGCGCAACGAGAACCGCATCCAGATCCTGCGTCTGGAACAGCTCTACCCCTTCCCGGAAAATGTCCTGGCGCAGGAGCTGAACCGCTTTCCCAAGGCCGAAATCGTCTGGTGCCAGGAAGAGCCGCAGAACCAGGGCGCCTGGACCTTCGTGCGTTCGCGCATCGAAGACACTGTCGCCAAGCTGGGCGGCAAGGCCACGCCCCGTTACGTTGGCCGCGCCGAATCCGCCTCCACCGCGGCGGGCCTAATGAAGCAGCACCTGGCCGAACTCGCCAAATTCCTCAACGAAGCCCTTACTCTCTGAAAAGAGTCACCATGACCGTCGAAATCAAAGTGCCCGCGATGGGCGAATCCGTCACCGAAGCCACCATCTCCAAATGGTTCAAGAAGGAAGGCGACGCGGTCAAACGCGACGAACCCCTGCTGGAACTGGAGACCGACAAGGTCACGGTCGAAGTGCCCTCGCCCGCCGATGGCGCGATTGAATCGATTTCCGCCCAGGCCGGCGCCACCGTGACGGTCGGTGCGCTGCTGGGTGCTATCGCCGAAGGCAAGGCTGGCTCTGCGCCCGCCGCCAAGGCCGCTCCTGCCAAGGCCGAAGCGCCGAAGGCTGCTCCGGCGCCCGCCGCTACCGCCGCCGCAAAGACCGACGCACCGGCCATGCCGTCGGCCAAGCGCATCGCCGAGGAATCCGGCATCGCCGCGTCCTCCGTCGCCGGCACCGGCAAGGATGGCCGCGTCACCAAGGGCGACATGCTGGGCGCGCTCGCCGCCCGCTCGTCGGCGCCTGCCCCGGCCGCCGCGCCGTCCGGCCCGCGCGCGAATGAAGCGCGCGAGGAGCGCGTGCCGATGACGCGCCTGCGCAAGACCATCGCGCTGCGCCTGAAGGAATCGCAGAACACCGCCGCCCAGCTCACCACCTTCAACGAAGTGGACATGACGGCGGTGATGGCCCTGCGCGCCAACTACAAGGATGCGTTCGAAAAGAAGCACGGCGTGAAGCTGGGCTTCATGGGCTTCTTCGCCAAGGCCGTTGTCGCGGCGCTGAAGGAACTGCCCAGCATCAATGCCGAGATCGAAGGCGACAACATCATCTACAAGAACTATTTCGACCTGGGCGTGGCGGTTTCGACCGAACGCGGCCTGGTCGTGCCGGTGGTGCGCAATGCGCAAGATTTGTCGCTGGCCGATATCGAAAAGGCCATCGTGGATTTCGGCACCCGTGCCCGCGACAACAAGCTGAAGCTGGACGAGCTGCAGGGCGGCACCTTCTCGATCACCAATGGCGGCGTGTTCGGCTCGCTGATGTCGACCCCGATCCTGAACTCGCCGCAGTCCGGCATCCTGGGCATGCACAAGATCCAGCCCCGCCCCATGGCGATCGGCGACAAGATCGAAATCCGCCCCATGATGTACCTGGCCCTGTCCTACGATCACCGCATCGTGGATGGCCGCGAAGCCGTGACCTTCCTGGTCAAGGTGAAGGAAAGTCTGGAAGACCCGCAGCGCCTGCTGCTGGAAATCTGAAGTTCCACACACAGCGACACAAAAAAGGCGGCTTTGGCCGCCTTTTTTATTGCCTGGACGTTGTCGGACCCGGACAGGTTCATCCGTCCTGGGGGAGAAACCACGGGAGATCAGACATGGCCTATGTTGACGGTTTTGTACTTGCGGTACCGAAGGCGAACCTGGAGGCCTACAAGGCCATGGCGCGCAAATGCGAGCCGATCTGGCGGGAATATGGCGCCACCGACTATGTCGAATGCGTGGGCGATGACACGCCGTACGGCGAAGTGACGTCTTTTCCCCGCGCCGTGCTGGCGAAGGAAGACGAGATCGTGATTTTTTCCTGGATCGTCTATCCGTCCAAGGAAATCCGCGACGCCTGCAACAAGAAGGTCATGGAAGACCCGCGCCTGGACGGCATGAAAGACATGCCGTTTGACGGCAAGCGCATGATCTATGGCGGGTTTGCGCCCTTCCTCGGGCTCTGACCGGACGGCCCTGTATCAGGCCGTCCGTTTGTCCAGCATTTCCAGCTTGGCCAGTTCGACATGCGCCCGCAGTTCGATCTGGTCGAGCACGTCCTGCAGCCTGGGATCGGCGAAACTGTCGTGACGCCGGGTGACGGCATGCGCCAGCTTGTTCAGCGTGGCGCGCGGAATGCCGCCCGCCAGAAGGCCGTCGCGCACCGAATCCAGCAGATCGAGAAGCTGTTCGCCATGGGCGCGGGCACTGGATTTTCCCTGGGTCGCGTCTTCCAGGCCCTGCAACATCAGGATGGAATCCAGCGCCGCGATGGGACCGGGACCGGCCACGATCTGGGGCTGGCTGTCGGCCGAAGCGCTCACGCTGAAGCCGCCGCTGGCAGCGCCGGCGGGTGCCTTGCGCTTGATGGCGGACGTTTCAACGCGATTTGGGCCTTTGATTTCCAAACGGACTGTCCCACTGCGACACACCAGCATCCCCCTTATGGTTAAGGAAGGGTTAGGCCGTGCCGGACCCGGACGATCCGTGCGCCAAAAGGCTGGCACAGGGCTTGAAAGGACCCTCCCGACATTTGAAGGAGAAGGTTGCCCCATGCACGGCGATCAACGTTTTGAAGAACAGAAGAAGCCCTATGGGCTGCTGGGACTGCTGCTGGTTTCGCTGCTGGTCCTGGCCGGCGTGGCCTACTGGAAGCTGAGCAAGCCCGACCAGGGTCCGTACGGCGCCATCGCCCTGTCGGATTCCTCGCTGACTTATGGCGGCGCCTGGGGCTATGCCGATCCGATCGCTGCCTACAAGCGTTCGGTCGCCGAATGCAACAAGGCCGCCGGCGGCAAGGATTGCGTGGTCAAGGTCACGCTGAAGGACAATTGCGGCGCGCTGGCGATCAGCGTCGAACGCAACGCCTCGTTCCTGGTGCAGAGCCGCGATCAGGTCACCGCAACCCAGACCGCGATGGCCCAGTGTCAGGACACCGGCGCCAGCGATTGCGCCATTCACGAGAATATCTGCTCCAGCGCTTCGTAAGCTGGTTCGACAAACGCGAAAGCCGCCGTGAGGACACGGCGGCTTTTTGCGTCAGGCGCGGTGGTACGGGTGACCCGCCAATATCGTGAGCGCGCGATAGACCTGTTCGGTCAGCAGCGCGCGGGCCAGCAAATGCGGCCAGGTCTGCGGACCGAACGCCAGGCTGCGGCCCGGTTTTTTGCCCGGCAGCGGCGCCAATCCGTCGGGGCCGCCGATCACGAACGCAATGTCCTTGGTGCCGACATCGCGCAGGCTTCCCAGCATTTCGGCAAAGTCTTCAGAAGTCATGCCCTTGCCGCGCGCATCCAGCAGCACAATATGGGCCCCATCGGGAATGCGCGCCGCCAGCCGTTCGGCTTCGTCTTTCATACGTGTGGCGGCATCACGCTGCTTGCCGACCGCAAGCTCTTCCAGCGACACGGCGGAAAAGCCCATGTTGCGCCCCAGCTTGCGGGCGCGGTCGCAAAAATCCTCGCACAAGTGGCCTTCCGGCGTGCCGCGCATGTGCCCGATGGCGTAAATCCAGAGCCGCATCGTTACTTACGGCTGCCGACCGACCACATGCCTTCCAGGTCGTAATAGTCGCGCACTTCGGGGCGGAAGAGATGCACGATCACATCGCCCGCATCCACCAGCACCCAGTCGCCCTGGCCCTGGCCACTGATTGGACGGGTGCCATAGCCACCTTCCTTCAGCTTGCGCGCCAGGTGATCGGCCATGGCAGCGACATGACGGGACGAACGGCCAGAAGCAATCACCGCCGCATCGCACAGCGACGAACGGCCTTCCAGGTCGATGGTCACGATATTCTCGGCCTTGTCGTCGTCCAGCGAAACCAGAATGCGCTTCAACAGATCGCTTTGCGGCGCGGCCTTGGGCGCGGCTTTCTGGGCAACGGTCTTGGGCTTTTTCGCCGGCTTCTTTGCAGGCTTGGGCGCAGGCTTCGGGACGGGCTTTTTCGCCGGGGCCTTCTTCACCGCTTTCTTGGCAGGCTTCGCGGCGGTCTTTTTGGCGGCAGGCTTTTTCGCGACAGCCTTTTTGGTGGCTTTCTTCGCGGGCTTTTTGGCGGATTTCAGGGGCTGTCGTCCTTTTGCAATTAGGGGACGAGGTTTAGCACGGCCTCCGCGGCCGCTCCAAGGGCCAGTTCCCGCAGCCGTGTCGAGCTTTCCATGCTGCGCGGGCCATCCAGAACCACCAGCGACGGTGCTGGCCCCAGCCGCCGCGACACCCCGATGCGCCGCGCCAGCGGCGCATGCAGCGAGGCCAGCACGGAACCTGGACGGCGCACCACCGCGATGGGTGCCCGCGCCACGATCTGCTGCCAGCGCCGCCAGCGGGAGAATTGCGCAAGATTGTCACTGCCCATCAGCCAGACGAAATCGACCTGCGTAAAACGCTTCTGCAGCGCCGCCAGCGAATCGACCGTGAACCGCGTGCCCATCCGGGCTTCGACGTCGGTGACGAGAATGCGCCGATCGCGCGCGACATTGCGGGCGCGGGTCAACCGCACAGGCAGGGAATCGGGCATGGGCTTGAGCGGATTGCCGGGCGACACCAGCCACCAGACATAGTCCAGCTTCAGGGCCTTTAGCGCGATGCGGCTGATATACAGATGGCCATCATGGGCCGGATCGAACGAGCCACCCAGCAGCCCGATGCGCAAGCCGGCAGCGACCGGGCCTGGCGCGACAATCCAGGGCGGCCGCGCCGTCATGCTCAGATCGCGCGCCCGTTGAACGGTTTGATCGCCAGGTCGGGAATGTCGAGACCATCGACGCAGCGCACATTGATCGCCACCATCGTATTGCCCTTGGGATCGGTGCCTTCGGTGAAGGGGGCGATGCCGCAGGTCTTGCAGAAATGATGGCGGAGGTGGTGCTTGTTGAACTGGTAGGTGCCCAGGTCCTCGCGCGAGGTCTTCAGCGTGAAGGCACTTTCAGGGATGAAGTGCAGCAACCCGCCGCGCTTCTGGCAGAGCGAGCAGTTGCAGTCCAGCACCTCGCCGATCTCGCCTTCAAAGCTGTAGGCGATCTTTCCGCAATGGCAGCCGCCGGTGTGGGTGGTCATGGCTGATCCTTTTAGGTGCGGGTTTGGCCCGTGCCGCGCACCACATATTTGAAGGTGGTGAGCTGTTCGGCGCCGACGGGGCCGCGGGCATGCATCTTGCCCGTGCCGATGCCGATCTCCGCGCCCATGCCAAACTCGCCGCCGTCGGCGAACTGGGTGGAGGCGTTCCACAGCACGATGGCGCTGTCGACGCTGTTCATGAAGGCTTCCGCCGCGCCCGCATCCTCAGTGACGATGGAGTCGGTATGATGCGATCCGTAATGCTCGATATGCTGGATCGCCTGTTCCAGCCCGTCGACCACGCGCACCGCGATGATGGGCTCGAGATATTCGGTCTTCCAGTCTTCTTCGGTCGCAGGCTTTGCGCTGGGGAACACGCCGCGCACGGCTTCGTCGCCACGGATTTCGCAACCCGCCTTGGCCAGATCTTCCAGAACCGGCACGCCGTGCGACGCCAGAACCTTGCGGTCGATCAGCAGCGTTTCCGCCGCCCCGCAGATGGATGTGCGGCGCATCTTGGCGTTCAGCGTAATGCTGCGCGCCTTTTCCAGATCGGCCTTGTCATGGATGAAGACATGGCAAAGCCCTTCCAGATGCGCCAGCACCGGCACCCGCGCCTCGTTGATGACCCGGCTCGTCAGGCCCTTGCCACCGCGCGGAATGATCAGATCGACAGCGCCGTTCAATCCTTCCAGCATCATGCCGACTGCGGCGCGGTCGGTGCTTTTGACCACCTGAATGGCGGCTTCCGGCAGCCCGGCAGCCTTCAAACCTTCGCTCATCGCCGTCTGGATGGCGCCCGCCGAGCGGATGGAATCGGAACCGCCACGCAGGATGGCGACATTGCCCGACTTCAAAGCCAGCGCCCCGGCATCCGCCGTCACATTGGGCCGGGATTCATAGATGATGCCAATCACGCCGATGGGCGTGGCGACACGGGCGATGTCCAGGCCGTTGGGCCGCGACCAGCGCGCCAATTCGCGCCCTACCGGATCGGGCAGCGCGGCGACAACTTCGATGCCTTTGGCCATGGCTTCGATGCGCGCGTCGTTCAGCATCAGCCGGTCGACCATCGGCGCGGGCATGTTGTTCGCCTGCGCGGCTTCAATGTCGCCTTTGTTGGCGGCGAGGATTTCGGCGGCGCGCGAACGGATGGCAGCAGCGGCAACCATCAGCGCCTTGGTCTTGGCTTCGCCGCTGGCTTCGCGCATGGCGCGGGCGGCGGTGCGGGCCGCGGCGCCAATCGTCATCATTTCGGCCGCTAGCGCGTCGGCGGAGTTGTGAACCGTCATGTTCCGTTTCCCGTCAGGATCAGGTCGTCGCGATGGATCATCTCGTCCCGGCCACGATAGCCCAGAATGGCCTCGATTTCGACCGTGCGCTTGCCGGCGATCAGTTCCGCGTCCGACGCATTGTACGCCGCCAGGCCACGGGCCACTTCGCGCCCGTCACGGTCTTTCACCACCACGGCATCGCCGCGCTCGAACCGGCCATCGATCTGGCGGATGCCGGCGGGCAACAGGCTTTTGCCTTCCTTCAGCGCGCGCACCGCGCCCTCGTCGATCACCAGTGCGCCTTCGGGGCGCAGCACGCCCGCGATCCAGCGCTTCTTCGCCACTGCCGGGGTGGTGGAAGCACGAAAGATGGTGTGGCGCGCGCCTTTGCGGATGGCCGCCAGCGGCGACAAGGTCTCACCCTTGGCAAGGATCACATCGCAGCCTGCACCCATCGCGATCTTGGCGGCGATCAGCTTGGAGGTCATGCCGCCGCGGCCGAAACCGGAAATGGAATCGCCCGCCATGCCTTCGATTTCCGGCGTGATGGCGGTGACTTCGGGGATATGCGTGGCGGCGGGATCAATGCCGGGATTGGCGGTGTAAAGCCCGTCGACATCCGACAGCAGCACCAGCCGGTCGGCGCCCATCATGGACGCGACGCGCGCGCCCAAGCGGTCATTGTCGCCGAACTTGATCTCGGCCGTCGCCACCGTGTCGTTTTCATTGATTACCGGAACCGCACCCAGTTCGACCAGCGTGTTCAGGGTGGCGCGGGCGTTGAGATAGCGGCGGCGCTCTTCGGTATCGCCAAAGGTCAGCAACACCTGCGCCGCGACGATATCCAGCGAGGCGAACATGTCGGCATAGGCTTCCGCCAGCCGCACCTGACCGGCGGCGGCCGAAGCCTGGCTTTCTTCCAGCCGCAGGACGCCGGGCGCCAGTTTCAGCAGGCGGCGGCCCAGCGCGATGGAGCCGGACGACACCAGCACCACCTTGACGCCTTGGCGCTTCAGCGCGGCGACATCGGCGCAGAGCGATGTCAGCCATTCGCGGCGCAGCTCGCCTTTGCCGCCGTCCACCAGCAGGGCGGAGCCGACCTTCACCACAACCAGTTTGGCGCCGGAAAAAATATCGCTCATCGCCGCTGTTTTTTCTTCAGACCCTTGGCGGCGCGCTGCTTGGTCTTGCTCAGATTTTTGGGCTTGGCCTTGGCCTTGCCGGTGCGCACTTTGGCCTTGACAGCCTTGACGGCTTTCTTGGGCTTGGCATTGCCGTATTTGCGGGTCGGCTTGGCCTTGGCTTTCTTTTCAACCTTGGGAACCACCACCCTGCGGGCAGCGGGCGCGGGTGTTTTCACCTCTGCCGTCGCCACCAGCTTTTCCTTGGGCACGATAGGCGCGTTGAAGTTGGCGGACTGACGCTCTGCGCGCGTGCGGGGCATCTGGACGGGGCGACGGAACTCCGCCTGTTCCTGGCGCACCAAACGGCGCTGGGTGATCTCCCGGGCCATGGCCCGCAGCACGGTGGGGATGCCTTCGCCCGAGACGCCGGAAATCACATGCACCTTGTGGCCACAGGCCTTTTCGAGCGCGGCGCGCTTTTTGGCGAGGTCCTTTTCGGGGATCGCATCGACCTTGTTTAGCGCGACGATCTCGTTCTTGTTTTCCAGACCGTGACCATAGGCTTCCAGCTCGCCGCGAATGGTCTTGTAGGTCTTGGCGACATTGTCGCCGGTGCCGTCGATCAGATGCAGGATTGAGGCGCAGCGTTCGGCATGGCCCAGAAAGCGGTCGCCGAGTCCTACGCCTTCGTGCGCGCCTTCAATAAGGCCCGGCAAGTCGGCCAACACGAAATCGGTTTCGTCGATCTTAACGACGCCGAGCTGCGGCTCGAGCGTCGTGAAAGGATAGTCGGCGATCTTGGGCCGCGCCGCCGAGACGCGGCTCAGGAAGGTCGACTTGCCGGCATTGGGCATGCCGATCAGCCCGGCATCGGCGATCAGCTTCAACTTGAGGATGAAGGTTTTTTCTTCGGCGGGCTGGCCAGGCAGCGCAAAGTCAGGTGCCTGGTTGGTGGCGCTCTTGAAATGATGGTTGCCGAATCCGCCATTGCCGCCGCGCAGCAACCGAAAGCGCATGCCCGGCGTGGCCATATCGACGATCAGCGTCTCGCCGTCTTCCTCATAGATCTGGGTTCCAACCGGCACTTTCATGATGTGATCGGGGCCATTGGCGCCGGTCATCACCTTGCCCTTGCCGCCTTCGCCGCTCTTGGCCTTCACATGCTGCTGGAAGCGGTAGTCGATCAGCGTGTTGAGATTTTCCACCGCTTCCGCAACCACGTCGCCGCCGCGTCCGCCGTCGCCGCCATAGGGACCGCCATATTCGATGAACTTCTCGCGCCGGAACGCGATGCAGCCATTCCCGCCCGCACCGGACTGGGCATAGACCTTGGCAACGTCGAGAAAGCGCATCGTTTTAGGCTCCTAATGGGCCTGTTTTCGCAGGAAATCGGCCCGCGTCAACAGCATGTCGTGGCACAGAATTTCCCTGCCCCGGGCCCGGCATTCGCGCATCCGGCTGCCATTGTGGCGCGCCCCCAGCTTGGCCAGAACATGGCCGGATGCGGGATTGTCGTAGAACCAGCCCGCATGGATGCTGTCCTGCTCCATCTCCTCGAAAGCATAGGTGACAAGGCGGCTGGCCGCTTCGGTGGCGAAGCCCTGGCCCCAGAAGGGCGTGCCCAGCCAGTAGCCGAACTCCATTCCGCCCGCGCCCTGCTGCAGACCGGCGCCGCCCACGAACAGGCCGTCGGACTTGCGCACCACCGAGAAGTGCTTGCCTTCGCGGTGCGGGCCCATGCCGGCGACGAACATCTCGGCATCTTCCTCGTGATAGGGGTGCGGCACGCGGCTCATGTTTCGCGCCACGTTGAAATCACCCAGCCACACGACGATGCCCGCAATGTCGCTGGGCCTGGGGGCCCGCAATATCAGTCTTTCGCTCTCCAGAGTGCACATGTCATTCCCCGCTCGTTCCTTTCGATGCGAGGAATAAAAAAGGGAGATGGCGGACCATCTCCCTCGCACGTAACGGGCCGCCAATTTCTTGGCGGCCTATGTCTTCAGCCGCCTATTCTGCCGCGATCTTCGCCGCCGGATTCGCAGCCGTAATCACGGATACGAAGGTACGGCGCTTGTAACCGGTCTTGAACGAGACGCGGCCTTCGCGAAGGGCGAACAGGGTGTGGTCCTTGCCCATGCCGACGCCTTCGCCGGCATAGAACTTGGTGCCGCGCTGACGCACGATCACGTTGCCGCCATTGACGACTTCGCCGCCAAACAGCTTCACGCCGAGCATCTTGGGGTTGGAATCGCGACCGTTGCGCGATGAACCGCCGGCTTTCTTATGTGCCATACGACTAGTCCTTTAACCGGCTGTGATGCCCAACACCTTCACCTTGGTGAAGTGCTGGCGATGACCGCGCTTGCGGTGGGTGTTCTTGCGGCGCTTCTTCTTGAAGGCGATGACCTTCTCGCCCTGGCCGTGCTCGAGGATTTCGCACTGGACCGAAGCGCCCTTGACCAGCGGCGCGCCGATCTTGGGGGCATCGCCACCCAGCATCAGGACGTCGCCAATGGTGAGCTTGGAGCCCACATCGCCGGCAAGCGTTTCGACCTTCAGGACCGTGTCCTTGGCCACTTTGTACTGTTTTCCGCCGGTGCGGACGACCGCATACATGGTCTAGATCCTTGATAATAAAGAGTTTTCTACCAGACCGAGTCTGGCGAAGAGCGGCGGAATATACGCATAGGCGCTTTGGGGTCAAGCGCCGGTTTTCAGGGGCTTTTGAGGCGCTTTTTCTGGCGCTCCTGAACCTGGGCCAGAACCGCCCCCACCAGCATGACCACGCCCAGCATGATGGCCATCAACTTGGCGCTGGAAACGGTCAGGGCAATGCGGGCCAGCCCGTCGGTGGCGCCCGACAGCATCATGAAAAGCTGCAGGGCATTCTCGAACATGTCCAGCATGGCGCCCGCCACCGGAACCGCCGCCAGCATGGTGATGATGCGGTGGAACCGGCTGCCCGCCGGCGCGAACGCCTCGCGGGCGATAATGGCCGAATAGAAGAAGCTGGCCGCGTAAAGCGGCATCAGCAGGTAATCCAGCCCCCAGTTGAAGCCGGCGCGCACGGCATAGACCGACGGCCAGACCATGAAGGCGGCATTGTATTGCTGGGCAGTCGAAAAGCGCTGCAGCTCGGCGGTGCCGAAACCCGACAGGGCCTCCAGCCGCAGGTCGGACGCCGCCAGCACGGCGAAGACAAGGATCGCTAGCAGGGTCGAAACGGCCCAGCGCCGCACCAGAAGCTGTTTGGTAATTCGCATCGTGTCCGCCGAAAAATGCTCTAAATTCATTCTATGCGAAGCCTCGGCGACATTCTCTACAATTTTCACTGGGTCGTGCCGGGCGAGGCGTCGCGGGCGATGCAGGCCTGGGCGGGCGGCCTGGCGGCTTTCCTGGACGTGCGCGGCATCCGCGCGATCATCAACCTGCGCGGCCGCAACGACGATCTGGCCTGGTGGAAGCATGAGACCGCGACAGCCCAGGCCGGAAACATCGCGCATTTCGACGCCATGCTGGATTCGCGAAAACTGCCCAGCCGCGACATGCTGGTGCGGCTGATCGAAACCTTCAACACGGCGCCCAAGCCCTTCATGCTCAAATGCTCGGGCGGCCAGGACCGCACCAGCCTGGCGGCGGCGCTGTATATTGTTTTTCGCGATGGCTGGGACGCGCTGCCAAGGGCGCGGTTGCAGTTCGCGCGCTACCCGTACCTGCATTTTCCCAAACAGCATCAGCGCTGGTTGAAAGCCTTTCTGGATTTTGCACTCGAGGATTCCGGCGGCCTGCCGCTGGAGCAATGGATCGCGCAAAGTTACACGCCGGAAAAACTGAAAGCCTGGCTGGACAGCCACGGCCTGGAAGACGGCTATGCCGCGATCTTCACCGCACCCACCCGTTCTCCAAGGCAGTGGTGACGCAGCTCGCCATCGCGCCCGGTGTCTTTCTGTGGCGTGAGAAATTTTCGCCGCTTCAGCAAGAGCAGTTGCTGGGCGAGGTGCTGACACGGCTGGAGCAGGCGCCGCTGTATCGACCGGTGATGCCGGGAAACGGCAAGCCCTTCTCGGTGGAGGAAAGCAGCTTCGGCGCGTTGGGCTGGGTTTCGGACAAGAGCGGCTATCGCTATCAGCCCACCCATCCCGTCACCGGCCAGCCCTGGCCCGACATTCCGCCTATGCTGGTTGCCTTGTGGGGCGAGATCAATGACGCAGCGGCCCCGGAAAGCTGCCTGGTCAATGTCTATCGCGCGGAGGCCAGGATGGGCCTGCACCAGGACCGCGACGAGAAGGACACCAGCGCCGCAGTGATCGGCGTGTCGCTCGGCGACACCGCCCTCTTTCGCATCGGCGGCGCGGCACGGGGCGGCAAGACCAGCAGCGTCACCCTCGCCTCTGGCGATGTGATCGTGTTCGGCGGCCCGGCCCGGCTGGCCTATCACGGCATCGACCGCATCAGGCCGGG
>CAILUV010000100.1 GCA_903837555.1 uncultured Alphaproteobacteria bacterium
CAATTGCCCACGCGGTTCGAGTTCTTCATCAACCGCCGCGCCGCCCGCGCGCTGGGCCGCGATTTTTCCGACATGCTACTGGCCCGTGCCGAGGAGGTGATCGAATGAAGCGCCGCCATACCCTGCTCCTGCCTGCACTGCTGGCCGCCCCCGCCGTGCGGGCGCAGACCCGCAGGCCGCGCCGCATTGGCTACCTCCACGCGGTCACCATCGCCCCCAACAATAATACGCTGCAAGTGTTCCTGCCGCTCTGGCGGCGCGCCGGCCTGGTTGAGGAGCAGAGCCTGTTCCTACGCAGCGCCGGCGGCGATGCCAGCCGCCTGCCGGGACTGGTGGAGGAGATGCAGCGGCTCGATGTCTCGGTCATCATGGCCATCGGCGCCGAGGTCCTGGCCGCCTGCGCACGGGCCGCGCGCAGCCTGCCCATCGTGGCGGTCGATCTCGAGACGGATCCGGTGGCGGCGGGCTATGCCGAAAGCTTGGCCCGGCCGGGTGGCAACATCACCGGGCTGTTCATGGACCAGCCCTCGATGGCCGGGAAATGGCTGGACTTGTTGGTCGAGGCAGCGCCGCGCACCCGCCATATCGTCTTCCTGTGGGACCCCAGCACGGGGCCGCTGCAACTGGCGGTGGCGGAACGCCAAGCGGCGCAGCGCGGCCTGACGACACAGGTAATGAACTGGCGGCAAATCCAGGATTTCGACCAAGCCTTCGCAAGCCTCGACGCGGCGCGGACCGGAGTCGTGTGCCTAACCGCGCCGGGCTACAGCAGCGTTCTGCCGCGGCTCGGCGCCGCGCTGTTGGCACACCGGCTGCCCTGCGTCACCTTCTTCAGCAGCTATCTCGGCGGCGGCATCCTGCTGGGCTACGGTCCCGATCAGGCGCAGTTCTGGGGGCTGGCGATGCCGATGGTCGAGCGTATTCTGGCCGGTGAGAGCCCAGCCACCATGCCCATCGAGCGGCCGCGCCGTTTCCATTTCGCGGTGGACCTTCGCGCCGCCGCCACCTTGGGTCTCGCGATGCCGCACACGTTGCTGGCCCAGGCGGATGAGGTGATAGAATGAAGCGCCGCGCCCTTCTGGCAACCCCGCTGCTTGCTGCGGCCCCGGCCACGCGCGGCGCCCTTGCCCAACCGCGCCCGTCGCGCCTGCCACGGCTTGGCATGATTTCCGCCGCCAGCGCCGATGATCCGGTGGCCTTCGTGTATCTGCGGCGCTATTTGGCGGCCCTTGGCTGGCGCCATGGCGAAACGCTGCACATTGAGGAGCGCCACGGCAATGGCGAACCCGGTGTCTCACCCCGCCTTGCCGCCGAGATTATGGCGACGCAGCCCGATGTGATCGTCGTGACCGGTTCTACCGAGGCAAGGGCGGCGCAGCAGGCCACGCGCCGCATCCCCATAGTGTTCCTCCAGGTGGTGGACCCGGTGGCGCTTGGGCTTGTGGCCTCGCTGGCGCGGCCAGGCGGCAATGTCACTGGGGCGGCGGCGTCCGGGCAGATGCTCTGGGGCAAACGGCTGGAGCTGCTGGCCGAGTTGCTACCGCCCGAGCGTCGGCGCCTGGCCGTGCTGACCAACCCCACCAACCCCGCCCATGCGCGCAACCTGACCGACATTGCCGAACAGGCGCCGCGGCTGGAGTTTTCGGCGCGCGTGCTGCCCCTGGCCAGGCCATCCGACATGCCGGCCGTGCTGGCCGAGGCGGCGCGCGAGCACGCCATGCTGGTGCCGCACGACTTCATCCTGTTCCCAGCGCGCCGCCGCGTGGTGGCCTTCGCAGCCGAGGCAAGGCTGCCGGCGGTTTATGAGAACCGCTTCTCACCCGAGATTGGTGGCATGGCCTCCTACGGGGCGGATCTGCGGGAGAATTATCGCCAGGGAGCGCAGTATGTGGATCGCCTGCTGCGCGGCGCGCGGGTGGAGGACCTGCCGGTGGTGCAGCCGAACCGGGTCGAGCTAGTGATCAATATGGCGGCGGTGACGGCACTCGGCCTCAGCGCGCCGCCGATGCTGTTGGCCCGTGCCGATGAGGTGATAGAATGAAGCGCCGCGCCCTTCTGGCAACCCCGCTGCTTGCCGCCGGCCCCGCCGTGGCGCAGCCCAACCGCCCGCATGCCCGCATCGGCCTGCTGACCGCGCAGCGTGCGGCCAGCATGGAACCCTTCCTGCC
>CAILUV010000101.1 GCA_903837555.1 uncultured Alphaproteobacteria bacterium
AGCCTGGCTGGACAGCCACGGCCTGGAAGACGGCTATGCCGCGATCTTCACCGCACCCACCCGTTCTCCAAGGCAGTGGTGACGAAGCTCGTCATTGCGCCCGGTGTCTTTCTGTGGCGTGAGAAATTTTCGCCGCTTCAGCAAACGCAGTTGCTGGGCGACGTGCTGACACGGCTGGAGCAGGCGCCGCTGTATCGCCCGGTGATGCCGGGAAACGGCAAGCCCTTCTCGGTGGAGGAAAGCAGCTTCGGCGCATTGGGCTGGGTTTCGGACAAGAGCGGCTATCGCTATCAGCCCACCCATCCCGTCACCGGCCAGCCCTGGCCCGACATTCCGCCCGCGCTGGTTGCCTTGTGGGGCGAGATCAATGACGCAGCGGCCCCGGAAACCTGTCTGGTCAATGTCTATCGGCAGGGCGCCAAGATGGGCCTGCACCAGGACCGCGACGAGAAGGATGTCAGCGCCGCCGTGATCGGGGTGTCGCTGGGCGACAGCGCCCTGTTCCGCATCGGCGGCCCTGCGAGAGGCGGCAAGACCCAGAGCGTCACCCTGGCATCGGGCGACGTCATCGCCTTCGGCGGCCCTGCCCGGCTGGCCTATCACGGCATCGACCGCATCAAGCCGGGCAGCTCCCGCCTGCTGCCGGGCGGCGGGCGGCTCAGCCTGACCCTCCGGCGGGTCACAGGGTAAAAAAAAGCCCCCGGCGCTGGGCCGGGGGCAGATGCGCTAATCGCGCGAGGAGCAGCCGGGAGGGGATTACCAGACGCTCCGGCGAAGACGGGAGCTGAAAGCGAGCGGGGGGCAGTGCCAGCAGCTCAAGGCCATCTTCAGGAATTAAACTATGCAGATATGCAACAGGTTTCAATAAAATTCGCACCTAGCGCGAATTACATCATTTTTAGAGTGACAATTGTAATTTTGACACATTTGTTTTCGGCGGAAAACCGGCATCCGCGCCGGCGGGAAAGGCGTCAGCCCCAGCTTTCGGTCACGCCACGGCGCTTGCCCGGCCCCACGGCAGCGCTGGGGATCTCGGTGACCGGCGCCCCGAACCACTTCCCCTGACCGTGATGGAACCCCATCGCCGCGACGGCCTTGGCCTGGGCCTCGGTTTCGATCCATTCCGCGATCGTGTCGATCTGCATTTCTGCGCACAGCTTGGCCAGCCCCTGGAGGAAAGCGTCGTCATGGGCGGGAGAGCCGATCTTCTGGATCATGGCGCCGTCGAATTTCACGAAATCGACCGCGAAAGCGTGGAGATAATTCACCGACGCCGCGCCTGCGCCGAAATCGTCCAGCCCGACCCGAAAGCCCATCGACCGCAACGCCTGGATCGCCTTGCCCGCGCTTTCCAGATCGGCGATGGCGGAAGTCTCGGTGATCTCGATCAGCGTGCGCGGTGCGAGCTTGCGGCGCCTGGCCAGCATGCCTGCCAGCAGGCCAAAGCTGGCCGGTGACGCGATGGTTGCGCCGGAAATATTGAAGGCGATGTGGACATCGCTGCGGTCCTCGATGACGCCCATGACCTTGTTGGCCACCATCAGGTCGAACGCATCGGAAATTCCCAGCGCTTCAATGAACTTGACGGTTTCGCCCGTGCCTTCGGGATTGTCGAACCGCGCCAGCGCCTCGTAATGGGAGACTTTTCCGGTTTCCAGGTCGCTGATCGGCTGATAGGCGATTTCGAAAGCGCCCTCGCCCACCTTGCGCGTGATGTCGCCCAGCCGTCGCTGCGTCTCTTCCATCATCTTGGTGAAGATGGATGCGAGATCGACATCGCTGCTGTCGAACTTTCCTTTTTCCGCGAAGCGATCGATCACATAGCGCATCGCCAGCAAACGCTGCTCATGGGAAAGCTCGGTGGCTTGCAGTCCCAGCCGCATTTCGGAAACGCGGGGCGCTTTCAGGCCACCGGCAGATATGGCTTCGGCGACCTTGCGCGCCAGCCCCAGATCGCCCCGCATGGCAGGCGACAGTGCGCCAAAACCGGTTTCCGAGATGCGTCCCGCGGCCGTGATGCCTGCCGTCTGGAGCGAAGCACCGATGCGTTGCATCAGCAACTGGGCCTTGTCGCCGGGAAGCTGCGCGCAAAGTTCGGGCAGGCCCGGGACATTGACCAGTGTCAGGATATCGCTGCCGCCTGCCGTGCGTGCAGCGGCCATGAAGCCGTCGCGGGAGGCCAGCCCGGTCGCGGAATCGATTGCGGGCCGCGACGGCCGCGCAAGCGTGCAGGAGATGTTGGAGCCGTTTTCCGACAGCCGCAGCATGGCGAGGTTGGCCTGCGCGCCCGTGGCCAAAGTGAGCTGGAAGGGGCCGGCACGCTCGCCGCCTTTCAGCGCCTTGGTAAAAGTGGCGAATTTAATGGCTTCCGACGGGTTGAACAGCTTGCCGACAGGGGCGCCTACCAGCGTATCGCCGTTTTCACGCACAAGATCGTTGGCGGCGCCTGCCGCAAACACAATCGTGCCCTTTGCATCCACCTCGAACAGGAAGTCGGCATTGGTGAAGGCAAAGCCCAGAAAACGGGCGGGATTGGACATGCGTGGGGCCGGGTTATGTGCGCCTTAAACTGTCCGATGACCCGTTAGGACGACGTAAACAAGGGAACTTCGGGCGTTTAAGCCGCAGTCCGCAGCGCATTGCCAAACGCCGCGAACAGGGCGCGGCTGAGCGGATCTTCCGCCCAGCGCCACTCGGGGTGCCACTGCACGCCCAGAAGGAAACCCGGCGCACCCGGCATCGAAACCGCCTCGATCTGGCTGTCGGGCGCGGTCGCCTCCACCTTCAGCCCGGGGGCCAGGCGGTCGATGCCCTGATGGTGCAGGGAATTGACCATGGCGCTCGCCTGCCCCGTCAGGCGCGCCAGCACGCCGTCCGCGGCGAACTGGACGGTATGGGCGGGGGCATATTCGACATCGCGGGAAGACGCCGATTGCGGCTCGCGATGATCCAGCCGTCCGGGGATCTCGTGGACATGCTGGTGCAGGCTGCCGCCCAGCGCCACGTTGAGCTCCTGAAAGCCGCGGCAGATGGCCAGCACCGGCTTGCCGGCGGCAATAGCGGCGCGCAGCAGCGGCAGGGTGATGGCATCGCGCGATGGGTCCAGTTCGGTCCCGGGACGCGGCGTCCCGTCATAATGCGACGGCGCGACATTGGACGGCGCGCCGGTGAACAGAAGTCCATCGACCGTTTTGAGAATGTCGGCAATCGCCAGCGGCGTGTCGGTGGACGGAATCAGCAGCGGCAACGCGCCCGCGCCGTCGCGGATGACGGTGACATATTCGTCATTGACCTGATGGGTGGGCATGCCGTCGAAAACACGGCGGTCGGTGACCAGCCCCGCGACCGGCATTTACCGGCTGCTTTGCTTGATCTTGACGGCCTTGGCCGGCACGGCGAACAGCGCCTGGTCGAAACTGCCGCCGGTCTGGGTGCCCTGCAGCGCCACGGTGGTGGTGCCGCCTTGATTGTCCTTCACCGTCCATTGCCGCAGTTCGATGGCGGGCGCGGAGAAGACCAGCGTGATGTTGGAATTGTTGCGGTTGGTGCTGGTGCGGGCGCGCACGATCAGGGCGCCGTCCTGCTCCGTCACGCCCAGCACGGCGCGGTTGCGCGCCAGGTCGACTTTATCATTCAGCAGCAGGCCCAGCGGCGTGTCGTCCAGGTCGTAATTGTCGACCGTGTTGAGACGGGCATTCTTCACATAGATCCGGCCGCCCGTGGCCACGATGCTGACCGGGTTGGGGGCGCGGAAGGCGAAGCGGATGCGGCCGGGCTTTTCGATATAGACCTCACCCTGGTCGGCGGCGCCGTCCGGACCGATCTGGACGAACTCGCTACGCAGGGTGCGGATGCCATTCAGATAGGCGCTGATGCGGTCGAGATTGGCGCGCTCCTGCGTATTGAACGACTGGAACATGCGCTGCGGAACCTGGCCGGCGCCAGTGAGGCACAGGACCGACAAAGCGGCGACGAGGAGAGGAAATTTGCGCATCTGGGCGAGACTCACAGGACAATGCGGAGAAAATCAGGCGGTTTGCGGCACGCCCCGGCTTTGCGGGCTTACAAGGGCAAGATAGGGTCTCAAGCTGAATAAACAACCAACGAATTCATGTCCGTATCCCCCTTTTCCCATATCGCAGTGCTGGGCGCAGGCGCCTGGGGCACCGCCCTGGCGCTGGCCTCGCTGGCTGCCGGCCGCAAGACAACCTTGTGGGTGCGCGAGGACGATGTCCTGGCGTCCATCAAGGCGCGTGGCGAAAACCGCTTCCTGCCGGGCGTGACGCTGCCCAAGGAACTCATCGCCACCGGCGACCTGGCCGAGGCCGCCAAGGCCGATGCGCTGCTGCTGGTGGTCCCGGCGCAGGTGCTGCACGGTTTCGCCGACAGGCTGCAGCCGCTGATCGCAACGGGCACGCCGCTGGTGATCTGCGCCAAGGGCATCGAACAGGGCTCGGGCAAGCTGGTGACGGAAGTTTTGGCTGAGGCCGCGCCGCAAGCCGCCGCCGCCATTCTGTCCGGGCCGTCCTTTGCGCGCGATGTGGCGCGCGGCCTTCCCACCGCCGTCACCATCGCCGCGAAAGGCGATCTGGCGGCGCAGCTTCAGGCCAGCCTGGGGTCGGCCACCTTCCGCCCCTATGCCAGCGACGACCTCACCGGCGTGGCGCTGGGGGGCGCGGCCAAGAATGTCTATGCGATCGCCTGCGGCGTGGTCGAAGGCATGGGACTGGGCGAGAATGCCCGCGCCGCACTCTTGGCGCGCAGCTTTGCCGAACTGGCGCGGCTGGGCGAAGCGCTGGGCGCGAAGCGCGAAACATTGATGGGTCTGTCGGGTCTGGGCGATCTAGTGCTGACCGCCACCAGTAAATCCTCGCGCAATTTTTCGTTCGGCGTGGCGCTGGGCGAAGGCAAGGCGCCCGCCGGCGCGCTGGCCGAAGGCGTGGACACCGCGCCGGCGCTGGTGGCGCGGGCCAAAGCCATGAACATCGAAATGCCCATCGCCGAAGCGGTGGCCGATCTTCTCAGCGGCGCCCTGCCGCCGGGGGAAGCGGTGATGCGGTTGATGGGCCGGCCTCTAAAAGCCGAAAAGTAACTGAAGGCGGAATAAATGGCGTACTGGCTGTTCAAGACCGAAGCGGAAACCTTCTCCTGGGACCAGCAGAAGAAAAAGGGCGCCAAGGGCGAACCCTGGAGCGGGGTGCGCAACTGGACCGCTGCCGGCAACATGAAGGCGATGAAGAAGGGCGATCTGGGATTTTTCTATCACACGGGAGACGAGAAAGCGGTGGTGGGGATCGTGGAGGTGATCGGCGAATACCGCCCCGATCCCACGGATGACGCCGGCAAGTTCGGACTGGTGGTGGTGAAGGCCGTCAAGGACATGCCCAAGCCGGTCACGCTGGCCGAGGTGAAAGCCAACAAGAAGCTTGCCGAAATGAGCCTGGTCAAAAGCTTCCGCCTGTCGGTGCAGCCCGTGCGCGACAACGAGTGGAAAGAAGTATGTCGCATGGGCGGACTGAAATAGTCACGCCGACAGCTTCATCAGGACCAACCCGCTGACGATCAGGCCCGCCGCCGCCAGGCGCATCGCGCTGGCCGGTTCACCCAGGAGGATGATGCCCAGCGCAAAGGTTCCGATCGCGCCGATGCCGGTCCAGATCGCGTAAGCCGTGCCCAACGGCAGGGCGCGCAGCGACAGCGACAGGAAAACAAGACTGCCCACCAGCGCCAACAGCGTGATGAGGCTGGCGCCCAGGCGCGTGAAGCCGTCGGTCTGTTTGAGAAAAAACGCCCAGACGATCTCCAGACCGCCCGCAAGCAGAAGATAAAACCAGGCCATGACGGCTCTCCTAAGAGCCGGGCCGTCCCGGAGGGATTTGGGAAATGCAGGGTCGTCCCCGCACCTCTAATTTAAGCCCCAGGATAGCGGATTCAAGACCCCAGGTAGCGGCGCAACATCAACGTATAGGGGGCATAGCCCGCGCCTTCATAGGCGCGGATGGCGCGGGCATTGTTGGCCAGCACGCCGATGGTGAGCAGTTGATGGCCCCGCCCGCGCGCCCAGTCTTCGCAGGCCGCAATCAGGGCGCGGCCCAGGCCCTTGCCGCGCGCGTACGGCATCACGAAAATTTCCGCCAGAAATCCATGGCGGCGTTCCGGCTCGGTGATGAAGAGCTCGCCATGTTCTTCATAGGCAAAGGCCCAGCCCACGGCTTTGACCCCCACTTCAGGAACAAAGTCTTGCGCGATCAGCATGATGCCGTGCTTCTGCGCGCAGCGATGCTGCGCATCGCGCCAGTGATCGGCGGCGAAGGCCGGATCGCGGCGGCGATTGGGTTCGAAGGCGGCCTCAAAGTCCTGCAATCCGTTGATGAAGGACAGGATGGCCGGTTCGTCAGCGGGCAGTCTGGCTTCGCGGACGCTCATGCGTCGATATCGGCGTTCCGGGTTTCCCGAATGAAGAAGAACCCGATCACGAAAGTCAGCCCCGCCACGACCACCGGATACCACAGCCCGTAGTAGATATCGCCGCTGGCCGCGACCATGGCGAAGGATGTGGTGGGCAGGAAGCCGCCGAACCAGCCATTGCCCAAATGATAGGGCAGGCTCATCGAAGTATAGCGGATGGCGGCGGGGAACATCTCCACCAGCATGGCGGCAATCGGGCCATAGACCATCGCGACATAGATCATCAGGATCGCCAGGATCGCGACAACCATCGGTTTGTTGACCGTGGCGCTGTCAGATGCGGCCGGATAACCCGCCTGCGCCAGCGCAGTGGCGGCCTGCGCCTCCCACGCGGCGCGCTGCGTGGCGAGCGCGTTCCTTTCCAGCGTTTGGCCGTCGAACGACGCCAGCGCGGCTTCGCCCACCGTGACCCGTGCCAGCGTTCCGGCGGGCGCGGCTTCGTTGCGATACGGAAGACCCGCGCGCGCCAGATAGGATTTGGCGATGTCGCAGGAGGAATTGAACGCCGCCTTGCCCACCGGATCGAACTGGAAGGCGCAGTCGGCCGGATCGGCGATGACGGTGATGGGCGCGCGCTCGGACGCGGACGCCAGGCCCGGATTGGCCGCTGCGGTCAGCGCGTGGAACAGTGGGAAATAGGTCAGCGCCGCCAGCAGGCAGCCGCCCAGAATGATGGGCTTGCGGCCGATCTTGTCCGACAGCCAGCCGAACAGGATGATGAACGGCGTGCCGATCGCCAGTCCATACGCGACGAGCTGGTTGGTCAGCGCGCCATCGACCTTCAATATCTTTTCCAGGAAGAACAGCGCGTAGAACTGCCCCGTATACCAGACCACGGCCTGACCGGCGGTGAGGCCCGCCAGCGCCAGGATCACCAGCTTGAGGTTCTTCTTGTTGGCGAAGGCTTCGGTCAGCGGCTTCTTGGAGGTCTTGCCTTCCTTGACGAGGCGTTGGAACACCGGGCTTTCGTGCAGCCGCAAGCGTATCCATAGCGACACGGCCAGGAGCGCGCCCGACAACAGGAAGGGCAACCGCCAGCCCCACTCACCGAACGCTTCGCTGCCCAACTGGACGCGGGTGAACAGGATGACGATCAGGCTGAGAAACAGGCCCACCGTGGCGGTGGTCTGGATCCAGCTTGTGTAGAAGCCGCGCCGACCTGGAGGCGCATGTTCGGCAACATAGGTGGCCGCACCGCCATACTCGCCGCCCAGCGCCAGGCCCTGGAGCAGGCGCAGCGTCACCAGCGCGATGGGCGCGATCACGCCGACGCTGGCATAGGATGGCAGCAGTCCGACGGCGAAGGTCGACACGCCCATCAGCAGCATGGTGACGAGGAACGTGTTCTTGCGGCCCCACTTGTCGCCCAGCCGCCCGAAGATCAGCGCGCCGAACGGGCGCACCGCGAAGCCGGCAGCGAACGCCAGAAGCGCGAAGATATAGCCGGTGGTCTCGTTCACGCCGGAGAAGAAATGCCGCGTGATGTAAGTGGCGAGCGAGCCGTAGAGGTAGAAGTCATACCATTCGAACACCGTACCGACGGACGCGCCGCCGATTACCATCGTATCCTTGCGATCGACCTTGTGACCCGCCATGGCTTCCTGCGCGATTTGCTAGTGATCCAGCGCCTTGACGATTTCTTCCGTCATTTTCTTGGCGTCCGCGAACAGCATCATGGTGTTGTCGCGGAAGAACAGTTCGTTCTCGACTCCGGCGTAACCCGAGCCCATGCCGCGCTTGATGAACAGCACGGTCTTGGCCTTTTCCACGTCCAGGATCGGCATGCCGAAGATCGGCGATTTGGGATCGGTCTTGGCCGACGGATTGGTGACGTCGTTGGCGCCGATCACATAGGCGACGTCGGCCTGGGCGAACTGGGAATTGATGTCTTCCAGCTCGAACACTTCGTCGTAAGGCACATTGGCTTCCGCCAGCAGCACATTCATGTGACCGGGCATGCGGCCCGCCACCGGATGAATGGCGTAGCTGACTTTCACGCCTTCGGCCTTCAGCTTGTCGGCCATTTCGCGCAACGCATGCTGGGCCTGCGCCACCGCCATGCCGTAACCGGGCACGATGATGACCGAAGCGGCATTCTTCATGATGAAGGCAGCGTCGTCGGACGAGCCTTGTTTCACGGGCCGGGTTTCCTTGGCGCCGGCGACGGCCGGGCCACTGTCG